>JAMONO010000158.1 GCA_027065715.1 Flavobacteriales bacterium
GCGAAGCCTGAGGCACGAAGGCTGTGGCAGTCTCTACAAATTAGTAATAATGCTGTTTGAAAAAACCCATTGAAATAATTGACTGTATTGAAATGTTTGAGACCACCACACCCGAAAAGCGGATTCGTGGTGACAGATAGAATAATGATTTAGGTAATAAATGTTTTTCATGTCAATTTAAGTGCCCCGAAACTCATTTCGGAATGTATCGAAAACCGGACATGGTGTTGGATGTTAGATGTCAATTGTCATTCCAAAGGAGGTAACGACCGGGGAAGTTTTTGCCGAATAGAAAAAGATTTCTCAGTGCGTTCGAAATGACACCATTTATTACGTAACTATTTGATTAACTGCACATTGTAATTGAGAGGAGCGAGGCACGAGCCCCGTGGCAATCTTTGGTTTTGTGTCGGTTTATTGAATTAGATTCTTCACTTCGCTTCGACACGACACCGCCACCGCTTCGTTTTTTGACTTTGACAGAGTTTTTTTCTTAAAATCTACATTTTTTAATTACGAAATCAATAAATATGGGGAGACTTTTGTTTGTTAAATAAAACAAAACGGAGAAAAAGAACTACAATATTTCCGTTCAAAAATAGATGAAAATCAAAAATACTACAAAAATCTTTAAAAATAACGCTTCCCGATGAGGCAACATCACAAAGAGCTATAAATCAAGTGTTTATCTAAAATTGTAGTGCCTGCACGATTTTGTAATATATTACATATCAATTACTTAACTATTTATTCTGTCAAAGTCAAGAAAGTTAAGACTGCAATCCACAATAAAACGGCATAAATCAACTTTTACTTTTCAATTTATGGCTATATTTGTTTTCGAACAAAAAATAAATAATAATGTATAGCGATAAATTTAAAAAATACCTGCAAAACAGCCTTCAAGAAATTGAAACTTCGGGCTTGTTTAAACACGAACGAATTATCACCTCACCGCAAGGTGCCGAAATTACATTAAATACCGGACAAAAAGTGTTGAATTTTTGTGCCAACAATTACTTGGGACTGGCTGACAATCCCGAAGTAATTGAAGCTTCAAAAAAAATGATGGACAACAGAGGCTATGGCATGGCTTCGGTGCGTTTTATCTGCGGCACACAAGATAAACACAAAGAATTGGAACAAAAATTAGCCGATTTTTATCAAACGGATGACACTATTTTATATGCAGCTGCCTTTGATGCCAACGGCGGAGTTTTTGAACCTTTATTCGGACCCGAAGACGCTATCATTTCGGACGAACTCAACCATGCATCAATTATAGATGGGGTTCGATTGACCAAAACGGCACGTTATCGATACAAAAACAACGATATGGCTGATTTGGAAACCAAACTTAAAGAAGCCAAAGCGGCGGGACATCGCTTTAAAATCATAGTTACCGATGGTGTTTTTTCAATGGACGGTGTAGTGGCACAATTGGACAAAATAGTTGAACTAGCCGAAAAATACGATGCTCTAACCATGGTAGACGAAAGTCATGCCGTAGGTGTATTGGGAGCTACCGGTCGCGGAACCGTTGAGCTCAAAAAAGTAATGGGTAAAATTGACATCATAACCGGCACCTTAGGCAAAGCCTTAGGAGGTGCCATGGGAGGCTATACCACAGGACGAAAAGAAATTATAGAAATGCTCCGCCAACGCTCCCGTCCTTATTTATTCTCCAATTCACTCGCCCCCGAAATTGTTGGCGGCGCCTTAAAAGTTTTGGAAACAATTGAAAACGACCAAACTTTGCTTAACAAACTGCAATGGAATACCGAATATTTTAAAAACGGCATGAAAAAATTAGGTTTTGACATTGGCAACAGCGAATCGCCCATTATACCGGTTATGTTATACGATGCCAAACTTTCGCAAGACATGGCAAACGAGCTTCTCCGTGAAGATATATACGTTATCGGATTCTTTTATCCGGTTGTTCCAAAAGGAAAAGCCCGTATCCGCGTACAACTTTCCGCCGCACATACACAAGAACATTTGGATAAAGCCATTGCAGCTTTTGGTAGGGTAGGAAAAAAATTAGGTGTTATATGATAAAAAAATTGGGAATACTAAATATATTTTAGTAATTTTGCGTTAATCATAATTAAACAATAAAAGGATATGAAAAAATTAAATCAACTATTATTAGCGGTTTTGGTATTTACCACATTTGCTACCAATGCGCAAGACAGCAATAACCCTTGGTTAATCAAGTTGGGTTTAAATGCTGTGGACTTTTATCCTACGGGACAAGTGGATTACAGCTACATCAGTGACAAAATTGGTTCGGAATATTTCAATTTTGACCACTACAATGCGGCTTATGCCATTTCTGATGTTCGCGTAGGACATTACTTGGGTGACAAGTTCAGTTTAGTAGGTTCATTTAAAATAAACAAAATCACCCACTTGGGAACCATGGATGCCAATATGTCATTTATGAACGCCAATATGGACGTTAAATACAACATTTGCAAAGAAGGAAAAAAATTACAACCCTATATTTTTGCAGGTGGCGGTTACACTTGGTTAGAAAAAGAAGATGCAGGTAACTTAAACGGTGGTTTGGGATTGGAATACTGGTTTAACGACAACTTAGGTTTGTTTGTCGAATCGGCATATCATCATACATTTGATGTTAATGTTTTGCCTTATGTGCAACACGGTATCGGTCTTGCCGTTAAATTTGGCGGTGTTGATACCGATGGCGACGGTATTTTTGACAAAAATGACGCTTGTCCCGACGTCAAAGGTTTACCCGAATTTAACGGTTGCCCCGACAGCGACGGCGACGGTATCATCGATTCAAAAGATGCTTGTCCCGATGTTGCCGGTAAAGTTGAATTTAACGGTTGTCCCGACAGCGACAACGACGGTATTATCGATTCGAAAGACGCTTGTCCCGATGTTGCCGGTTTGGCTGCCTTGAACGGTTGTCCTGACAGCGACGGCGACGGTGTTGCCGACGGCAAAGACAATTGTCCCAAAGTTGCCGGTCCTGTCGAAAACAACGGTTGTCCTTACCCCGATACTGACGGCGACGGTGTATTGGACAAAGACGATGCTTGTCCTAAAGTTGCCGGTCCTGCTTCTAACAAAGGTTGTCCTGTAATTACCAAAGAAGAGCAGGCTAAATTGAACGAATACGCCAAAGTTATTTACTTTGACTCCGGTAAAGCTACTTTCAAACCCAGCACTATCAAAACCTTAGATGCCGTAATAGCTATTTTGGTTAAGTATCCTACTTCGGAATTTGATGTAGAAGGTCATACCGACAGTGTAGGTAGCGACAAATTTAACATGGCATTGTCTCAAAAAAGAGCCGAAGCTGTTGTAAATTACTTGAAAGAGCACGGCGTTAAATCAAAATTGAACGCCAAAGGTTACGGAGAAACCAAACCTATTGCTTCAAACAGAACAAGAGCCGGAAGAGCTAAAAACCGTAGAGTTGAAATCAACTTGGTAAAATAATTTTATTATAAACATCAAAAAAAGACCTGTCCGCATGGACAGGTCTTTTTTTGATGAGATAATAAATCAAGCTTTTAAAATAGCTCCTCGACGTTTTTTTCCATCAATAATTACTTTAACAGGTTGTTCAAAACGAACATGTTTAAAATATTTGGTTTCTTCAATCAATTGTGCACTATTTAATAAATCATAATTGACAGCCTCCGGATTTTTATCCAAATAAACCGAAAAATAAGCAATATTCATGGTTGTTAAATTATGAAAAAAGTGCGAACCCGATGAAGCATCTAACGGAAAACCTTCCAAACTGGTTTCTACAATCACTTTGGCATTTGAAATTTGTGTCCAATTGACCGGTATTCCTATAAACCTGTCGCGTGTACCCCAGCGTCCGGGACCTATCAATATGTATTGTTTGTTATGAAACTTTTGATTGAGTTCATCAATTTCTTCGGCTATGGCAACCGTTTCGGTTTTGTCAAAAACGAAGTTTTTGACAAAAATGAAATCCGAAATAGTATTGATAACACCGTTTCCCATACTTTTTTCGGCATAAAGAATCAAATTTTTCTTATCGAGTTCGTCAGGTTTAAAAGTATAATCTTCCGCCGGCATCAAAAGCGGTTTAACCTGCAAAATATAAAAAGTTGCATCGCCGTCTTGATCGGGTGCCAAATCTACGGCAAATTCTATTTCGACCGGTGTATCAAAAGCTTGTTTTAAGCTTTCTAAAACGGTTTGAATCATTTCGGGTAAAGGGATGTAGTCGTTTTGCAATATGCTGGCAAAATTGGTTACCAACACGGCATTTTCGTCCACTCCCGGATACATCATATCATTGTTATAATCGTAGCTTGAAACCAAATGAGTTAAGGTACCATGCGAAATAGCATCATATAAATCAACTTTTTTTATTGCCGAAAAAGGTCCGTTGAGTAAATTTATATCCGGATTTTTCATATCGACGGCATAAAAATAACTTTGGCTCTGTTTGATTTGATCTTGCATGGAAAGGACTTGTATTTTGGGATATTTGGGAGCAAACCTAAAAGCTCTTTCACCTTCGACCACATACGAGCCTAATCCGACAGCTATTACGGCAAAACCGTCACGCGGTTTCATTGATGCAAACGGATAATAATTATAAGATTGAGCCACACCACTGATATCGGGATAGTATAAACCTTCGTGCTCTCTACCTACCAGTTCTTGCAAAACTATCGACATTTTTTCGTCGCCTAACTTGTGGTCAAGTGCACGGGCATAATTGACGGCGACATTGGAAAAAGCCGAAGCATAAACCAATTTTATAGCATCTATCAGTTGTTGCAATCTTCTATTTTTATCATGGTGATTGTTGGGTATAATATAAGTTTCGAAAATACCTGCAAAGGGTTGCGTTAAACTATCTTCAAAAAGTCCCGAGGACCTGACTGCCAAAGGTTTTTTAAAACAATCGAGAAATTCGTCGAGTTTTTTTACCAAACGGTTGGATAGACGTGCTTTTAAAAAACGTTTGTTGATTTCATCATCAGACAAGTTGAGTTCTTTGATGTTTTGCAAATTGTTATCTTCGATAAAACGGTCAAATTCGTCGGCTCCTATAATGGCGGTTCGGGGCATTTTTATTTTTAAACCTTTGAGATGTGCCGCCAATTCGGTTTTATACAAAAGCGAATTGATAAAAGCCAAGCCGCGTCCTTTACCGCCGTAAGCACCTTCGGACAACAAAAAAATATTTTTGTCGTTGGTACAATCGGCATCTTCCCAAGGCACTACTTTACCTTGCGGTTTTTCGTCGCGATATGCTTTTAACATTTTTAAAATATATTCTCTTATCTCTTCGACATCTTTGAAGTGGTGGGCTTTTTTGGCTTCTAATATTTTTGCCAATTGAATTTCGGAACGTGCCATGAGCCAAAGCGAAAAATCATCGCGTTTGGCATGGTAATCTATACTCTCTTGTGGCACGCGTTTGAGTATTTTTTCAAATTCTTTGAGTGTAGCGGCACGGTCTATTTCTTCACCTTTGGCATTGCGAAAGATAAAATCGCCGAAGCCTATTTTTTGGGTTACTTGATGAATGAGTTTTTGGTATAAATCTTCATCGTTTTTGTCAATAAAAGTCAAGCATTTGTTTGCGGCAACCTGTTTTTGTTTTTTATCGGAAGACAAAACGATGATAGGCAATCGAGGTTTTTCTTTTCTTACTTCGTCAATGAGTTGAAAACCTGTATCGGGTTGTATTTTGCCATCTTTGGGAAATTGCACATCGGTAATCATAACAAAAATATTGTCTTTGAACTTATGAAACAATTTCATGGCTTCTTCGTAGTTGGTTGCCAATAAAATTTTTGGTCTTGCCCTGAGTTTCAATACTTTGTAAAGTTTATCCATCTTTACCTCGTCGATAATTTTGTTGGTTTGTTTAAAGATGATACGATAAAGTTTGTTTAAATAATTGGAATAATAAATCGGATTGTCTTCAACGACCAAAATCATTCTAACGGAAGCCAACTTACTGTCGTTTTCGGCATTCATTTTATCTTCCAAATATTTGATCATGGTAAAGAACACGCGCGATTCGCCGTCCCACACAAAAATTTTGTCGTAACCGATGTCTTCTTTTTGTTTTTCTAAAAATTTGATATGATGTGTATTGTTCAAAAGAATAAAGATGGGTAGATCGGGGTAACGTTCTTTGATTTTTTTGATGATTTTTAAGGGACGTTGTTTATTAAATCCGATAGTTATCACTACCATATCGATATTTTTTATTTCCAATTGCTCTAAGGTTTCTTCGGTTGAATACACACCGGTTATACGCGGCAAAGAAGTAAGGTTTAATTTGCCGTAATCGTAGAGCATAATTTCGGAAAAACGTCCTTCTTTATTAATTGAAAAAGCATCATACAAATTGGAAACCAGCAAAATTTCTTTGACCTTAAACTTACTCATATCGTGATAGATGTCGCGCATACGGCTGTCGCGGTTCAAATAATTTTGCAACAATTGTTTGTTTCTTTTGGGTTTCATTGGTTCGTATTTTTAGAAAGTATAAAGTTAGGTAATTATTTCGACTAAAAAAAGGGGCGAAAAGCCGCCCCTTATTTATGTTCATGATATTTGCGTGTGCTTTATACTACGCCTTGTGCCAGCATGGCATCGGCTACTTTTACAAATCCGGCTATATTGGCACCTTTTTCATAATCGACCCAACCGTCGGGTTGTTTGCCGTATTTAACGGTATTTTCGTGTATGCTTTTCATTATTTGTTTGAGTTTGGCATCGACTTCTTCGGCGGTCCAATTATATCGCATGGAATTTTGGCTCATTTCCAATCCGGATACGGCTACACCGCCGGCATTGGAAGCTTTGCCGGGCGAATACAATATTTTGGCGGCTTTAAAGATTTTGATGGCATCGGGAGTTGAAGGCATATTGGCACCTTCCACTACTGCGATTACGCCGTTTTTAACCAATTGAGTTGCATCTTCTTCTTGTAGTTCGTTTTGTGTGGCACAAGGCATGGCAATATCGACTTTTTGCTCCCAAGGTTTTTTGCCGGCATAAAAAGTAGCTTCGGGAAACTGGTCGGCATAAGGAGCCACCACATCGTTATTAGTGGCACGCAAACGCAACAAATAGTCGATTTTTTTGCCCGAAATACCTTCGGGGTCATAAATATATCCGTCCGGTCCCGAAACGGTTACCACTTTGGCGCCCAACTGATTGGCTTTGGTAATAGCCCCCCAGGCCACGTTACCGAAGCCCGAAACAGCTATTAATTTGCCTTTTAAATCCATGCCTTTGGTTGCTAACATTTGTTCGGCAAAATACACCACACCGAATCCGGTTGCTTCGGGACGTATCAGCGAACCGCCAAAAGACAAGCCTTTGCCGGTAAGTACGCCGGCAAATTGATTTTTTAATTTTTTATACTGTCCGAACAAATAGCCTATTTCGCGTCCGCCAACACCGATATCACCGGCAGGAACGTCGGTATCGGGACCTATGTGCCTAAAAAGTTCGCTCATAAAAGCTTGTGCAAATCGCATCACTTCGGCTTCCGATTTGCCTTTGGGATTAAAATCGGAACCTCCTTTGCCACCTCCCATAGGCAAAGTTGTCAAGGCATTTTTAAAAATTTGTTCAAAACCCAAAAATTTTAAAATACTTTGATTAACGGTCGGGTGAAAACGCAATCCGCCTTTGTAGGGTCCAATTGCCGAATTGAATTGAATACGATAACCGCGATTGACTTGTATTTCACCTTTGTCATCAACCCAAGGCACTCTGAACGAAATAGTTCGTTCGGGTTCGATCATACGTTCCAAAAGTTTTTTTCCTTGATATTTCGGATTTTCTTCAATATAAGGTATCACCGCTTCTGCGACTTCTTTTACGGCTTGCAAAAACTCGGGTTCGTTAGGATTACGCATTTGTGCATACTCCATAAAACGATCAATTTGTTCTTGATATTTATTGTTCATCTTGTATGTTTTGATTAATTAATTTTTTATGCGTCAAAAATATACATTTTTATCAATTTCCAAACTGTAAAGGATATATTTTTTAAGATATTTTTATTTTTTTGAAACTTGTTCGTACAAAATTGCCCCAAGTCATTTTTTATATAATACCAAATCTATTATAAATATGAAAAGGTTTGAAAAAATACGGGAAATTGCTACAACCGAGTTGGAATTTTATTTGATAATAAAATCTTAATGTTCAAATTTTTAAGTAAAAAAAATCGTAATTTTGAAGTTTGAAAAATTTTCCATATACATTATGTCAAAAAAAAACACTTCCAAACACGACAAAGCATATATGAAAATGGCACGCGAATGGGGCAATTTGTCTTATTGCAAACGCAAAAAAGTAGGTGCGCTCATTGTTAAAGAACGTCGGATTATATCGGATGGTTACAACGGCACCCCCAGTGGCTTTGAAAATGTTTGCGAAGATGAAGAAGGCAACACCAAATGGCATGTGCTACATGCCGAAGCCAATGCCATTTCGAAAGTTGCCGCTTCTACTCAAAACAGCGAAGGTGCTACCTTGTATGTAACCCTTTCGCCTTGCAAAGAGTGCAGCAAACTTATATATCAAGCCGGCATCAAAAGAGTGGTTTATTACGAAGCATACAAAGATACTACCGGATTGGATTTTTTAAAAAAAGCAGGAGTAATTGTAGAACAGATTACAGAAACAGATGAATAACAAACAAAAGGCTCTTTACAGTATATTTATAGGTATTGCAATTGTTTTGGGTATTGCAATAGGAAGCATTTTGCATTTTGATCAACAAACCGAACTCAGTTTAAAACCCACCGAAAAGGACAAAATAGACAAT
This sequence comes from Flavobacteriales bacterium, assembly GCA_027065715.1. Lineage (GTDB taxonomy): Bacteria > Bacteroidota > Bacteroidia > Flavobacteriales > Flavobacteriaceae > WGBX01. Next base: position 8,837 of record JAMONO010000158.1, read on the forward strand.
TTGTTGCGCTACATCAAAGAAGAATATGTCGATACGGTGCCAACCGACAGCATAGTCGATATTGTTATCAAAGACATATTGCAAAATCTCGATCCTCATTCGGTTTATATTCCCAAACAAGAAGTAGCACATGCCGACGAAGAACTCGACGGAGAATTTACCGGTATCGGTGTTTTGTTTCAAAAATACCGCGATACGTTTACCGTTATCCGTCCGCTCCCAAACAGTCCCGCACAAGCTGCCGGACTACACCGTATGGACCGCATCTTAACGGTAAACAACGATACTCTTTTCGGTCATAATGTCGATATCGACAAACTTTCGGAACAGATCAAAGGAAAAACAGGCACCGAAGTAAAACTAACCGTTTACCGAAAAACCGCTGACAGTATTTTTGAAATACGTATCAAAAGAAGCAAAATACCATTAATCAGTGTGCCGGCTCACTTTATGGTTAATGACACATTGGGATTTATCAAACTATCGACATTTTCGGCCGATACCTATGACGAATTTCACAAAGCGGTTATCAATTTAAAAAAACAAGGTATGCAAACCTTGATTTTGGATTTACGCAACAACACCGGCGGCTTGTTGCAACAAGCGGATTTGATAGCCGATGAATTTTTGCCCAACGGCAAACTGATTTTCTTTACCAAAGATCAAAAAGGCAATATCAAAAAGGTTACAGCTACGGCGCGTGGTGACTTTGAACAAGGAAATATATTTGTTCTGATCAACGAAAATTCGGCTTCTGCCAGCGAAATAGTTGCCGGTGCTTTGCAAGACAACGACATGGCAACCATAGTAGGACGTCGCAGTTACGGCAAAGGTCTGGTACAACGCGAAATTCAACTCGGCGACGGTTCCAAAGTGCGTCTGACAACCGCCCGATACTATACTCCTACGGGACGCTCCATTCAAAAACCTTATCAAAAAGGACACCGTCAAGAATATGAACAAGCTTTTAAAAACCGTCAATACAATGGCGAACTGTATTACAAAGACAGTATTCCCATCAACGACAGTCTAAAATATACTACTCCCAAAGGCAAAATCGTATATGGCGGCGGCGGTATTATTCCCGATATTTTTGTGCCGCTTAACCCCGATAAATATCTGTATGAATACGGCTACATGAACCGGTTTTTATCAAACTTTATCACCGATTATCTTGATGAACATTTGACCGAATTGGAAAATTATACCCCCGAGGGTTTTATTTCCGACAGTTTAATCGTCGATAAATTATACGAAAACTTTAAACAAAAACACAAAGGTTTCGGAACTCGCAAACCGCAACATAAAAATTCGCATGCACCGGCACAACTCAAACGCTTGATGAAAGCCCTCTTGGGACGCGATTTGTTTGGCGACAATGTTTATTATCAAATACTTATACCCGATGATCCCATGGTGCAAAAAATATTAAACACGGAAAAAGAAAAAAAGAATGAAGAATGATTTCGGTATTTTTGATATTCAAAACTCATCGGATTTTGAACGCAAGGCACTTGAAATTTTTCAATTTCAAGCCTGCAACAATCCTGTTTACAAACGCTTTATTGAATTGCTGGGTGTATCTGTTCACAAGGTTAAATCAATAGCAAACATACCGTTTTTGCCTATCGAATTTTTTAAAACTTATCAAGTGGTAAGCGCTCCGCCTCCATTTGATGTCTTGTTTAAAAGCAGTGGAACTTCGGGTATGAACCGCAGCAAACATTTTGTCAAATCTTTATATTTGTATGAACAAAGTTTTTTGCGCACTTTTCGGTATTTTTACGGCGATGTCAAAAACCTTACTATACTGGCTTTGTTGCCCTCGTATTTGGAACAAGGACAGTCTTCATTGGTATATATGGTGAACAAACTTATTGAAAAAACCGGACAACAAAACAGTGGTTTTTACCTGCACAACTATGATGATTTGGCTACAAAATTGCAAAAATTGGATGCGCAAGGCGAAAAAATTCTGCTTATCGGTGTTTCTTATGCACTATTGGATTTGACTGAAAAATATCGTTTCCGGCTTAAAAATACCATCGTAATGGAAACCGGCGGCATGAAAGGACGTCGAAAAGAGATGCTACGCGAAGAACTGCACAAACATCTTATCAAAGCTTTTGGGGTGCCACATATACATTCGGAATACGGCATGACCGAATTGCTTACGCAATCTTACTCACAAGGGAAAGGTGTTTTTTACAGTCCGCCTTGGCAAAAAATTCTTATTCGCGACACCGAAGATCCGATGAGCTATTTACCCGAAGGTAAAACAGGCGGTATTAATGTTATTGACTTGGCAAATATTTATTCCTGTTCATTTATTGCTACACAAGATTTGGGAAAAATTACTTCGTCCTCCGGTAGTTTTGAAATATTGGGACGTTTTGACCATTCGGATGTTCGCGGGTGTAATTTGTTGTTGTTTCAAAACTAATACCAATAACCACCTCAATGAATATGCAGGAGGATTAAACCCATAGAAAAGTATCAAAATGTTGCTTAATAATTCAACTATATATCAACCGAAAGTGGTCTTAATAACCTAGAGTAGTATAGTGCATAGTTTTAACTCCTTTTGAGACCAATAAAAGAATTAAAAATATTTTTTTCATATATCAAACTAATTTATTGCTATTGAATCCATAACTTGGCTATAACCGGCAAATATGCCCAAACCTCCTTGTACATTGCTGTATAATTCTACCGGTGCCGGCGAACCCCAAATTTCATCAGAGGTTTGGAAAAACTCATGGAGTGTATAAGATTTTTGATATAAATAATATTCTTTACTTGTTTTTCTTAAAATTATGATTAATTTACTGTTTTGATGATACTGAATATTATCTAAAATAAATGAACGAATAACTATATCAATTTTTTGTTGGGTAGAAGTAAATAACTCATTTGAGAAAACAATTGTGCTTGGGTGATAGTCAATGATATTTTCATTATTGATAATTTGATTTTCATTTTTAAGAGGTCCAACTCCTATAATATGATATTTTTGGTCATAATTGTCAAAATATTTTATGTAGATATCAATTTCATAGTAATTCAATTGGGTTAAATCATCTGCTATTGTGCATTCTAATTTGGAAATCGGGAAAACCGTACCGTTATCATAGGTATAGAAAGCATAATTCAAATAAAAGTTTTTGTTTAACAAAACAGGTGTGCCAGCCGGAATGGAGCTTTCTGCTGTAACTTACTCATATCCTTCTGCTTTGATTTTTAATTGATACCGATTGTTGTCAGTGGCTTTATAATTAGATTTATAAAAACCGTTTTCATAATGCAAATTTTCAATAAATTGATTGTTTTTAAATAATTCTACTTGTGCATTATCAATTATGGGGTAGCCGCTTTGTGTTACGGGTAACGTGTGAGATACCAAAATTTTAAAAACAGAATCTTTTGTAAAAAAAGAATTAACCACCAATTTGGGATTGTCATCCGGCAAATCAATATCTACTTTTTTTGAGCATGAATAACCAAATAATAGTATGATTATTATTAATGATAAACGTTTGATATTTGTTTTCATGACAATTAATATAAATACCTGTTTCGTTGTTATAACAACGAAACAGGTATGTAAATATTATTGAATCTCGGGGATAGGATCACCGTTAATATCGATTCCTCCATTACCACCGCCTCCTCCTCCGGAAGCGTCGTGACATTTTATTTCTAAAATATTTGTACTTGATGTGTTATCGTCTAAGTTGCCGGCTATAAAAAAGACTTTTAATTTATATTTGCTTAGTACTTCTTTTACCCTCCAAACATATTTTCTGTCATTACCTCCATCACTGAAATTGATGTAATTTATTTTCTCTTCTCCATCAATTTTATAATAACTATAATTATTGGACGAAGTACTCATACCAAAGTCTATATTACCTCCCCAACTGTTATTTACTCTTTTAATTTTAGCCAATAGAGAATGGTAAAACAAAGAAGATTGATATACTAACTTATATTTAATATCTTCTCCATTGGTTAAATGAAAATAATAAGGACCTTTCTTATTTCTACTACATGCTGAACTTTTTAGATTTGTAGCAATAATCCCATTTTCATCAATTCTATCATAAATAGAATAATTTTCAACTATTTTTTTGTCCAAGTTTTTTGGGGGCTAAAACAATTTTAATTATTTTTAGATTTAACCTACTTCAAAATTTTATAGTTGGCTTTTACGATTTTTAATATATTATTCGTCTTTTAATGAATATACATTTTTAAGTTTAATGAAAAATGAAATCAATAATATGGTAGGGATAATTTCAATAATAGTGGTAACTGGTAAATTTGTATCCCAATTATTAATTATTTCTAAAATTGATACAAAAAATGCAATTACACCAACAATTATTGAAATAATCCCATAAGGGCGCAACATATTGGTATTGTCTTTGTCGAAGCTTATAAATTTTACGTTCAAAATTATATCAATAATAAAAAATATCACAGCTATAACAAAAATTATTAAACCAATAATGCCGATTAAATCTTCATCTTGGCTTTTACCATTGGCATCTATTAAACCACCTATTAATAAAAAAGAATTCATAAACCAACCAATGTAAACATAAACATTTATAAGAGTAACAATGCCTTTTGCTTTATATGACTTAAAATACTTTTTCAGTATGGTAAAAGCAAGCAAAAAGAGAGCAAGGGATGCAAAGGATAAAAGAGATTCTTTGATGGCTCCTTTTTTATGGTTAGTATTGATGGATAAAGTATAGATATCTATCAAAACTGAAAATATTAAATAAGCAGCCGCAGTTCCTGCTTCCTTTTTAGTAATTACCATTTTAAACTTTTCTTTTTTCGGCTTTTCTTTTGTAACCGGATTATTGATGGCATTACCGTCAAAAAATGTTTTGTTAATCAATGATTGAATGGTTGGATGCAAAATTGAAAAATTATAATTCGGTCCTAATAAAATTTTATCATCTGCCGTAATAATTGTTTTGCCTAAAACTTGCCGATTATTTACAAATGTTCCTTTTTCTGAATTTAAATCTTCCAGAACATAGTTCAATCCGTCATAAGTTATTTTGCAATGAGTGTTACTAATTTCGTCTCTTGGATCGGTTAAAGAAATGGCTATTTCGTTGTTTGATGTTGTTGGGTTTTTTCCAACCAAAAAAATTAATGTGTTCATAGTTATAGTTTTCTAAAAATGTGAAATAAAATTTTTAAAATTACAAAGCCAATTGCCGTAACTGTAAATATTTGTTTGGATTTTTTCTTCTTATTTTCATCGTAAACAAATTTTATTAACTTGTTATTTAATGATAATTTATTGTTAAAACCCAATGTGATTTCATCGTCAAAATCCACATTGGTTTTTTCCAATATTTTTTCGCCGTTTACATAAGTACCGGTAGCACTGTTTAAATCTTCAATATAAAAATCAGTTCCTTTTAATGTGAGTTTGCAATGAGTTTCTGATACTTCATTGTATTTATCATCAATTTTGACTTTTATATCATCTCTTTTTCCTTTCGGATTGGTGCCGATTATAAATGTTTTAGTTTTCATACTTTAATTTTTATTCATTTTCTATTTCTTTAATCAATTTTCCATTGTAATAAATAGAGATAATATTACCAAATCGATTGCTAATCGTCGAATATTTAACAATGTCATTCGCATACCAAAGAATTTTACCATTTTCAAAATTTTGTGCACCTTGCATTTCATAGCTAGCACTAGAAAGCTTCCCGTTTTTTATAATAAATTCTATTGAAAGAGTTTCATCTTCATCAGAAGTCCTATAAACCGCAATATTTTTATTTTCGACAATAATTGTAGCTGTTCTTTTTAATGTTGTATGTTGAAATGCCTTATTAAGTTTGTGATAAATTTTATTGTCAATCTGTACGGTTTGTTGAGACGAGCAAGAAAATACAATAAAAAATAAGCTAATAATTAATAATATTTTTTCATATAAATTTATATAAAATTATGCCTACTCCAAAATTTTATAGTTGTTTTTTTCGGCTTGTTCCCAACTTTTTTATTACTAACCCGATGAGTATTAATAAATTATGTTAAATAATAAACAGCTAATATCCAGTTATTTTTTGTAGAATTAACACATATCGGGTTAGTAAATTACTTTAATCCCATTTGATTACCCTCCAATATTGATAAGTAAACCTGTAAGGATACCTAATCCACCGTAATCTTTGATAATTAAATATTTCACTTCTCCAATTATTTTTAAGTTTCCGGATAGACTATAAGTCAAACCACCACCAAGAGAAAAACCAAAATTGTTAAATTTGACTTTTTGAGCTTTCAAACCCAAATAGGCATTTCCGGGATAGTTTAATGAACCCATTTGGTAACGAATTCCTACAAGCGGATAATAATTTACACTTTCAAAATCACCTAAATTATAATGTGCATCTACATTAATGCCAATTAATGAGCTTGGTAATAAATCACCTGTTTCATATTTATCACTCAATCCCATATAATAATCCAATGACGGTGAGATTGAATATTGACCATCTGCCAAAGCAAATTCGGAATTAATTTCAAGTGCACTTAAACCTCCGCCGTCTAATCCGGTAAAGAAACCGGCACCTATTGATGTTTGGGCATTTATGTTTACTCCAATAATAACGATTAATAATGATAGTAATTTTTTCATAATTTTAGTTTTTTTATTAACCTACTCCAAAATTTTATAGTTGGCTTTTCGGCTTGTTCCCAACTTTTTTTAACATACAAATTGCAGTATATGAATTATTAATATTCTTAATCAATTCTTTCATAAGTTTTTTCATTTCCTTTCTCTTTTAGAATTATCATATCTTTTAAAAACATTGATATTTCTAAAATTGAGTTTCCTTCTTTGCTTGAAATGATTAGCCGATTGCCTGCTATTTTATAAGAACCGCTATCGTATTCAACACCCATTTTACTAAATGATACTTTTCCGTCTTTGAAACTGACTATATTGCCACTACTTCCTTGTAATAACCATTTACCCTTTATTTCAGTTTTATAGTCGGCTTTATTCACTTCGTCTAAATTCATTTCATCTGCACTTTTCTTTTTCACTTCAAATACGTTATCTGTATTTACACAATTAAAAGCCTTTTTCAATTTTTTTGTTCTGGAATTTGGCTTTTTAAAGTATCTTTCATATGGGTGTCCGCCAATAATTAATCTAAATCTTTGTAAATCATATTTTTGTAATTTTTCTAAATCAGTTTTAGTTATGTCGCCTTGAAAAGTAACCCTGTAACCTGTAATTGAACCTAGTAATTTAACCGGTTTTAATTGACATTCAGTTGCCGGTATTTTAATTTTTTCACCATTCAATTGTATTTCAAGAAAACTTTTTTTTAAGTTCTCTTCATTTAAAAAATTATTAATTGCATAATCATATTCTCTTTTATTTTGAACCGGCTCTTCGAGAAAAGCAATAATAAAGGTGCCTTTTTTTCCTTCATTAACTTGGGCAATGTAAAGAGAGTAAATTGATTTGTCATTTGAACCAAAACCACCACTTCTAATTCTGCCACCGTAAAGATTAACTATGTCACCATTTGCTTGTTTAGATACTTTTGTTGGTTTACAATTCTGTCCATAAAAAGAACCGGAAAGTAATAATGATAAAAAAATGATAAGTAACTTTTTCATAACATTTAATTTTTTTGATTTATAATGAACGAAAATAGAAATAAAAAAACCACTACTCAAAGAATAGTGGTATATGCTTGTATCTTGGTGTTAGTTGCTTTTATTTCAATTATTATATATCCAATTGAGTCGTTTTTGGAATTCTTTTATATAACTTCCCGTTAGATTTATTTCATGTCCGAGTACTGTTACTCTTGTACCGTTTATTCTACCTTGAAGTATTTCAGGTAAAATATTGACGATGTAATTTTCGTTAACACGAACAAAATAATGTGGCAAGGTTTCATAGACTTCTTTTAAGGATTTTTTCAGAAAGAAATAATCTTTTTTCTTGGTTAGGAACCAAATGTAATTTGCCCGTAATTTTTCTTCTTCATCATTGTCATTGATAAAAGGTTTGTTTGTAAAAAAAGCAATTTCTTCATAAGGAACAGGAACTTTTGTTATAGCGCCTTTGCTGAATTTTTTTATTTCTTCCAAATAATCTACCAATCCTATGATTCCCTTTTTTTCATAATCAATATCCTTTCTTTTGTTCAAAACAGTTTGAATGGCTCTTATAATTTCCGTTGGGTTTAATCGCGGTTTGGTCTTAACAATAAATTGTTCGTGCAGGGTTTGCAAACCTTTATAAAAAGTTTCATTATCGTCAAATTCCGTAACATATATAAACGGAATATGATATTTTTCGGATAATATTTTACCCAAATCCAAACCGGTTTTACTGCCTTGAAGGTTAATGTCGAGCAGAATTATATCCGGACGTTTTTGTTGAATGCGGGCAATGGCTTCATCATAACTCGGTGTGTATTCATCCACGTCATAATGTTCTTTTTGTAAAACTTTTCTCATTCGGTTGTAAATGATGGCTTCATCTTCTACAATTAATATGTTAGCTTTGGTTTTCATTGTTTATTGTTTTGGAAATTCAATTTCTACTTGTACGCCATTTTCTCCTTTGATAGAAAAAACGCCACCGAGTTGCTTGCTCAACAATTTCATAATTCTAATCCCAAATGAATTAAGTTGATTGACATTCAAATCGTCCGGTAAACCTTTTCCGTCATCTTTAAGCAAGAGTAAAAACGATTTGGCTTTTTCTACCAATTTGATGCTAATGGTTCCTTCTTTATCTTTGTCAAATGCATATTTGAATGAATTGGTGATAAATTCATTAATGATCAAACCGAGAGGAAATGATTTTTCTACCGGGATGGCTGTATTATCATCTATTTCGTTGTTAATTTTCACTTTTTGATTGTCAAAAGATTGTTGAATGCTTTCTGCCAAATTTTTTACATATTTTCTCAAATTGAGCTCTGTTAGTCTATTGTCCTTATACAACTGTTTGTGTACTTGGTTTATACTTTCAATTCTGTTTTGCAGGTCATTCAATCTTGTTGTAATTCCGGGTGTGTTAAAATCGTCTTTAATGTCTTCAACAAGTGAGTCGATAATGGTCAAATTGTTTTTTACCCGGTGGTGAAGTTCCTTTTGTAAATTTTCAATCAATCTTTTTTGTTTTTTATTTCTTCGGTAGTAATAAGCATAGATGCCTAAAATGAGTAACGAGAAAATTAAGCTACCGGCATAAATCGATTTTATTTTACTTTCTTTTTCCAAAGCAATGGCTTGTTCTGCTTTTTCGGCTTTGAGTTGTAAGTTCTCTTTTTCTTTTTTTTCGGTTTGGTACTTTGTTTCTATTTCTTCCATTTTACTATCTCGTTGTTTAATTAACTCTTTTTTATTGTCTTCATGATACTTTTTGTAATAAATCAATGCCTTGTCAAATTTATGTTTTTTTTCATATAAAATTGATAAGTTCTTATACAGCCTTTGTTTGTTTATCCTTTTAACTTCTTTCTTGTTATTAATGTATAATAATACTTCTAATAAATACTTTTCAGCTTCATCATATTTTTCGCTAAATAAGTAGGAAGTAGAAATGTTTACTTTTATGGCATAGATTAAATCCGTAAAAGTAATTTTGTTTTCAAGTTGTAGTGCTCTTTTTCCTGCTTCAATTGCATTTTCGTACTCTCCGAGATAATTATATGATTGAACCTGATACCTAATATCTTCAAATTCTTGGTATGCATTCCCTGTTTTATGATTAAATTCTTCTGAAATTTTTCCGTGTTTAATTGAGTTTCTATAATCTTTCATGCACCAATAATTAAAAGCTAACGCATGGTGATTAGCATTTCTCCAAGCAGGATATTTATTATGAATACTGTCTTTTAATGATTCAAGAAAGTAAGTTTTGGCTTTTTTATAATTGCCTTGTAACATATACGCTACTCCTAATTGATGTAATGCAAAATTTTTATCTTCAAATGATTTTAATTTTTCAGAATACTCTATTGCTTTAATATAATATTGAACTGCTTTTTCCAAATTTCCATTCTCTAAATATGCAATGCCTAAATTTGTATGTATAACGCAAATTGTATTTATTGAATCTTTTTCATTATAATAGTTTATTCCTTGATTTAATACTTCTATTGCTTTTTTGTTGTTTTGTGTATCAATGTAGTATGTTCCTAACAAATTTATATCGAGTAAAATACCATTAATATTATTTATGGTTTTATCAATATCCAAAGCTTGAATAATATATTTCAAGGCTAAATCATTTTTTCCAATATGTTTATGCGCTTTAAAAAGGTACCTATTTATTCTTGCTTCGAATTTAGAATCACCTGTTTTTTGTGCATTGGATAAAGCTTTTAGGTATATACTAATCGACTTATCAGGATGTGCTATTCGATTTAATTCCTTACATAGTTTCTTGTAAATTTCATTTTTTTCACTAGCGGATTGTTTTTGAGTTAATACAATTTCTAAACTGTCAATTTTAGATTCTTGTCCATTTGTGTTAAAGATGAAGAAAACAGAAATAAAAATAAGTATTGTTCTTTTCATTTTAATTTGAGTAATTTTATAAATTATTTTTTATGTTAAATGTTCATTAAAAGGTGTATTATTTATTTTTTGTGATTGCTCATAACGGCGATTTGTATGGCAAGTAGCATGATAAAATGCACTGAACATAAAATTTAGCACAAAGATAACAAAATTCTCTTGAATTTTACTATCTTGTATTTTTTTAGGAAAATTCAAAAGAATTTTCCTAAAAAAAATTCTCAAACCTTGCGGGTTTGACCGTGGCAGTTATTGGTTATACAAAATATTGGTAGCTGTTTTTCATTTATATAACTTTTTCTTTGTTTCATAGGCGTTGTTAATAAATTTTTTTTGGATAGCCATATAATTCTAAAATTTTAGTAGCATTGTTATGTTAGTTGACACAGCTCCTTTCTTAATTTTATAATTTTTATTACCTAAATAATTTATCAAATAGGGCATGTAAATAATACAGATTATTTTGCATGCCCTATTTAAATAATAAAATAAGTTTATAATTTAAGTGAAAAATTAATAGTGGTATAAAATATTTCGTCAGATACAAGGCCATCTAATCCCATCGCTATACCAATACCTATTTTTTTTATGTAATAAGTATATGAAACTATCGGCATAAAATTAAATTCAGTCCGTATTTTTTCACTAAAAAATTGAACATTATTATCAGCTAAAATATAACCGGTATTATATTCCTTAATAAAACCATACCCAATGCCAATTTTAAAATCAACTTTTGAATTTTTATTTAATAAGCTAAGTGGATATAAATTGAAATATATTCTTATACTATTACCGGTAATTATGCTACCTTTTGTTTTATCAAAATCATTATCGATTAAACCCAGATTTGAATCCCAAGTAAATTTGCCACTCTTTTTTAAATTCTTGTTATAATAAATAAAGGTTGGTGATAAACTAATGAATTTATATTTTATGTTTACCGATGAATATAGTGCAAAACCATCATAGGGTTCATTCATGGCAACTCCACCGATACCTTGATGTAAAGAAATTTCTTGAGCTTGAATTTTTATTATATTCAATAATAAAAATACAAATAATACAAATGTTTTTTTCATAGTTAAATTTTTTAAGGAAAACAAGTTTCATTAACATCTGTAGTTGAAATTTTAATCTTAAATTGTAACTGCCCGGGAAATGTTACCCAAGTAGTTTGTGGATCTGTATACCTTAAAAATCCTGTTCCAATAAGATCGTCGCGACTGTTAAGAAGGTCTTCAATTCCAACATGAATATTCCCAGATAATGTTAATGTGTTTTCAGGTGTATTGTTATTATTATTATTGTTGTTATTGTTATTGTTGTTATTATAAGTGTTTTTATGTAAAAATTTAGCATCAAAATTTAAATCAATTTTTGGTCCACCATCAATTTCTTGAACGTTGAAGCTAATAACATCTAAAAAATCTGTGGGCAACCAATTATAAACATTTATATTGTTAAAATTATTCCAAGAATGTCGTACACAAAAATCTAATTGAATATGATCAGAAATCGTAAGTTTTTCACCTTTGTGATTTGTAAGAACAGCAACAATTCTAAATTCGGGCGCTCCTTTTGGCCAAGGCTCTATATCATTAATATGATTCCAATCAAAGGAAATCTCTTCAATATAAACAGGAGTTTCTTGTGAAACATCACGATAAGGAACCTCAACAAAATCATATTTATAATTAGAGTGAGAATTTCCATTATAGATAGCTGAACGATAAATAACTTTTTTTCCTGCAATAACATTTTGGTCTAAATAGTTTAAAATATTTGAATTAAAATCACCAATCAAATTATAATTGTTAGTTTGATTAATTACCATTTTTTCTAATTTAACAAAATCAGTAGCTTGATTTGTAGGTAATCCCCATCTTACTTCAAGCAAGGAAGGATTATGTAATTGTGCTGAGAATTCAGATAGTGCTTGTGGAAAATTAGGTGCTTGGACATTAACAATGGAAGATGGATTGGAATCCCCACCAATATTAAAAGCAACAACATAATATGAATAATATTTGTTGGGTTCAACATTTAAATCATCATATACCATGTTATTTACACCATATACGTTAGATATCATAGTAAAATTATTCGATGTATTTTCTTTTCGATAAATTCTATAACCTAAAATATTTCCCGTATATCCTGAATATGTCCAATTTAACTTAATGCCGGTTGCTGTTGTCAATCCTTGTAAATTCCAGCCACTAATGTATAGTGGCGGTGTTGGATTATTAACATCATCATTTATTGGATTTATTCTTTCATTCATTCCTATAACAATGACCGGATCATTAGGTTCATTTACTGCATCAATTGTAATTTGTTCATTATAATTATAACCAGAAAGATAAGTTGTTGTTTGTTCATTATAATCACTCGCTATAAATGTAACGATAGGAATAAAATCATCAGTCCATTCTTCTGCGTGAACAGGAATGCTTATTTGTAAAGCAGGATATAATTGCGTTAAATAATCAATATAATCTTGCGCGGATGATTTTCCATTTCTGTTTTCTTTGTAATCAATATTTAGTTTTTTTGCATAATCTGATAAAAAATCACCAACATTCATATTTTTTCCTTTGCCATTAGTAATTTCTTTTTTCTTTAAGCCTGTTAATAATATATCATAATCTCCGTCAAACTTGTATAATGCTTCATTTTTTACTAATTTTCTAAATTCAGGGCTTTCATTGATAGCTACACTCACTACTTTTGCAAGATTTTTTAAATCTTCATCTTGTTTTGTTAGTTCTAACTGATATGAATTTGTAATATCAGATACTTCTTTTTTACAATTTTGAAAGACTAATACCCCTAAAATTGTTACTAATACAATAAACTTTTTTTTCATAATTTTTTTTTGATTAAACATTTTATTTTTAACCTTTTACACACTTGTGGTTATCAAGACTTCCTATTATTTTTTGCAAAATAATTTGGCTGGCTTTCTAAACTCCGTTTAACCAAAAAAAATTTGTATTTTTGTATTGTTAAACTCAGTTTAGCGTTCAACGGAAACCACTCAACTTTTTGCCGAGGCGAGTGGTTTTTTTTTATGTATCATCTGTCAAAACTATATCATAGGCTTGTTTTTATCGGTTTGTATTAGCAAATATAAAAAATAACTTTCTGCAAACGAATAAACCAATATTAATTTTCGAACAAAAACCCAATTATTGTCATATTCTTATTTTATTTTTTTTTTTT
>JAMONO010000159.1 GCA_027065715.1 Flavobacteriales bacterium
AAATCATTACACAAGGTCAAAGCCGATGAAGTGTGGACAAAAATTATAAACAAATACAACCAAATACCTTTTGTAAACCAAGTCAATCCCGACTTAACCGACTATGTTACCCAAAAAGCTATGGAAGGTGTTTTTAAAAAAGTTGCGGTTGAAGAACAAAAAATTCGCACCGATTTTAATGAACGCACCAGCGCATTGCTCAAAAAAGTATTTGCACTACAAGACAACAAATAATGTCCCATTTATGCTCTAAACATACTTATCATTATTTAGGGATAGTATCGAGCCAGACGGTAGTTACGTGAATGAATATAATAAAGCATTAAAAGAAATATTAAAAATCAACCGCTAACAAAACATATAGCTCATAGCGGTTAAGTGCTTGAAAATCCGCTACGAGCCATACACGAAACTGTTATTTGACTATGATTTTTTTAATTTTTCCACCTTTGGTATTTCCTATTTTTAACAGATAAACGCCTTTGGCGGCATAAGCCAAATTTAAATCGTAAGTATATTTGTCATTAACTCGTTTTAACGGATAATAAATAATTTGTTTACCTTCCATTGTATAAACCTCGAGTATCGGATTTTCATGTATATTCACATTACTAACGGTAACAATAAAATGATTGTCTGACAAAGTCTGCAGATTGATTTGTGCATTACCAAAAGCATCAATACCCGTTTCATCGACAATATTTACTTTGTAATCTTCGGTTTCACCATAGGACACGTCATCACACGGATTGGGAACATTACTTCGCCAATTGGTTCTAAGGCGCATCAAATGTTCACCCAAGCCGGCATCGGCCGGTATATTAATGGTAAATGTATTTGAATAATTACCCCGTGTAAGATTGATGTTAGGAGCAAACTCATAATTATCGACAATAACTTCGGAAGGATCAAAGTTAAAGTCACCGTTAAAATCTATCCAAGCTTTAAAATATTCTTGCGAATATCCTACTTCTATAGTCATGTTGTAAGTTTGTCCCCGTAAAAGATCAGTCGATAAATTGGTGTAATCTTCATAGCCGTTTGAACCACAACCCGAAGGGTTGTTTATGCTTCCGAGTTGTACCAGTTGGATTTGGTCGCCATATCCGCAAGCGGAAGTTGGCTGACACATATTATGAATTATTTCAACCGATAGACTATCGTTTGAAGTATCGACATCGCCGGGCAAATGAGTGGATACCGTTAAATTATGATTGCCGATTGCCGAAAAATCGCCGGTTTGAGAAAAAGAATAATTTTGTTCGGTACCGGACGCTATGGGACCGGCAAAAGTTTCATTTACCGTAACTCCGTCCAAGGTGTATGAAACGGGAATATTGGATTGAGATACACCGCCAAAATTTTTCAATGTAACCCTTATGGTTTCATTGGCACTCAAACCGGTTGAGTTTACCGGAGTAAGTATGGCTGTAACTCCCATGTCATCGGGCGGCAAATTGGTTACATGAGTTGTATAAGCATCATTGGTATTATCTTCGTCATTGGACAAACCGGTAGATACTGTTATGGTGTAAGTTTGTCCGGTTACAGACAAATCGGCTGTCGTGTTGAATGTAAAATCGGTTGAGGTTCCCGGTGCCAATGTTCCGGTATAATTTTCGGTTACAGGTGTGCCGTTATCAATTTGGTAACTAACGGGAAAATTGGATTGGGCTTGCAAACCGTAGTTATACAAAGTAACCGTTATTTGTTCGCTGTTACTCAAAGTGGCGCTAACTGGCGAAGTTATATCAGCTACTCCTATATCATTATTGAAATCGGAAGCCAATTTGAATACGCCTACTTGATCTATTCTACCTTGGTTTTTAAAATACTCACTTATAAACCAAAAAGTTTTGTCATCGACAGGGTCAATTGTCATTTGAGCATAATCTCCATAACGCCCGTTAGGGTCTGAAACGCCTCCCGGAACTATGGTTACCGGTGTAATTGTCATTTGACCGGGAGGGTCGGCAACCAAACGTCCCGTAAAGTGCAATTCGGGAACTTGATTGGTATCTACAATGGTATAACCCAAGCCTATATTGCCTAATATGTCCATATTTATGGAACCTGCAAAAGTATTGTGGTTGCTGGGGTCGATAAAAGTGCCCTCTTGATAAATATACCATGGTGATCCATCGTTGTCTTGTCGCAATTCATACCAACGGATACCGGCTTTGCCTTGATTATTTGTGTTTACCACAAAGTTTAATACAACCGAATTGTGATTGGGAAAACGACGGTAATTGGTCATAAACATAACGGTTGCTTGTAAGGCATCGATTTTGGTACCGTTGGGTTGGGGTAAGTTTACAAAACTTCCGCCATCGAACACCGAATTGAAAGCCGTAGTGGTAATTTGTTGCGGATTGGATATGGTGGAATTGGAAGGAGTTGCCCAATCGACATTAATGTTCCATATTTTTAAATGGTCTTGATTTATGCCGCTCCACGAATCGTCTTGCAGGTATATAATAGGGGCATTACCCGCAGGTGGCAAAGTATTGCCGTTTACATTAAAACCGGAAGGAGAATAAAAGCCATTGGTTGAAATACCGGGCAGCGGAAAAGCAATCATTTGTGCATTGGTGTTTCCGGCTATCATTTTATCTCTTTCCATTACATATACAACATCACTGGTTGAAGCTGTTCCCGAATCTTTATTTACCGTAACATAATAGCCGTCACTCCAAATAGAAAACTTGGGATAATCAGGTGTGTCACCTGTTACAGGAAAAGCATAGACATACCAACCGCCGTTTACAGGGTCGGAAGTTTGACTAACCGCTACCAAAAATTTATTGGGAGAAGAACTAATATCAAATTCGGTTATTAAAAACCTATCGGCAAATCGGTCATATAAGACTATTGGATCACCATCACTGTTATGTCCCGGAAACAAAGCCGAAAGTCCGGTGTCATTGACCAAAACATTTCCGTTTTTATCAAAAATTTTAAAAGCCGTATTGTATGCCATAACATAATGGTTGGGACCTACCGCACCGGTCGGATCGGAAGGGTCGGCACCTTGATAGGCTGCCTGAAAGGTCAAAATCGGATTGTTTACAGCACGCTGAACCGAACGAGAAAAATCTTGAACCAAAGGATCATTGCCATGTGGCAAACCCTTTCCGGGTACTATGTTATTTCGTCCGGCTCGTCGCGGGTTAACTTCACCTTGATGAACCGGAGGTAAAGGTAAATTTTGTCGTGAAGCCAAAGGAGCCACGTATTGAACTGGATCCGAAGTAACTACATAATTGGGCTTTTTTTGTGCATCTATTTTAAAGATAAATGAAAAAAAGATAAATATCAGTAAAATTTTGTTTTTCATTTGCTTGTTTTTTAATAATTTGTGCAAAAATATTCTTTATTTTATATTAAGAGCTATAATCGGTAATAAATCGAAAAATATTGAATAATTATTTTTTTTTTATATTATACTTTAAATATTATTAAATTTATTTTAAAAAAAACGAGAAAATATTTTATTGAAATTATACCAAATACAAAATATGTTTAATCATATTATTGTAATAAGCTGTAAAGCATAACAAAAAAAACACCCTCGTTATAAATACGAAGGTGTTTTTTATTAAATATTATTCTTCAATTTTTCCCATGATGTCATCTTTGGGCGGTCCTTGATATTTGGCATCTCCAAAAGCCAAAATCGGGAAAAAAATAAATCCGAAAAAGATTAATCCCAAAGCAAATAATACATCTTTGCCAAAACTTTTGGCTAACAGATAAAGTAAATAAATCGAAAAAATAATTCCTACATAGGGAATAAGTAATAGTAAACCCATCCAACCGGGTTTGCCTACTATTTCGGCAAAAACCCAAGTATTATAAATAGGTATAATACTTTCCCAGCCTTTTCGTCCGGCTTTTTCGTAAACTTTCCATATAGAAATCAATAAAAAGATAAAAAAACCTAAGGCAAGAATAAATATTAGTGCACCCATAATTTAAGTTATTTTAGTTATTGCCTACTCTAAACAGTTTTCGGCTTCCCTGTTTGAATTCAAATATAGGAAAAATTATGCAAAAAACACATGATTGTTTATGGAAATTTAGGGAATTGTTTAAAATTCGGTTTTCTTTTTTCCAAAAAAGCATTTTTACCCTCTTGGGCTTCTTCCATCAAATAGAACATTAGAGTGGCATCGCCGGCAAATTCCATCAAACCGCGTTGTCCGTCGAGTTCGGCGTTCATGGCTCGTTTGATCATTCGAATAGCCATAGGACTTTTTTCTTGTATTTTTTTGCACCAGGCTACTGTGGTATCTTCCAATTGTTCCAAGGGAACAACTTTGTTTACCATTCCCATGCGTTCGGCTTCTTCGGCGGTGTATTGTTCACAAAGAAACCAGATTTCGCGGGCTTTTTTCTGTCCCACATGTCTTGCCAAATAAGAAGAACCAAATCCGCCGTCAAAGCTTCCTACTTTGGGTCCGGTTTGTCCGAAGCGTGCATTGTCGCTGGCAATGGTCAAATCGCATACGACATGCAAAACATGTCCGCCTCCAATTGCATAACCGTTTACCATGGCAATAACCGGCTTGGGTAACTCGCGTATGCGTTTGTGAATATCCAAAACATTTAACCGCGGTACGCCGTCCTTGCCGATATATCCGCCTTTTCCTTTAACATTTTGATCGCCACCGCTACAAAAAGCTTTGTCGCCTGCACCGGTCAAAACAACCACATCGATATCTTGATTTTCGCGGCATATATGTAAAGCATCTAAAATCTCCTCGTTGGTTTCGGGTCTGAAAGCATTGTAAACATGCGGGCGGTTAATGGTTATTTTTGCTATTCCTTCAAAATATTCAAACAGAATATCTTCGTATTCTTTAATGGTTTGCCAATTTCTTTTCATATCTTATTAATTTATGATGATTGAACTAAAAAAGCACTTCAATTTAATTTTTATAGCTCGTAAAAATATAAAAATTATTATAAATGACAATGATTATGACACTTAACCGACGTAGTTGGTAGTTTCGACCGACAAAAACAAATTTGTGATTAATAAAATATCTTTTTATTTTGATTGTCGGGAGCGACAACTTGTTTGGGCAGTAACATTTTTCGTAATTTTCTTTCTCAACTACACAAAGGCAGCAAATACACAATATTATTGAATTAAGCACTTAACCGCTATGAGCTATATATTGTATTAGCGGTTTGTTGTCATTCATCATCTTTATTTTCAATTAGTTTTTTTAATTCTTCTTTGCTCGGAAGGACAGTTAGGTATTTGCTGGCAAATATTTGTTCATTGTTTTCCGGTAATGTGATTTCTACCAAAGCATCATTTTTATCTTTACATAGAATTATTCCGATTGTTTTATTTTCTTCGGGTAGCTTAACAAATCTATCGTAATAGTTAACATACATTTGCATTTGTCCCAAATCTTGATGTGTCAATTGTCCTATCTTTAAATCTATTAGCACGAAACAACGTAATAATCTATTATAAAACA
>JAMONO010000160.1 GCA_027065715.1 Flavobacteriales bacterium
AAAAATTTAATATCAAAATACCTTTTCCGGTTATTGCCGACAGCACCGAAGGTTTATCCAAACGTTTAGGAATGATTCATCAAGGCAAAACTCAAACGGTTCGAGCTGTTTTTGTGGTGGATCCTTGGGGCATACTACGTTTGAGTTTTTATTATCCGCAAGAAATAGGACGCAATATGGACGAAATATTAAGAGCTGTAAAAGCTATGATTGTAACCGATACTTATCATGTTGCCACACCCGAAAATTGGCCGCACAACGCTTTGTTAGGTTCCGATTTGATATATCCGCCTGCCGATACCATAGCAAAAGCAAAAGATAGTCTGAAAAACAAAAAATGTTTCGATTGGTGGTTTTGCTATGACCAATGGGTAAATAATTTTGATAAAATTTAAATCTACTATAAGAAAAACTTATATCTTTATAAAAAAATACAAGCGTTAAGACTTTACAAAGGCAGTTTGAAGTCGTATCTTTGCAGTAAGTTAATTCAAAAAAATATATTATTATGGAAGACATAACAAGAATGCCCTTGTTGGGCGAAAAATTTCCCGAAGTAAAAGTTCAAACCACACACGGCGCCATGACTTTGCCAAACGATTATGAAGGCAAATGGTTTGTGCTGTTTAGCCATCCGGCAGATTTTACACCGGTATGCACAACCGAATTTGTTGCTTTTGCACAAAAAGCGGACGAATTTAAAAAAATGGGTGTAGAACTCATAGGATTATCCGTTGATCAAGTATTTTCTCATATTAAATGGGTCGATTGGATCAAAGAAAATTTAAATGTCGAAATTCCCTTTCCGGTTATTGCCGACAGTGCCGAAGGCGTATCCAAAGCTTTGGGTATGATACACCCTGGAAAATCGAACAGCAATACCGTTCGTGCCGTATTTGTAGTAGATCCCAAAGGAAATTTGCGATTAATGATATATTATCCGCAAGAAATAGGTCGTAATGTAGATGAAGTCATCAGAGCCGTAAAAGCTTTACAAACATCAGATAAATTCGGAGTAGCCACTCCCGAAAACTGGCCTGAAAACAATTTAATAGGCGATCATGTAATTGTGCCGCCGGCAACCGACGTACAAACAGCCGAACAACGTAAAGGAAAAGAAGGTTGCTTTGACTGGTGGTTCTGTCACAAAGAATTATAATTTTTTTACCTTTAACAACACAAATAAATAAACAAAAAAAACAGGTTCGCAAAGCGAACCTGTTTTTTTGTTCAAACAAATTAATGTAAATTTGCCTTCCAAATACAAAAATATGAGAATATTAACCGGCATACAAAGCACTGGAACCCCCCATTTGGGTAATATATTGGGCGCTATCATGCCTGCAATTGAAAAAGCCAAAGACCCTTCCAACGAGTCTTTTTTGTTTATTGCCGACATGCACTCATTGACACAAATAAAAGATCCCGTTGAATTACGCAACAATACATACAGCACGGCTGCCACTTGGTTGGCTTTCGGGTTGGATACGGACCAAACGGTTTTTTACCGGCAATCCGACGTGCCGCAAGTTACCGAACTTACATGGTATTTGAGCACTTTTTTTCCGTATCAACGTTTGACTTTGGCACATTCGTTTAAAGACAAAGCCGACCGTTTGGAAGACGTCAATGTGGGCTTGTTTACTTATCCTATGCTCATGGCAGCTGATATATTGTTGTATGATGCCGATGTGGTGCCGGTGGGCAAAGACCAAAAACAACATTTGGAAATGACCCGCGATGTAGCCCAACGTTTTAATCGACAAATGGGAGAAACCTTTGTCATACCCGAAATAGCCTTACAAAAAGAAACCATGTATGTACCCGGCATAGACGGTAACAAAATGAGTAAATCGCGGAACAATATCATTAACATATTTTTGCCCGAAAAAAAGTTGCGTAAGCAAATCATGAAAATAGTAACGGACAGCACCCCCCTCGAAGCTCCCAAAGATCCGGACAACGACAATGTTTTTGCTTTGTACAAATTGCTGGCAACTCCCGAACAAACGGAAACTATGCGTCAAAATTATTTAGCCGGTGGTTTTGGTTACGGACATGCCAAACAAGCCTTGTATGAACTCATATTGGAAAAATTTAAAACCGAAAGAGAACGCTATCAATATTTTATAAACAACAAGCACGAAATAGATAAAGCTTTGGAAAAAGGTGCCGCAAAAGCAACCCGAATAGCCAACGAAGTGTTAAACCGCACACGTCAAAAATTAGGCTTTAACAAATATTGATTATGGTTATAGTTACCTTGCAACGTCAAAAATGTATTGGCTGTAACTACTGTGTCGAAGCAGCTCCTGCCCAATTTGCCATGTCACAAAAAGACGGCAAAAGCATTCTTATCAATTCATACGAACGCAAAGGTTTTTACACGCTTAAAGAACCCGATAACATAATATTTGAACAAGTGCAAAAAGCAGCCGATTTGTGTCCTGCAAAAATAATTTCGGTCAAAATCAAATAATTTTTTTGGGCGTAACAAAATTGTCTCATTTTGTATATTTCGATTTTTTCGTTAAAACGTGATTAATTTTATGATAAATGACCTGTAATAATTAGCATTTTACATTTTGTTGTCTGTTTTAACAGGTTTGAAAATCATTTTTGTAAACAAATAAATTTTATGTATATTTGCAAACTTTAAAATTATAAAATAAAACCCTAAGAATTATGTATGCAATTGTAGAGATAGCAGGGCAACAATTCAAAGTTAGCAAAGACCAAAAGGTATTTGTGCATCGATTATCCGGAGCAGAAGGTGATATTGTTACTTTTGACAAAGTCATGCTTTTGGATAATGACGGACAGATAAGCCTTGGCGCCCCCGTTATTGAAGGTGCGGCAGTATCAGCCAAAATCCTTCGTCACTTAAAAGGTGACAAAGTAATCGTTTTTAAGAAAAAACGCAGAAAAGGTTACAAAAAGAAAAACGGTCATCGTCAATATTTGACCGAAATTGTAGTGGAAGATGTTATTGCTTCGGGCTTTAAAGCTCCCGAAAAGCAAAGCAAAAAAACACAACCGGCTGCTAAAAAAAGTGCCCCAAAATCCAAAGCGGCACCTCAAAAAGCAGCAGAAGTAAAAGAAGAAAAACCGGTAAAAAAAGCTGCGGTCAAAAAAACTAAAAAAGCAAGCGATAAAGCCGATGACTTAAAGAAAATAGAAGGTATCGGACCCAAAATAGCCTCTATATTGGCAGAAGCCGGTTATGAAACTTTTGCCAAGCTGGCCAAAGCCGATCCTGAAAAAATACGTGAAATCCTTTTGGAAAAAGGCGGAAAACGTTATGCTATGCACGATCCCGAAACCTGGCCTAAACAAGCCGAATTGGCTGCCGCAGGTAAATGGGACGAATTGAAAAAATGGCAAGACGAACTCGACGGAGGACGTTCGTAATTATTTTAATTTTTAATTAATATTAAACTCTAAAACTAAAACATTATGGCTCATAAGAAAGGTGTAGGTAGTTCCAAAAACGGTAGAGAATCCGAAAGTAAACGTCTCGGTGTTAAAATTTTCGGCGGACAAAAAGCCGTTGCCGGAAATATCATCGTAAGACAAAGAGGCACAAAACATCACCCGGGAGAAAACACTTTCATGGGTAAAGATCATACCATTCATGCCGCAATTGACGGTATTGTAAAATTTGAAAAGAAAAAAGGAGGCAAATCTTATATTTCAATCATTCCTATTGAAGCCTAAGCTTGTTTCTCGCAAAAACAAAAAAGGCTTGTTACTTCATGTAGCAAGCCTTCTTTTTTTGTTGGTATTCACTATTCGCACAATTGTTTGGCATACAAAGTTCCGTCATACATCAGTTCGGTTATTTCACCCGAATTTTGTTGTATATGAATTTGCACAACTATTTGGCTGCCGTCTTGAAACTGCATAAATACACGATTGCCCTGCACTTGATAGCGTCCACGTTCTACACCGCTACCGCCGTAATAACCGTCACCCCCGCCGCTATACGAACTTTCGGTCGAGTATTGAAAATTGCCTCTTCCGTCAAAATAAACCCGTCCGGTTGTGGCATAAGACCCCGACGAATTATAACCCGACGACGAATAACTGCAAAAGGTGCCATACAAATATTGATTGTAACCGGCATTGCCGTAAGTGCGGTTGGCATAACCGCTATTACCGTAATTTCCGTCGGTATTACCGTAACTTGTTTGTCGGTTCGTTGCTACACGTTGCAAAACATAAGTTCCATACCCTTCGACATACAAATACAATTGGTTGCCGTTGATTTGATATTTGTAATCCAGCGTATTTCCGACTTCATCATAAACCCGAATTATATTCCCGATAACTTTATATGAATAGGTACTGCCGCCCATAGTCATGTTTTGAGGTGTAAAAGTAGTTATGGTGCCGTTAGAAGCTTGCCAACTACCGTATAGTTTTTTCTTTTGTGCCGATGAGTTTGCAAACGACCAAATAAGAATAGTAGTAAATAATATATATTTGAGATTCATGACATTGTGGTATTTAAATTTTTTGAACTTTGAACGTTTTTTCTTGTTGGGTTTTAATATTTACTATTCGAAGTAAGTAAATTCCCGGAGCTAAATGGTCCATGGGTAACCGGTATGTACTTGAACTGGTGGTTTCGGTTGTTATTTTTTGACCGGTCAAGTCAATTAATAAAATTTGATAAGTTTGATGCGCCCGTAATTTTATATTCAAATCGGTTTGTACGGGAACCGGATAGATATTGACGCCGTATAAAACATTATTAGAGGCAATTGTCAAAGTATTGTTGAGTTTGTAAACAAAAACATTACCCCAATTGCTGGCAGGTGTCAATAAAAAATCGTTGTCCGAAGGGTCAAAATCAACCGAATGGCTTCCGTTTAATATACCCGCGGTAATGATGTTGTCATTGGCATCGACACAAATAGCTTTGCCTAATGTGTTATTGCCGTTTCCATTTAAATTGACAGACCATATTTCGCTACCGTCGTTAGTTGTTTTTTCGATGAATATTCCTTCACTTTGTCCGGTAAACAAGATTTCATCATTGCTGTTTACTGCTATGCCGTAGCCTGTTTGACTTCCATTCACATCGGTTATGGCTTTAGCCCAAACAAAATTGCCGCTTTCATCGAGTTTTTCAACAAAAATATTGTCCCCTTGTGAAGGTGTCAAGTTAAATTCTGCGGTTGAAGGATCAAAATCGGTTTGTCCTCTAAAATATCCGGTCAAAAAAACATTGTTGCCGGTATCAACGGCAATATCAAAAGCTTCTTGATGCTCGGTTCCGCCTACTTGTTCAGCCCAAATCAAATCGCCGTCGGCATTTAATTTTTCTATAAAAATATCTTTACCTCCGATTGAATTGAGTTGCAATTGTCCGCTGCCGCCGTCAAAATCCACCGTTTGTTCAAAGTATCCGGTAATCAGCACATTGTTGTTGCTATCGGT
>JAMONO010000161.1 GCA_027065715.1 Flavobacteriales bacterium
AACGGCTCCTTTTTTGTGATAATAGTCTTCGGTAGCGTTAATATCATCTTTGTTTAGGATAAAATAGGTATTGATAACCGGTGTTTGACCGGTAAGGGCACCCAGTTTGAAACCGAAATGATTGTTAAAACTCAAATTATAAACCAATCCGAATTTGTATCCCCACGATAATTGACTTTGAAATGAATATGCTTGCGGATTATCGTAAGCTGCCGGAAAATATACCAAACCGTCCACTTGAATACCCCAGCGGGTATAATTTCTAAAAATGTCGAAATCTTTGCCGTTGTCAAACATTCGTTGGGCACTCGTTGTGTTTGTTGAAAATAATAATAATAAACTGATAAACAATAATTTACGCATGATTAATGAGTTTTTTTTGAGTTCATAATTTCGGGTATTCGGTCTTTTACCATTTCATTTAAACGTTCGATGTAATTTAATATTTCGTCGCGTCCCAATTTTGAGGTGGACGAAGTGGTAAAAGTTTTGGGCATGCTTTGCCATTCTTGTAAAAATTTCATTTTGTATTTACGCAGATTTTTGCCAAGTTCGTTACTGCTGAGCTTGTCGGCTTTGGTAAATACAATGGAGAAGGGGAGACCGTGTTCGCCGAGCCAACGCATAAATTCCATATCTATTTTTTGCGGTTCGTGACGGGCATCGACCAATACAAAAGCATTGACCATATTTGGTCGTTTGAGAAAATAATCGGTAATGAGTTTTTGAAATTTTTTTCGTGAGGATTTGGAGGTTTTGGCATAACCGTATCCGGGTAAATCAACCAGAAACCAGTTATCGTTTATTTTGAAATGATTAATCAATTGAGTTTTGCCCGGTGTGCTTGATGTTTTTGCCAGTTTTTTGTGGTTGGTAAGCATATTGATAAGCGATGACTTACCCACATTGCTCCGTCCGATAAAGGCATATTCGGGCAATGGTTCTTGTGGGGCTTTGGCAACATCGGTGTTGCTGATGACAAATTCGGCTTTGGTGATTTGCATAGATTATTTTTTGCAAAGATAAAGTATTTGCAGGATTTTTTGTTTAACAATTAGTCTTTTGTTAAATAATTATAAATCAGTAAATTATCAGTTTCGTATGGCTGTTAATCTTTGTTGAAAATAAGATAAACAATTTAATGTTTGACAACTGCAAATTTTCTTTTCAATTTTAATAATTGTTTTTCAAAAAATTCGTAAGAAATACTTGCCACCAACAAAGTTATTCCGATATCTAACCAAATTTTTGCAAGATAATGTTCGTGTAACCAATGTATTCGATCCAACAAATCGATGATAAAGGCATTATACAGATATATGCCGTATGATATTTTTCCAAAATAGTTTAGCCATTTATTTTGTTTGATTTTTTCAAAATATTTGTTTTCGGAAAATATAAAAAATATCAATAAAAAAAGAAGCGGAATGTCAAATACATATTTTTTTACCGATGCGTTGTAAATCGTAGTATAGTCTTTGCTGTCGAGTAAAGTCATCAAAATTAAAAAGGCTGTAAGCATGACAGGATAAACCCAATCGGGCAAGTTGATTTTTATGGGTTTGTAAAAGTGATATAGAGCTGTAAGACCTCCTATTGCCAACAAATCCATTTGACTAAATGTATGCATGTAAATAGTCATCCAGTTATCGGGAATGGTTCGGGTGGCATAGATTCTAAATCCGAATGAAAAAATTACGATGCTCCACAATAAGTATTTTAAATATTTGACGGGGGTAACCCAAATTAAAAACGGTATAAAAAGATAAAAGTGTTCTTCGATACTGATAGACCACAGCGGGTTTAGGGCAGAAAGTGTCCATGCGTTTTGTTTAATCAGCCAAAAATTGCCCCAAAAATACATAAATTTGTTCCAAGCCACATGTGTGCCGTCTTGCAGATACAGGTATGCAATGAGTATAATAAGGTAGTATAACGGAAATATTCGTAAAAAACGCCGGATATAAAAATTTTTTAAACTTATGGTTCCGGTAGTTTGTTTTTCGACCAATAAAAGATAGATGATTAGGAAACCGCTGAGCATAAAAAAGAAATCGACTGCTACGGGTAAGTTGTGTAAAAACATTTTGAAAGGTGTATCAAATTTGTAGTGATACCATTGCGAGCTGTGAAAAATCAATACGGCAAAGGCAGCAATAAAACGTAAAGCGTCGAGACCATTGAAATATATTTTTTTCATTTTTATTTGATTAAGACCTATTTTATTGGTTTATAACGTGTTTGTTTCGTATAATTTGGTAAGCTTATCTTGTTTTGTACGCTCGTCTTACTCTGTCCAATTCTCTTTTGATGTCTCGTTCTTTCAATACTTGACGTTTATCGTATTTTTTACGTCCGCGGGCCAGCGCAATTTCCATTTTTGCCCAACCTTTTTCGGTAATAAATAAGCGAAGGGGCACAATGGTCATGCCGTTGCGTTCTACTTCTCTGCGTAATTTGCGTAGTTCTTGTTTGTGTAAAAGCAATTTTCTTTCGCGTTTAGGCAGATGATTGTAATGAGTTCCGTGACTGTATTCGTCAATATACATGTTTACCACAAAGAGTTCGCCGCGGTCGTTAAATTCGCAAAAACTGTCCGACAAGCCGGCTTTTCCTTCTCGTATGGCTTTGATTTCGGTTCCAACGAGTTGGATACCTGCAATATATTTATCGACAATTTCGTAATCGAAACGTGCTTTTTTGTTACGAATATTGATATTGTTTTTAAATTCTTTCTTTTTTTTTGACATAAATCCTTCAAATTAATTTCAAAGCAAATATACATAAAAAAGAAGCCCAATATTTACTATTGAGCTGCTGTATTAATAAAGATTTTTTTTATTTATTTGTCAACAATTTTTTCTTTAATCGCAATAATAATTTTTTCAACTTCATCGGTTTGAATTTCCAATATTTCGGCTATTTCTCCCGATGATAGTCCTCCAAGTGCATTTAAATCCAAAATTCTGCGTATGATTTCGGGCAATTGGCTGTAAAGGTTACCAAAAATACTACGCAATTTTTCATCTCTAAAATCGTCGGCTGTTAATCCTAAACTTTGTGCAAAAGCGTTTTGAGTGTTATAATCAAACAGATATACTTTGGGTTTAAATTCATCTTGTTGGTATTCGATGTCTTCTTCTTTTAAGTCGTTTGTCAATAAGACTTCTCCATCGGCATTTGCGGTTAATTTTTCATACATTATTTTCAATTCGTCTTGTAGTAATTGGGCAATCGGTATTTTTTTGTTTGGTTTGTTTTCTTTTTCTACATAAGATTGAATTATTTTATCGGCTTGTGTAAACATTTTTATTTTTAATAGTTTTTCATTGCTGACAATATCAAAATCATTAAAGGTTTGTAAGTAAACATCTGCCAAAACATCTGCCGGTGAATAATAATTTTCAGGCAACTTTCGTTGGGCTTCAAAAATACGTATCCGGTGTCGAACGTATTGTTCCAGTTGGGGTAATAATTTGGCTAAGGTTTTATTAAAATCTTTTTGATTTCCTAATAATTTATGCTTTTTTAAGTTTTCAAATTGTTTTTTCATTTAATTAATTTTTGTGGTTACATCAAGTATAAAGATACAATATTTTTTAAAGAAAGTCAAGTTGTGTTGGCGTAATAATATCAAGTTGCTTCGAAAAAAAATATGCCACAGATGCTAATGATCCGTGGCATAGGGTGAAAAAAACAACACAAATCAACTTAACGGTTTTGTAAACCGTCTAATCGCAGCAATATTTCTTGGTATTTTTGTTGCAATTCTTCGATTTGTCTTCTTTGTGTATTTATTATGTTTTGTTGCTCTTC
Organism: Flavobacteriales bacterium; assembly: GCA_027065715.1. Taxonomy (GTDB): domain Bacteria; phylum Bacteroidota; class Bacteroidia; order Flavobacteriales; family Flavobacteriaceae; genus WGBX01. Next base: position 3,817 of record JAMONO010000161.1, read on the forward strand.
AATTTGTTTTTGTTGTTCTTGAACGGCTTTAACCAAAGGCACGACAAATTGAGAATAACTGACACTATACATTCCCAGGTTATCGTTTGATTTTCTTACGCCGCTAAAATCATAACCGGTTTCTTGGGCTGCTTCTTCGACTTCTTGTGCTATAAAACCGGTCATTTTGATATTTTCAATGTCGTATTTTTCGGGCCAATAGTCTTCTTTTTTGTCTTTTTTTATCATACTGTTTTGGCGGTGAATATTGAGGTGATAGGTTACGGGACGCAGGCGTTTGATAAAGGCTAATCCGACTACGTCTTCGTTGATATTTGTTTTTATTCGGCGGTCGCTATATGTATGCCAAGTTACTTCGCCGCCAATCCAACTAACACTTGTATTACCTATTTCAACCCGGTTAGATGCGTTGGTTACACCTCCGGCATTGTAGCCTATACATGTGGTATTGTTCAAATTACTTCCGTTAAATTCGGCGGCATTTCCGATAGCCGTATTATAACTTCCGGTTGCGTTTCGGGTCATTGCATAATTTCCGACAGTGGTATTACGATGTCCGTTGCTTATAGTCATACTATTGTGTCCGATACATACGTTAGATATGCCCGATGTGTTAGATACCAAAGCATAAATACCCATGCCTATGTTGTTATTTCCACTTGTGTTATCTTTTAGAGCTTCACTACCAATGGCTATGTTTTTAAATCCGGTATTGGTGGCATATAGGGTTTTTTTGCCAATTGCCAAATTTTTTCTACCGTAGTAGGCGTTGGCTGAAGCCGAACCGCTTACTCTATATAGTGCGGAATCGCCTATGGCTATCAAATCATCGTATTCTTGATTTGAATACAGTGCTTTATATCCTATACCAATGTTATTATTACCCGTTTTATTTCCGTATAAACTGGAATTACCTACCGAAACGTTGCCGTTTCCGTCAATATTATTAAACAAGGCATTGCTTCCGACACCGACATTACTGTTACCCGTATTATTGTATAATGATGAGTATCCGACAGCTACATTATAATATCCGGTATCTCCGCCATACATACTTTTGTAACCGATTGCTACGGAACCGATTCCAAAATAGTGCATTTTAAAAGCTTGATAGCCCATTGCTACATTTTTGTAATTGGTTCCATTCATATTATATCCTGCATCTGTTCCGATGAAATAAGAATTGCCGGATGTTTTGGCATCGTTTAGGTCGTTTAGTTCTTGTGCGCCTCCGTTGTTTGGCAATGTAATGGTATTTCCGTTGCTTATACTCAATTGATTGCCGCTAATAGATAAGGTTTGTAATTCGTTGGTGGCATCGTGGTCGGCATCGTTCGGGTTTTTGATGTATCCCATGGCTGCAATATCGCTGTCGGACAAGTGTGTATCGGCATCGGTAAAACTTCCTCCGCCGTGCGACAGGGTTACGGTATTGCCGTTTTTGCTGATGGTTTGCAGTTCGTTGGTGGTGCTTCCATCTACTTCTGCGGTCAGGTATCCGTTGTTGGCTACGTATGCATCTACTTGTGCTTCGGTTAGTTGTGTATCGTCGTCGCCGTCTGA
>JAMONO010000162.1 GCA_027065715.1 Flavobacteriales bacterium
TACAACGATACGTTTATTTCCTCCTCCGTTTGTCCAACTGAGATTTGCCGAAATACCGGTAACACTTTGGGGAGAATTGCTGTCAAATACGGCATCGGTGGTAGGGGCGGAGCAAGAACCATAACAACTCCATTCCAGATTTGAAATAAGAGTTCTTTTTCCACTGTTTCTTAATTCTACATCAATATTACCTGATACATTGACAGTTGTAGAGAAATGTGTTGGTGATGTATCTGTTACTGTAATATCACCTCCATATTGGGTTCCGTTTACGAATACTTTTAAGGTAGAGTTTCCACTATAAATTCTAGCATAGTCAAATTCAATAATTCCACAACCACTAGAAAAAGAATCATCATTGGTTAAACTCCCGTTTCTAAGTAATATGGCAGGATCATTATCTAAATCTTGATCTGACCTTGCATCAGTTGCAGTCCAATTAATTTGATTATCTCCTGTCCAGTTTATGGTGGAGTAACTACTTATAGAACCGGCATTAGAAAAACTTTCGGACGCACAAGACGAAGATGCTGCAACAACATTAAAAGTGTTACTTGTTATATTGGTCCAACCCCAGTTGTCGGGGTCTGTTGTAGTGAGGGTAATATTGGTTGCTTCTGTGTCAAAAATCAGGTTATCAAAGGTAGCTATACCATTGACGGCATCAACTTGGGTAGTGGCACCGGCATCAAAACTTCCGGTAGTGGTCAAACCGATAGCGGAACCATTACCGTCAAATTCGGTATCAATATTTCCGTTTTCGTCCGTGGCAGCCACAGTAACTGCCGGAGATATTACTTGTCCGACTTCGACATCGGTAGGTTGTTGTATAAATCGCAATTCGGTTATAGATACGTCAATGGTAAAATCAGCCGAAGCTATATCGCCTCCCGAAAAAGTGTCGGCAAAAAGACTTCCTCCGGTATCGGCTGTAAATCCGTGATTGTCGGCATCAATCATAAAGGATAAGATGCTTTGGTCTTCAATATTTGAAGAGTTTAAATATACGGCAAAGCTTAATTCTTGATCGGTTCCGTCGGCTATGGACAGGTCGCCCGAATTAAAAGCAAAATCAATATAATTATCTGTTATGTTGGTAGAAGCAGGAGTTATATTTGTTCCTCCGGTGCTGATAACAAATCCTTGAATGGTATTGGTCCAATCGGCTGTATTATTGGTTCCGGGATAGAGGCGGATATTGGTAACTTGTGTAGCTGTTCCGTCGCCGGTTCCCAAGTCCGAAATTTTTATTTTAAACACATCGACTGCTTCGCTCGGGGTATCTTTTGTTGAATCTATGGTGCCGCCTTGTATTTGGGTATCGGGTGCAGCGACTTGCGAATCGTTATCGTTTGAGTTTGTAGCACCGCAATAAACTTTGACGTCATCGAGGTACCAAGTGTTGAAACTCGAGTTGAATTTGAATTTAACACCGGTTTCGTTTGAGAGGTTTACCCCGTTTAAATCTGTTAAATCAATTGTTTCGGTGGAGCCGTTTTTATCAACGGTAAACGAATAAAATTGTGTCCAACTTCCTCCGTTGATACTGTATTCTACGGTTGCTGTTTTGCCGTTACCGTTATTACTGGCATCTTGATGAAATTCGAGGGTATTGGGGTTATCGACACTTGGAGAAATCATGTAATTGCCGTTTTGGAATGCTCGACAAGGTGAGGCATCGCCGTAGTGTGCAGAAGAGGTGTCATTGGAGGTTCCGTTGTTGGTCCAATCGGAAAAATCTACAAAGTCTTCATCAACGCATACAGAAGAGGCAGGTGCTCCGTTGTTGTTGTTGTTACTCGAATTGCCCCAAATATCATTGACCCATTCGGGGTGGTCGATATAAGGATTTCGATTTCCTTGATAGTTGTAAACCGCATTGTTTCGATCGATTTCTCTTTGTGAAACAGGGTCGTTTTGATGCCATTGTAACAAGATGTCCAAAAACCAATCGGCAAATACTTGGTTGCTGGTTCCGTTGAGCATGTCGTGAGACCAATTGCTTATTTGGTCTTCGTATCGCGTAGCTACGTAAAACAACATGCGGGCAATATCGCCTTTGAATTCGTCAATAGGTTCAAAAACGGTTCCCGAATAACCTGAGGTTGAATTATCACCGAGTTTGCTTCCGTTGGTTGATGTCCACGTAGGGTTGGTTACTATTCCGAAGGGGTAATTGCTGCGTCTGTTATTGACATATCCGTCGGAGGGAACGACAAAATGTCCGTCGCTTTTCATTGGTGAAGCCGAATTGAAGGCACTTTGCGGCAAAAGATGTTCGCGGTTGTAACAGTCGCCTTCGCTACTGTAATTGCCACAAGTATTGTTGTTGTGAGTAAATTCGTAACTGTCGGTCTCTGTCGGTTTTTCGGAATACATATCCAATACCGTATTGTCGTTTTCGTAGTATTGGTCGGTATCGGAGTTTTCATACAAATTATACAAATTGTCATAGCCTTGATCGGTATGTCCGTTTGTAATAATATCTTTTAAAGCTGTTTTGAGTTCATAGCCGGTTTTGCCGTTGGCACTGTCATAATAACCGGCAGGTTCTTGGGCGTTAAGTATCAGCATACTTAGAGCCGAAGCCAGAAGGTTTAGGTAATATTTCATTGTTTGTTTGTTTTGTTAATAAATAACTTTCAAAGATAGAAAAATCATATTTTTAATTCTCGTTTTTTTTGAAAGATTTTTTAATTGTAAAAAGCTTAATTCTTCATAATTATTTTAATTTTTTTAATAATTTTATCTTCATATCCTTAATCAGTTATAAGGTAATCATGGTAGTTTTTAAAAAAAACAAAACCAGACAAAGTTTAATTATTGTCTGGTTTTTAGTGATTTATAATAAATTGGGTAAATTTTGTTTATTTTCCAAAAAGTTTTGACCAAAAATTTTTTTTCTTGGGTGCTTCGTGGTGTGCTTTTTCGTATTGAGAAATAAACCGGTCTTTACATCCGGTCAAATCTTCGTCGGATACTTCCGATTTTAGGTATTTTTCAATAAGTTCTTTATCACCGCCAAACAAACTTTCGACATAGTCTTGATAAGTGGTATTGTGTTCGTCGAGCCATTGTTTCAGGTATTTTTCACTGGCTTCCATACCTCCTTGTTCTTCCAATGATTTTAAGGTTTTGTAGAGTTTGGCAACTTCTTCTTTGACATGTTGCGGCACTGCTTTACGACGGGCATAGTATCCGATGATATTACCGTTGTCGTCATATAAGGTATGAAAATTGGTGATGACCCAATAGAACCGTCCGTCTTTTGCCAAATTTTTGATTATGGCTCGCATGTCATTACCTTTTTTAAGTTCGTCCCAAAGGAGTTTAAAAATGATTTTAGGCATATCGGGGTGTCGGATAACATTGTGAGCAAAACCTACGAGTTCGTTTTCGTTGTAACCGGCAATTTCTTTGAAATAATCATTTACAAATCGGATAATTCCTTTTTCGTCTGTTCTGCTAACAATGGTTCTTTTGGGGCTTACGGTTATTTCTGCATCTTTGGGTGTGGGTTGTACTGGTCTTTTCATGATGATTTTTTTTGTATTCTGTTGCTCGGTGTTTGGTTTGCTGTTACTTGTCAATTTTTAATATCAACAAACCGTGCTGGTTATTTGGAATGAAACAAAATTACATATTTTTTTAATATCTAATGATAAAATCTTGTTTAAATTGTTCTTTTCTGAAAAATAACATTCCGAAATGAAATGTATCGACACTTTGACGTACATTGGGGTGTTTTATGAGTTGTTGCCATGCATGTTTCATTTCGTTCGACCAATAAATGTCGTCAATTATAACAACCGTGTCATTATGTATGTGTTTTTGAAGTTTTTCAAAATAGGTAAGTGTGGGTTGTAAACGATGGTTGCCGTCTATTAGTATAAAATCGAATTTTATTTCGGTTAGATTGAGTTGTTTTAAATAATCATCAAAGTTTTGATTGATAATTTTTGCTTTGATATTTTTGTTTTTTAATAATTTTTCGGATATATGAGCCAATTGTTCGGCACCTTCAACCGTGATAATGTTGGCATTAGGGTTTCCCAGCGCCATGGCGTAAGTGGCTTTTCCCAGTGAAGTTCCCAATTCTAAAATATTGTCGGGTTTGAAGTATCGAACCAAACGATAGTAACGTTTCATATCGTTTATATTACTACCCGAAATTTGGGCAATAGCACTTATTTTGCGATATTGAGATTTAAATTTTCGACTTCCTGCCCCCAAGTCTTCCACTTCAATTATTTGTTTATTACGGATTAGTTCATGGTGATATAATTTGAGTTTTTGATAATCGGGATATTTGGTTTTGTCATAAAAACATCGGGTTGCCAAGTGATACATAAACGGAGAATGTAGTCCGTGTGCATTGACCGATTTCCATCTAAAACGCAAATAGTCGGTTATCATAAATTATTTGGTATTGTTACTTAGGTTTATAACGGCATTGCTCATGGCTGCGACTCCTGTTTTTATGGTTGGTTCGGGGTCAAGGACAACGCTGTCGCTGTGTAGAGACGGAAGTATTTTGCCTTCTTTTTGAAATTGTTTGTATTTGTTTTGATTGACAGCGCTCAAGAAGAACATAAACACAGGCACTTTTTCGGGAGTTTTGCCATAGCGGGCAAAGTCTTCTCCTCCCATGGTGGGTTCGGTTTTTAGGATATCTTTTTGTCCGAAATATTTGTTAAATCCTTTGATAATTTTATCAACCAGATCGGGGTCATTGTAAAGTGCCGGGGTATAGGTATCTTTGAGTTTTAAAACCGGATATTTATCTTTTGGTACTCCAAAAGATGCGGCAGTAGCATTGGCTTTGCGTTGAATGGCTTCTATCAGATGATTACGGACTTCATCTTTGTAGGAGCGAATGGTAAGTTCCATGTTGACTTCGGAGGGGATGATATTGCCTTTGGTTCCTCCGTGTATGGAACCTACCGTAATAACCGCAGGGTCAATGGGTGCAATTTCGCGTGATACGATATTTTGTAAGTTACTGATAAATTGTGCACTCATGGCAATCGGGTCGATGGTTGTATGCGGATAAGCACCGTGTCCTCCTTGTCCTGTAAATTTGATTTGAGCCATATCGACATTTGCCATAGCGTAGCCCGGACAGTATGAAATGGTTCCGGCAGGTTTGTTGGAACGAACGTGTAAGGCAAGCGCATAATCGGGAACAAAGAATTTTTGATACAAACCGGCTTTGAGCATGGCATCGGAACCGCCGCCTCGTTCTTCGGCGGGCTGTCCTATCATCATTAAGGTTCCTTTCCACTGATTTTTGTGGTTGGCGAGGTATTGGGCGGTGCC
>JAMONO010000163.1 GCA_027065715.1 Flavobacteriales bacterium
GACCCCACAAACGACGATACCGACGGCGACGGTATCCCCAATTACCTCGACGACGATGATGACAACGACGGTATTCCAACCGCCAATGAACACCCCGACGACAACGGCAACCACGAACCCGACGATGCCCTCGATAGCGACGGCGACGGCATACCCGATTACCTCGATGACGTAACAGACCCCGACGACCACGACAACGACGGAGTACCCGATAGCGTCGATATAGATGATGACAATGACGGTATCCCCGACCTTACGGAATATCCTTCGGGCTTAGACCCCGAAGCCGATGCCGACGGCGATGGCGTGCCTGCTTTTCTCGATGACGACGACAACGATAATACCATTGGTGATAATAACAACAGCGTAGAACCGGCTTACGATTTGGATAATGACGGTATTCCCAACCACTTCGATTTGGATAGCGACGGCGACGGTCTGGCAGATGCCGCCGAATCGGGACGATTAAGCGTGCCGGTAGGAACCGATACGCAACCCGACGGAATATTGGACGGCAATGTAGGTGCCAACGGATTGGTCGATGAAGTCGAAACGGCACCCGATAGCGGTACTTTGGCATACACGGTTTTGGATTTTGACAACGACGGTTCACCCGATTTTCTCGATTTTGACGATGACAACGACCACGTTTTAACTTCCGCCGAATACCCCGACCCCAACAACAACCGTTATCCCGACGATGCGGTCGATATGGATATGGACGGACAACCCAATTACCACGATATTGACGACGACGGCGACGGTATCAATACCGTTTACGAAGATGTAGCCTTACCCAATAATTATCCGCAAGACGGCGACCCCACCAATGACGATACCGACGGCGACGGTATCCCCAATTACCTCGATGTCGATGATGACAACGACGGTATTCTAACCGCCAATGAACACCCCGACGACAACGGCAACCACGAACCCGAAGATGCCCTTGACAGCGACGGCGATTTGATTCCCGATTATTTAGATGATACCGATAATCCCAATGATTTCGATTATGACGGCATACCCGACGATGTAGATATTGATGACGATAATGACGGAATTCCGGATTTGGACGAATACAACGGATTAGACCCTTTTGTCGATGCCGACGGTGATGGTGTGCCCGTTTACAAAGATGATGATGACAATGACAATACGATTGGAGACGACGACGGTTGGGCTCAACCGGATTACGATTTAGATGGAGACCATTATGCCAATCACCGCGATTTAACTTCCGATGAAAATATTTTCGATTCGGTTGAATCGGGACGATTGGCTGTTCCCGTAGGTGTAGATACAAATAATGACGGAAAATTGGAAGGAAATGTAGGAGCCAACGGTTTAATGGACGATGTTGAAACAGCACCCGATAGCGGTATTTTGGCTTATACTTTACAAGATACCGATGGCGACGGTCTAATCGATGCCATTGATAACGACGATGATGGCGATCATGTTCCCACCAACTTGGAACACCCCGATGACAATTCAAACAATTTACCCGATGATGCCATTGATACCGATTTGGATACGGTGCCCAATTACCTCGATAGAGATGATGACGGTGATAGTATTTTTACAGATTTTGAAGATATTGCATTGCCTAATAACTATCCGCAAGACGGCGACCCCACCAATGACGATACCGACGGCGACGGTATCCCCAATTACCTCGATATTGATGACGATAATGACGGTATTTTAACCATCAACGAACACCCCGATGATAACGGAAACGGCGAACCCGAAGACGCATGGGATTCGGACAATGATTTGATACCCGATTATTTGGACGGAAACGATTTTGACGGCGATGGTATCAATGATACGGTTGATTTGGATGATGATAACGACGGTATCCTCGATGTAGATGAAAGCTACGGACAAGACCCGCTTACCGACAACGATAACGATGGTTATCCGGTGTTTGTAGATGACGACGATAATGACAATACTATTGGAAATGATAACGGTATCATTGAACCTGCGTATGATATTGACGGTGACGGATTTCCCAATCACTTGGACGTCAGTGCTGATAACGATGTATTGTTTGATACGGCAGAATCAGGAAGACTGGAAGCCGGTGTGGGAACAGATGCCGACCTAAATGGTGTTTTGGAAGGAAACGTGGGGACAAACGGTATAGTGGACGAGTTGGAAACCGCACCCGACAGCGGAACATTGCTTTATTCCGTTTTAAATACCGACGGCGATGATATAATCAATGCCTTAGACGACGATGACGACAATGATCATATTTTAACCAATGACGAACACCCCGATGATAATTCCGATGCATATCCCGATGATGCGGTAGATACCGATATGGACGATATACCCGACTACTTGGACAGAGACGACGACGGCGACGGTATATTTACCGATTTTGAAGATATTGAATTGCCTAACAATTATCCGCAAGACGGAAATCCTATGAATGACGATACCGACGGCGACGGTATCCCGAATTACTTGGACGAAGACGATGATAACGACGGTTTGCTTACCATTGACGAACACCCCGATGACAACGGAAACGGCGAACCCGAAGATGCCCTGGATACAGATCATGACGGAATCCCCGATTATTTAGATGATTTTGACGATAGAGAACTGATTTTTTATACGGCTGTTTCACCAAACGGTAATAACAAAAACGATTATATGCACATAGAAAGCATAGAAAAATATCCCGAAAATTATATGGTGATTTTAGACCGTTGGCAAAATAAGGTTTGGGAAGGACACAACTATAACAATAATGATGTACGTTTTGAAGGTAAAGACAAAAACGGAAATTTGTTACCTACCGGAACCTACTATTATTTATTTGAATACACCGACGAAGAAGGTAAAACAAAAACAAAAGCAGGATATATTTACTTATTAAAATAAAAAAATGAAAAAATTATACATTATATTATATATAAGTTTTTTTGCTTTGGAAAGCATAAATGCACAAGATTTTCCTTTACATACCCAATATATGTATAACAAAGGAGCTGTAAATCCCGGATTTATAGGAGTAAAAGGAAAAATAGGTATCTTGCTGATGCATCGATCCCAATGGCTAAATATGGAAGGAGCTCCTACCAATTCGAGTTTTGCTTTTGAATATCCACTCGAAAAAGCCGCTTTCGGTTTAGGTTTTGATTACGATCAAGCCGGTCCGGTAACCCAAATAACCGGAAGTTTACAATTTGCCTACAATTTGGAACTCTCCTATACAACTTTTTTATCATTGGGTGTCAGCGCAGGCGTTTTTCAAAGAGAGTTGGATATGAGCAAATTAAAAATAAAAGACCCGGACGAAGAGCTGTTTTCCGAAAATTTGGAAAATCTTGATTTTAACGTAGGTATAGGCGCCTTTCTTTATACCGAAACCTGGTATTTGGGTTTGTCTGTTCCCAATTTAAATTTGCAAAAATATTATAAAGATGTTTTGTCTCAACTCGACAAACGTTCTTTACACGCCTATTTTATGGGCGGTTACAATATTGAATTGAACAGAGATATGACTTTGCAACCTTCGGTTTTGGTTCGTTATGCCGATAAGTTACCTGTATCCGCCGATTTAAGTGTCAATCTGCAATGGAACGAAACTTTAACCACCGGATTGGCTTATCGTTTGGGTGCGGCATACTCTTTGCTTATAGGTGTAAATGTATCCCGTCAATTACATATCGGTTATGCTTTTGATTGGGATCAAAATAAAATTTATAAAGAAAATTACGGTTCGCATGAAGTTTTTGTTCGATATTATTTGCAAAAAGACGAAAACAGCCTGCGTTTCCAATCACCCAGATTTTTCTAATTGCTTTGTTTTATGAAAAAAAACTTATTCATTTTTATCGTATTTTTAGCCGGTTGGCAACTCTTTGCACAAGATGAAGGCGTTAAAAAAGCCGACCAATTGTATGAAGGCTATGAATATATAAAAGCCAGAGATATTTATTTAAAAGTAGCCAAAAGAGGTTATGTATCCGGATATTTATATAAAAAATTAGGTGACTCTTATTTTAAAACCGCCGAATACAAAAAAGCGGTTAAGTGGTATGAAAAACTCTTTAAACTCGGTGAAGATCCCGAACCCGAATATTATTTCAGATATGCACAATGTTTAAAAGCCAGTGGCAGACGCGAAGAAGGCGAAAAATATTTACAAAAATATTATGAACTGGTTGATGATAAATTCAGAGCCAATAATATTAAGAAAAAATCTTATATCTTGTATGACAATGATATTCCGTTGGAATATAGTAGTTACAAAATAGACAGTTTATCTATCAATACCAAGTTTTCCGATTTTGCGCCCGTTATTTTAAAAAACAAATTAATTTTTGCTTCTGCCGGCTACCATCCGGTAGGGTATAAAAAGAAATGGCAAAACGGACAACCTTATTTTGACCTCTATCAAGCAACTATTAATGCACCCAATGACGTAACGGGAGTACACCCATTAAACGGTGACATAAATACAGAATACCACGAATCGTCCGCAACTTTTACACCCGACGGCAAAACCATGTATTTTTCTCGTAATAGTTTTAAAGCCAGCGAAGATTCAAAAGGCAATTTAAGCAAACTTAAAATATATCGTGCCGAAAAAATTAACGGAGAATGGAAAACAGTCGAAGAATTACCTTTTAACAGTGAAAATTTTACCTATACACACCCGGCTTTAAGTCCCGACGGTAAACGACTGTATTTTGTATCCGATATGCCCGGAAGTTTCGGTAGTTCCGATATTTGGTATGTCGAAATATATGATGATAACTCTTATAGCTATCCGCAAAATTTAGGACCCAAAGTAAATACTACGGAACGTGAAAATTTTCCGTTTATCAGCGATGATAACAAAATATATTTTGCTTCGGATGGTCAATTAGGTTATGGCGGATTGGATATTTTTGTAGCCGATATAGACGAAAACGGTATGATTGGCGATATACTCAATTTAGGAAAACCTATCAATACTCCGCAAGATGATTTTTCGTTCACTATCGATACTAAAAATAACTACGGATATTTTGCATCAAGCCGTAACAATTCGGAAATGCGTGATAATATCTATGTCTTTTATAAGTCAAATGAAATTAAAAAGGGAGATGTAAAAGATTTATTTTCAAAAATGCAAGATACCATAAAGGTGGCTATTCCAAAAGAAGAAGCCATAGTAAAAGGTTCCGATTTGGGTAAAATATTAAAACTCAATCCCATTTATTTTGAATACGGAAAAACAGATATAGGACCCAGAGCTGCCATTGAACTGGAAAAAGTAATTGCCATTTTGAGAAAATATCCCAAAGTTAAATTGGAAATACGTTCACATACCGACTCGCGCAGTAGTGCTGCCTTTAATTTGAAACTTTCGGAAAAAAGAGCCAAAGCAACCCGTGATTATATCATAGAAAGCGGTATCGATCCTTCGAGAGTATCTGCCAAAGGTTATGGCGAAACTCAATTGGTAAATAAATGTAAAGACGGTGTAAAATGCACCGAAATGGAACATAGACAAAATCGTCGGTCCGAATTTATAATTATTGATAATCAGTAGATTATTATTGCCATACACAATACAGTAATTGCAATTGAGTAGTTTATATTTCTTTCAAAACAGTCTAACTTATCATTTGATTGATATTTAGATATATGTTTTTTTTTCAAAAATATTCACATTATTTCATAAATTTAAGGATTTATTTAAAATAAAAATAGGAATTCTTCTTTGTTTGTCAATATTAATTCATACATTTGTTATAACAACCTAAAATATATGTTATGAAATCTAAATTTTTATTTTTATTTGCAGTGGGAATAATTGTTTCCCAACTACATGCACAAGTTGCTATAAATAGCACTGGCTCAGCACCTAATTCCAATGCCATGTTAGATGTAAGCAGTGATTCCAAAGGTGTTTTGATACCCCGTTTAACATCGGCACAAAGAACAGGTATGAATTTATCGACAACCGAAACCGGTTTGTTTGTATTTGACACCGATACCAATTCTTTTTGGTATTGGGACGGTAATACTTGGCAAGCTATGGGTAGCAATGCGGTTTCGGAAGATAAAGATTGGTTCGTTGAATTAACCACTACGGCTCCTACCGATACAAACGACGATATGTATCATTTGGGAAATGTTGCCGTTGGAAAAAATACAGCCGATTATAAATTGGATATTTACGATACACAACTTCCTACCGTTTTAAAAGTAGATAATGCCAATACGGATAACTCGATTGACCTTAGAACAGCCGGTTATTTTAATGTGGGAGGAAGTCCTACCACCACCAAAGGCAAAATGGCAATATATGCAACTGTTGGCGGAGAAGCTGGCGATACCAATGCACACTATTTGACCGGAATCGAAACCGATGTGGTGGGAACCGATACCAATACCAAACCTCAAATGGGGTTGGCAACCGATGTTGGAGGCAATAATGCCGCTTCACATACCGGAGTTTCCAACTATGTGCACAATGACGGTGATGGTGCCTTGTATGGGGTCTTTAACGGTATGTTTGGTTCGGGAAACGGTATGGTAATAGGCACTTATGATTTTATTGCCAATGGAGGTAGCGGATTACACTTTGGTGTTTACCGAAGAATGGGAGGCAATGGTAACGGAGTTCAATATGGAGCCTTTAACCGAATAGGAAATACCGGTTCCGGCAAACACTTTGGTATTTTAAATGAACTTAAAACAACCGGTGCATCTGCTCATGTCGGAACAGCCAATATTTTAGGAGCCGGTGTGCCCGAAAATAATCCGTCGGCTTTGGTAGTTTTGGCGGGCGATAGCGATGGCAAGCGTGTAGGAACCCTTAATACCATAGCCGGTGATGGGAGCGGTTTACATATAGCCGAATCAAACAATATTTTCAGTACCGGTGACGGATTTCATATTGGGGTAAGTAATGTGTTGGGACACAATTATTTAACAGGAGATAATACCGCAACAAACGGCTATCAATTGGGGATATTAAACAATTTGACCGATACCGGAGGACACGCACATGTGGGTAGCAGCAATTTATTGGGATATGTTTTAAATCCGACCGACCCCGCAAATCCGGTTGCCGTTTCCGGCGACAGTGATGCCATGCGTATTGGTGAAATGAATACCATAGGTGGGGACGGAAACGGACAACACTATGGCATAATTAATACCATTTTATCAACCGGTAGCGGTGAACACGTCGGAACCAGTAATTCAATGGGATACAATTTTGCTACTCATACAGCAACAACTTCATCAGGCGATCATGTAGGAACTCTTAACTCTTTAAATGATTTAGGCGGAGGTAAACATTACGGAACCGTTAATTTTATCGGCTATGATCATATCAATCATACCGAACTTGACAGCGACGGATTACACTTTGGAACCGTTAATTTTTTAGCAGGAGGACAATCAACCTCAGAGGGTATTAAAGGACTTCAAGTTGGTGTCAGTAATGTGATTATTGCCAAAACTGATGTTACACAGGCACCTTTTTTCGGAAGGCAAATAGGAACCTTAAACATCATAGGTTTGGACTTACAAAATCCCCAAGCAGGAAATTATAATAACGGCGATGGTAATCATTATGCAACTTACAACTATGTCTCCGATACGGGCGATGGTGATCATATAGCGTCTTACAACAAAGTTACCAATGATGGAAGTGGCAGACATGTCGCCGTTTACGCTGAAGTCGATAATAGCGACCAAAATGCTATGGCAGGTGTTTTTAACGGCGATGCTACGGCACGAAATTATTTGAGTAATATCAATTTCTTTGCAGGAGTAAATTTAACCAATGATGACAATACGTATCATATGCGACAACGTTACAGTTTGGCTGTATCACCGTCCAATTATCATCGTTTAGGTAAATTACAAGTGAAGTTGGTTATAAAATTATCTAATTATACAGGTGCACAATCGGATCACTCTTTCAGACTTTTGGCAAGACAAACCGGAAACAATGTTACTGTAATTGATGACACGGATACTTGGACTTGGACACATTTGGTAGGTAATAATTATATAATTGAAAGTCAATGGAAAACATGGGATGCCGGTACGAATCCTTGGTTGATGCAATTTCAAATAAAAAATGACAATAATACCGAAGTGCGTTTAAACAATGTTTATATGATAATACGTCCGGAACAAATTGTAATTCATTAACAAAACTATTTTTGCTTTTTAATCCTCGTTATTATACGGGGATTTTTTTATGTCAAATACAATAACAAAAACCACAATAAAGCTAACCCCTCAATCCAAAATGCCGTGTAATAATAAGATTTTTTATCGTTTGAAAAATAACATAAAATAACAGATAGGATAACAATAAATATACTGATTATTAAGTCGATACCGGTAAAAATATATAAAGATAATATGAAAAGAAATGATGCAATAATTAAATATATATAAACCAAACCCGAAGTAAATATTTGCGGTATGGTTTTTAACTCTTGTTTGTCAATATACAAATCGCGCTGATCAAAACTCATGGTCAGCATCAAAACATACATGAAAACAAAAAGAAATTTTAATAACATACCGGTTTCAAATGATGCACGCACCCAAACCGTTAATCCTGCCCAAACCAAAGCTACACTGATAATTTTTACAATCCCGTTATTGCGTAATCTTAAAAACGGAGCAAATTTAAAATGATAATTGTAAAAAAAACTAATGGCAAAAAAAGGTATCAATCTTAATTGCATATATGGTTTAAGGTGAAAATAATACCATATACTCATTGTTGCGGAAATAAATAACAGACTTGCAAACAGATATTTATATCGAACATAAAATTTTTTGATAAAAAAACGATTGCCCTCAAAGTTAAATAATCTGATAAAACCATAACCTAAAACCGTAGAAAAAAACAAAAAATGCACATAAGTCTCATTCACTTGATCGTTAAAAATAACATACAATGCCACTACCGATAAGGCAACATGCAAGTTGAATAAAACATGAATTTTAAAAATATCTGTTAATAATTGTTTCAAAAGTCTTACTTTTATCATTGCAAATATATAAGTTATTCGTCAATGAAGTGGTATCCCAATTATGTCCCCGAAATAAATCAAGTGCTAAGTCAAATTTTTGAAAAAAACAAGCAAGCCGATAAGACCATTCAAAGTTTATTAAAAAAACAACGAAAATGGGGAAGTCGAGACCGTAAATTTGTCGCCAAAGTATTGTATGATATAGTTCGTTGGAAAAATCAATACGAATTTTTGGCTCAAACCCGTATTGAAACCAAAGAAGGAAAAAAACGAATTTTGTCCGTTTGGTCATTGCTCAACGAAGTGCCCGTACCTGATTATCTGTATTTTTCCGATTTAAATCTTGAAAAAATTTTAAAACGAAAAAAAAATATATCCCAACCTCATATCAATCATGCAGTTCCTCTGTGGTTGTATCAAACCGGTGTAGCGCAATTGGGTGAGCAAGTATGGCAACGCGAATTAAGTGCTCTAAATACCGAAGCAGACGTAGTGATAAGAGCCAATACCCTTAAAATTAGTCCCGAAAAACTTCAAAAAATATTGAAAAACGAAGGCATAATATCTATACAAAATCCTCATTATCCGCACGCCTTATTTATAAAAACACGTCATAAATTGACCGGTTTAAAAGCCTATCAAAACGGATTATTTGAAATTCAAGATGCATCGTCGCAATTAGTAGCACCTTTTACAGGAATTCAATCAGGCATGACCTTAATTGATGCGTGTGCCGGTGCCGGAGGCAAAACCTTACACATAGCTGCGCTTATGCAAAACAAAGGTAATATTTTGGCTTATGACATTTATCAATCCAAAATCGACGAATTAAAACAAAGAGCAAAACGAAACGGGGTTAAAATTATCAAAGAAGCCGGTGTAATCGATACACAAACGCTAAAAAATAATTATCATAAAGCTGATATTTTACTTATTGATGCACCGTGTAGCAGTATAGGCACCTTGCGACGAAAACCCGGATTAAAATGGGAACTTAGTCCTCAAAAAATTAAGCAAATCAATGTAATACAGAAAGATATACTTCAAACTTACGAATCGATGCTCAAACCCGGTGGCAATTTGATATATGTAACTTGCTCCATTTTTCCCGAAGAAAATGAAAAAATGATAAATACCTTTTTACAAAAGCATAAAAATTATACCTTTGTGTCCGATACTACCGTATATCCGTCTGCCGGAACCGGAGACGGTTTTTATATGGCTAAATTGTACAAACAAACAAAATATTGATTTATGAAAAAACAAGTAACCTTTTTATTAATCTTGTCCGTATCTTTACTAACCGGACAAATACCTGCCGGATATTATGACAATGCACAAGGTTTAACCGGCTATCAACTCAAAACGGCTTTAAAACAAATTATCGACAATCATACCGTTTATTCCTATGACGATTTGTATGATATTTATGTCGACTCGGATACCGACCATTATTACGAAAACGACGGCACCGTATTGGATATGTATTCCGAAAAACCTTCAACTGCCGATGTTTACGAGTATCATCACAATCAAAATACTTGCGGACAATACTCAGGTGAAGGCGATTGTTATAACCGCGAGCATATTTTGCCTCAGAGTATTTTCGGTTCGGCAAGCCCCATGAAATCCGATGCTCATTTTGTAGTGCCAACCGACGGATATGTCAATAACCGACGTAGCAGTTATCCTTTTGGAGTGGTAAATAATCCAAGTTGGACTTCAACCAACGGTTCCAAATTGGGTTCCAACAGCACACAAGGATATTCGGGAACGGTTTTTGAACCTATCGATGAATTTAAAGGAGATATTGCCCGTATGTTGTTTTATGTGGCAACTCGATACGAAAGTCGTATAGCAAGTTGGGGTAGCAGCGATATGTTGGACGGAACTTCCGACCATGTTTTTTCCGATTGGTTTTTAGAAATACTAATTACGTGGCACAATCAAGATCCGGTTAGTCAGCGCGAACGCGATAGAAATGACGCAATATATTCATACCAACACAATCGCAACCCTTTTATTGACCACCCCGAATGGGTGGCTGCCATTTGGGATCCCAGTCCCGATACGCAAGCGCCTTCGGTGCCTGCCAATTTGCATGTTACTTCGGTTACCGATACAAGTATCCAAATAGCTTGGGACGCAGCCACCGACGATAGAGGAGTAACGGGTTATCAAATTTTTGTTGATAATAACATGATAGGAAATGTAAACGATACACAATATCAAATTAACTCTCTTTCACCTGATACAACCTATCAAATATGCGTCAAAGCTTACGATGCCGCCAACAATTTTTCAAATTGTAGCAATAATATTTCCGTAACAACCATGTCCCCTTATTTATTAAATGAAACATTTGATAATTGTCCGTCCATGCAATTTGTTTCCGTAAGTGAAGCCAGCAACAAAGATTGGACTTGCATCAATCAATACGGCGAAAACAATTCGCCTGCCATTCAAATAAACGGCTACCAAGCCGATACCGATTGCGAAGATTGGCTGATAACCGCTTCGCCTGTCAATTTTGACAATTATCAAAATGAACGCCTGTCCTTTTTTACGGTCCATAAATACGGAAATACCCCTTTGCTATTGGTCTATTCAACAGACTATGACGGCAATGGCAATCCTTCCGATTTTACATGGACACCGGTTCCCAATGTCAATTTGCCCATACCCGATGGCACAAATACCGAAGTTACTTATCCGGTTTCAAATGCCGACATCAGCGGTATAAACGGAACCGCTTACTTGGCTTTCAAATATTTTACGCAAACTTACCAACCGACCCGTTGGACTGTTGATAGTGTAACTTTAAGCGCCGAATCAATTTCAAATATCAATAATATTGCTTCGGTCAAAGTAAAAATTTATCCCAATCCGGCACAAAAATTTTTCTATATCAAAACACCGGTGCCCATTGTTTCAGCAGCTCTGTATGATTTGTCCGGAAAACAAATAAATATTAATTATCATTCTGATAATCAAATGGTTGAATTGAAAAATATTTCACAAGGCATGTATATTTTACAATTGGAAACTCAAAAATCAATCGTATCAAAACGAATTGTTGTCAAATAAATTTACTATTTATTTCAAATGCCGCCTTGTTTTAGGCGGTATTTTTTTGTTAAAAGCTTTTCAAAAAAGTCATAAATTATTACAAAATTTGAAATAATTGGTTAAATAACATTTATTACTTTTCAAAATTCATTTTTTTTTTCTATTTTGCTATCCGAAATAACCAAAAACAAGACTATGGATATTACAAGACTTTTTGATTTTGTGCAATACGAATTGGATAATTTTCCCAGAGAAGACGCACTGGTAACCAAAGAAAACGGCAAATGGCAAAAAACCTCAACACGTGATTTTTTCAATCAAGTCAATCAATTTAGTAGAGGATTGTTAAAACTCGGTGTGCAAAAAGACGATAAAATAGCTTTAATTTCACATAACAATCAAACCAAATGGAATATTTCCGATTTGGGTATATTGCAGTTAGGTGCACAAGATGTTCCGGTATATCCGACCATTACCCCCGAAGATTACAAATATATTTTTAATCACGCCGAAGTTAAGTACATTATAGTATCCAATCAAGAAATTTACGATAAAGTTCAAAGCATCAAACACGAAGTGCCAAGCCTTATTGATGTTTTTACTTTTGACAAAATCCCCGGCGCTCGCAACTGGCAGGAAATTATGGATTTGGGACAATCGGAAGAAAACCAACCCGAAGTAGAACAACGCAAATCCGCCGTCAAAGGTGACGATTTGGCTACTTTGATATATACCTCGGGAACCACAGGTAAGCCCAAAGGAGTTATGTTGTCGCATAAAAATATAGTTACAACCGTTATATCTGCCGCCAAAAGAGTGCCGAAACTTCCAAAGGACGGTCGTGTCATCAGTTTTTTGCCTTCGTGTCATATTTTTGAACGTATGATACACTACTTATATTTTTATCGCGGATTTGGTATTTATTTTGCCGAATCAATTGATAAAATTGGGGATAATATAAGAGAAGTTAAACCCCATTTGTTTACCGCAGTACCTCGTTTAATCGAAAAAGTATATGACAAAATCATAGCCAAAGGCGCCGAACTCACCGGTATCAAAAAAGCCTTATTCTTTTGGGCGGTCGGTGTCGGTGAACAATTTGATTTTTCCAAACAAAACAAATTTCCGTATAGTTTAAAACTCAAATTGGCACGTAAACTTATTTTTAGCAAATGGCGTGAAGCACTTGGAGGTGAATTGATGTATATTGTATCGGGAAGCGCCGCCCTACAACCTCGTTTGCAACGAGTATTCAATGCCGCAACTTTATTTGTGCTGGAAGGCTATGGATTGACAGAAACCTCAGGCGTAATTTCGGTAAATTCACCCAACGACCTATGGCGTATCGGAACCGTTGGACGTCCTATTGATATAGTTGAAGTAAAAATAGCCGATGACGGCGAAATATTAGCCAAAGGACCCAATATGATGCTTGGATATTACAAAGATCCCGAAAAAACAGCCGAAGTTTTTACCGGCGAATATTTTCATACGGGCGACATCGGTGTACTCGATAATGACGGTATGCTGAGAATAACCGATCGAAAAAAAGAAATGTTTAAAACTTCCGGCGGAAAATATGTAGCACCGCAGTTGATAGAAAATACCATGAAACAATCCCCGTTTATTGAACAAATTATGGTGGTAGGTGAAGGACAAAAATTAGTTGCCGCTTTGGTGCAACCGGCTTTTCCCTTTGTTAAAGAATGGGCAAAAAGACATCATTTGGATATAGGCGAATCCTTTGAAGAAATTGCCAATAATAAACATGTAAAAGACCGTATCATGCAAGAAATTGAAAAATATAACGAAGGATTTGGTAAATGGGAAAAAATTAAAATAATTGAACTAACCCCCGATGAATGGTCAGTTGATGGCGGACATTTAACCCCTACCATGAAACTCAAACGCCGGGTGGTCAAAGATATTTATAAAGACCTGTATAATCGTATTTATGATTCGGTATAAGAAATTATAACAAAACCAAAATACTTCGTCCATATAAGCTTAGTTTATGCACTATATTGTCGTTCGCCCCGAATGACATGTTTCGTTATACCCTCTTTTCCCGTTCCAATCACCATCTTTGAAGCATAGAAATACTTTTGAAACTTCGGGACATCAATACAATGAAAATCCAAAATTATATCTCATCGGATATTATTGACACATAGCAGGCAATAAACGAAATATTGAACCGATTTGTGTTTGCTTCTTTCTATCTTGATAACTTTGTTAATAACTAATTGTTAAAAGACAAATCAATTCATTGTATAATACGTATTTTTGCTTCAAAAGAAAAGCCATTTATTATGAATGAAGAAGAAAGATATGACGATATAATCAAGCGATTTGAAGCCATGCTACGCACCAATGAAAATATCTTTTTCGATTTGGAAGACTTTCTTGAAATTGTAGATGAATATATCAGTTTGGGTAATTTTAATATGGCGGTAAAAGCTTTGGAAATAGGTTTGGAACAATATCCGGACAATGTCGAACTTTTGTTGTTCAGAGTCGAATTATATTCATTTGACGATCAACTGGATAAGGCACATGCGTTGATACAACAACTCAAACAAGTAGCCCCCGACCGAGTTGAAATTCCCATGCTCGAAGCCGAACTTTGTTCACGAAAACACCAACACAAAGACGCAATCGCCGCTTTGCAAAAAGCTTTACAATTTGAAGAAGCCGACCCTGTCGAAATTTATGAAATTATGACCGTCGAATACTTGTATTTGGAAGATTACAGAGCAGCTTTGGATACATCTTTAAAAACATTAAAACTTGACCCCGACAGTTCAACTGCCTTATACAATGCCGTTACTTGTTTTGACTTATTGGATGAAACCGAAAAAGCCGTTCGTTTTTTGGAACAACATGTCGAAAAATATCCTTTTAGTGAAGTAGGCTGGAGCTTGTTGGCAAAAAAATATATCGATAAAGCCCAATATCAAAAAGCCATATCCGCTTTGGATTATGCCATAGCCATCGATGACCATTTTTTGGGAGCATACTACGACAAAGCTTATGCTTATACCCAAACCAAACAATATGACAAAGCCCTCGAATGTTATCGATTAACCCTAAAAATAGCAGACCCTACGGCGTTTACCTATTATCATATCGCTCAAATTTATCAATTAAAAAAAGAGTTGAATAACGCTGTTCATTATTATTTTAAAGCAATTGAAGAAGACCCCGGATACTACAAATCGTGGATAAAACTTATCAATATTAAACTCGAACAAGGTTTGCCAAACGATGCATTATCGATTACCCACAAAGCTTTGGAAGTAATAAACAATCAAGAACTTTTTGAACTTTTGGGCAAAATTTACCTTTTGATGAACGAGCCTCAAAAAGCCGTTCCCGCCTTTGAAATGAGTTTAAAATTAGGCACTCCTTCGTTGCCCGTTATATTACAATTGGCAGATCTGTACAAACAAAACAATCGCCTTGACGATTACAGATCACTGTTGTTGGAAGCCCGTAATAATTTTCCCGAATCAGACGAAATAAAACGAAGAATGCTTGAAAAATAATTTATGAAATCAGTTCAAAAATATTTCAACCCCGTTTTGTTTTTAAAAGGTATGGCAATGGGAGCCGCCAATGTAATTCCGGGAGTATCGGGCGGAACCATAGCTTTGATTACCGGTATATACGAACGCCTTATCGATGCCATCAAATCATTCGACCTAAAAGCTTTCAAATTGCTTATGCAAGGCAACCGAAAAGAATTTTCACAACATGTCGATTTGCCTTTTTTACTTCCTGTTGGAAGCGGTTTGTTAGTTGCCGTTTTTTCATTGGCAAAACTTTTTTCCTATTTGTTTGCCAATTATCCCGAGTATATTTGGGCTTACTTTTTCGGTTTGGTCTTGGCTTCGGTATATTTTGTGGGTAAAACGGTCGAAAAATGGAAAACACGAACCTATTTGGCTTTTTTGACAGGTGTTGCAATTGCCGTCCTGTTGACGGTTTTGCATCCGGCGGGCGAAAACGAACACCCTTTGTATTTGTTTTTAAGCGGTATTGTAGCTATTGTCAGTATGATTTTACCCGGTTTGTCCGGCTCTTTTGTATTGATATTATTGGGTAATTATCGGTTGGTTGCCATAGATGCAATCAATCATTTTAACCTCAAAATATTGATACCTTTTGCCTTGGGAGCAGCTGTCGGATTGGTCGCCTTTTCACACTTTTTGTCGTGGTTGTTTAAAAAATATAAAGATTTAACCATAGCTTTACTTACCGGATTTATATTAGGTTCACTTAGCATTTTATGGCCATGGAAAAAACCCGTTTATTTAATGCAAGACGGACAGGTCGTTGTTAAACACGGTCGCAAATTGGTTGCTTACTACGAACAAAGTTTTCCGCAACAATTTGATACGACATCTGTATTGGTTATATTTTTTATGTTGGCAGGTTTAATCAGTATTTTTTGGATTGAAAAAACTTCGATGCAAAAAGAAAAAAAATAAAATGAAAAAATTACTCGGTCTGATAGGTTACCCCTTGACACATTCTTTTTCACAACAATACTTTTCACAAAAATTTAAAAACGAAAAGATTACAGGATACGAATACCGAAATTTTCCAATAGCAAACCTTGACGACTTTTTGGTTTTATTACAACAGCATCCGCATATAGTCGGATTAAATGTAACCATTCCTTACAAAGAAAAAATTTTGCAATACGCCGATTATCAAGATGTAATAGTAACCAAGATAGGAGCAACCAATACTTTGTTAATTGATTTGGACGGCAAAATAAAAGCGTACAATACCGATGTAACCGGATTTTTTCAAAGTTTTGTTAAACATCTCAAACCACATCATCAAAAAGCTTTGATATTGGGTACCGGAGGCGCTTCCAAAGCCGTTGCTTATGTATTAAATCAATTAAAAATTCCATTTTATAAAGTATCACGCAATCCGTCAAATAATCAACAAATTGCTTACGGCGATTTGAATAAAAATGTTATGAAAGAGCATCAAATTATCATCAATACCACACCCGTAGGCACCTTTCCTGCTCATCATAAAAAACCGACAATACCGTATGAATTTATCGGCTCAAAACACTTTTTTTACGATTTGGTTTATAATCCCGAACAGACACTTTTTTTGAAAGAAGCACGAAAACGCGGAGCGGATTTTTGTAATGGGCTGGAAATGTTGAAGTTACAGGCTGAGGCGGCTTGGCAAATATGGCAAAAAAAAAGCAGTTGAAATTTCAAAAAAAATTGTTAAATTTCGCTGCTAAATAATAATCGGAAAATATACTAATTATGGTAGAAGAAAGAAACGAAAACCTGCATGATGCAGATGGAAAGAACGAGCAAGTGGAAAAACAACCTGAAATTGTTCAAAAACCAAAAGAAGTATCGGAAGAAAAAGAACAAAAAGAAAATGTAGAACAAGAAAAATTGGAAGCCGAAGCCCAAAATGTTTTGGAAGAAAAATCGGTTGAACAAGTAGTGGACGAAATAGAACAACATGTAGCCAGCGAATCGGAAGAAGCCGATGAACAACAAACCGATGCGACTACACAGGTTCATATTCCTCTTTTATCTTACCAAGATTTTAATTTGCGACAACTAATAGACGAAGGGCAAAAACTACTTAGTGAACACCCCGTACAAAAACTAAAAAAGCACTTTGAAGAAATAAAACTTGCTTTTGAAGACAAAGTTGCAACACTCAAAGAACAATTTGAAGCCGAAAAGGAAGAAGGAAGCAATGCCGAATTTTATTTGCCCGAACAAAAAGAATTTAATTATTTAATTAAAGATTACAAAGCCAAACTCAACGCCTATCGCAAAGAAATACAAGACAAACTCGAAGCAAACCTCAAAAAACGACAAGAGTTGATAGAGGCTTTGAAAGAAATAATCGACTCTACCGAATACAACTTTGAAGAACGAATTAAAAAATTTAAAGAAATTCAAAAAAAATGGCGAATTGCCGGCAATATTCCGCGTGCTAAATACACCGATATATGGCAAACTTTTAAACACCACGAAGAACGTTTTTATGATTTATTGGATTTAGACCGAAATTATCGGGATAAAATTTTTCAAGAAAACTTGGAACAAAAAAAATCAATTATCGAACAAGCCAAAGCCTTGTTGGAAAAAGATGATATACATTATATATTTAAAGAGTTGCAAAAATTACATAAAAAGTGGAAAGAAGAAACAGGACCGGTTGCACGTGAGTATAGAGAAGAAATTTGGGAAGAATTTAAAACAGTTACCAAACAAATTCACGATAAAAGACGTGAGTTTTATAAAAAATTGAAAGAACAATTCGGTGAAAATTTAGATAAAAAACGAGAAATAATCGAAAAACTCAAAGAAATAACCGCCGAAATTCCTCAAAATCATAAACAGTGGCAAGAAAAAATAAAAGAAGTGGAAGCACTTCGTGAAACTTTTTATAAAATAGGATATGTCCCCAAAAAATATCGCGAAGAAATTTGGTCGGAATTTAAAACAATTGTCAAAGATTTTAACAAACAAAAAAACAACTTTTACAAATCCTTAAAAGAGCTGCAAAAAGAAAATTTGGATAAAAAAATGAAACTTATCCAAATAGCCGAAGAACTCAAAGAAAGCGATGAATGGGAAACCGCTACCCAAAAATTTAAAGAAATACAAGAAGAGTGGAAAAAAATAGGACATGTTCCTCGAAAATATTCCGAAAAAATTTGGCAAGAATTTAGAGCAGCATGCAACCATTATTTTGACAGATATTATACCCATATTCGTTCCGAAAAAAGCGAAGAATACAATAACTTTGTACAAAAAAAGGAATTCTTAACCCAACTTAAAGAACAATTTAAAGAAATAAAAGACGATGTAACTTATACCATTGACGATATTAAAAAATATATTGCCCAATGGAAAGAATTAGGCTATGTACCCGCTAATAAACATTATATTAATGTAAAATTCAATAAATTTATCAATTCATTGTATGACAAACTCAATATAGATAAACGCGAATTATCGTTCTTGAAATTCAAAAATATGGTGGACGAATATCTCGAAGAAGGAAATTACAGAAAATTGGATTCAGAAAAACGTTATGTCAAACAAAAAATCGAAAGTATCGAAAACGAAATAAGTCAGTTGGAAAACAATATGATGTTTATCAAATCCGACGACGATAACAATCCGTTTAAAAAAGAAGTCGAAAGAAATGTTGCCAAAAACAAAGAAATATTGGACTTTTGGAAGAAAAAATTGGATTACCTCAATACCTTGGAATACTGATTTTATGAAGAACTTGTCAATTGTCATATTGCTATTGCTTACGCAAAACCTTTGGTCGCAGGATTTGGACATCTACAAACATCAAAAAAATTCAAATTTTGAATGGCCTTCCATTCCCAAAGAAATGACTTTTGAAGAATTTGAAATTCTCAGCACCGATTTGCGTATGCAAGATATGATGATTGCGACGGTGTTGCCCGGACATATCCATTTTAAAATCAAAGAAAAGAAAACCGGATATTATATTTTAGGAGCACGCAGTATCGGATATGCCGGTTGGTTATATTTGTCTCTTACCGACGAATCATTGACCAATATTCTTATATTGGACAATTCGGGTTTAGACCAAAATATATCAGCCGGAGATATTATCATAGCATACGGCTCGGTTGTTATGATGATAGGCAGCTATTTGTATGATTGGATACACGGAAAATATTTATTAGACCGAAAACAAAATCAAATCCGATACAAATATGCACACCGGTTAAGTATAAACCTGTCCGATATACAAATAAATAAAAGAATATATCCCGGACTATCATTAACCTATACCTTTTGATAAAAAAACAATTAATAATAAAAGGGTAAAAAAATTTGAAATTAAATAGTAAAAAATTATCTTTGCCCGACAAAATGAATAACGAACAGAAAAAAACAGAAGAGAATGCGAAATAAAGGACTTGTAATAGTATTTGCTACGATATTAGCACTGCTAAGTATTTATCAATTATCATTTACAATTAAGGCAAACCAAATCAGAAAAGAAGCCCATGCTTATGCCGGAGGAGACTATCAAAAAGAAAAACACTATTTGGATTCGGTTGCCAATAAACCCGTATTTAGTATATTGGGTGCCGACTTTACTTACAATGATTTAAAAGACAGAGAAATGAACCTCGGTCTTGACCTTAAAGGAGGTATCAATGTAATATTGCAGGTGTCGGTAAAAGATATATTGAAAAACTTAGCCAATCATACCAAAAACCTTACCTTTAATCAAGCTTTGGAAGAAGCCGCTCAGATGCAAAAAAACAGCGATAAACCTTATTTGGAACTGTTTTTTGAAGCCTTTGACAAAATAAACAGCCAATCTGACCATCCGGTCAAATTGAGTTCTCCCGAAATTTTTGGAAATAAAAATCTATCCAACGAAATTACTTTTAATATGCCTGACGATGAGGTGAAAAAAATCATCACCAAAAAAGTTGATGATGCCATGGTCAGTGCCTTTGAAGTTTTGCGTAAACGTATTGACAAATTCGGGGTAACCCAACCCAATATACAACGTTTGGGAAAATCGGGACGTATTTTGGTCGAATTGGCAGGAGCCAAAGACATTGAACGGGTAAAAAAACTCTTGCAAAGCACGGCTCAACTTGAATTTTGGCATGTATATGACGCCAATGAAGTTGTTCCGTATTTAAAACAAGTAGATGCCTATTACAGACAAAATACCGTTCAAAAAGACACTTTGAAAAAAGATGCCGATACCTTGTTGGTCGATGACCAAGCACAAGAATCTTTGTTTAGCTTTTTGCAACCCGGCAATTTTGCCAGAACAGGTATTGCAAAACTCGAAAACAAAGATAAAATAATGAGCATGCTCAATAGTCCCGAAGCCAAAAAACTTTTGCCTTCCGAACTAAAAAACGTTAAATTTTTGTGGAGCAAACCCGAAAAGAAAAATGATGTGGTTTATTTGTATGCCATAAAAGGCAATCGAGATAATATACCTCCCATAAGCGGCGATGTAATTGTAGATGCTCAATCGAGTTTTGACCAGTTTGGTAATCCGGCTGTTACCATGCAAATGAACGGTGTTGGAGCCAAAAAGTGGAAAGAAATGACCACACAAGCCTTTAATAACAAAACGGCAATAGCTATTGTTTTGGACAATATCGTTTATTCGGCTCCCGGTGTTCATAACGGTCCCATAACCGGTGGGCGTTCCGAAATTACCGGAAACTTTTCCATGGAAGAAGCCAAAGATTTGGCTAACGTATTGCGTGCCGGAAAACTGCCTGCCAAAGCCGATATCGTTCAGTCCGAAATTGTAGGTCCTTCGTTGGGTAAAAAAGCAATTGAAGGTGGTAAAATGTCATTCTTTATTGCCTTGTTGCTGATCTTTATATGGATGTTCGGTTACTACGGCAAAGCCGGTATAGCTTCCGATATCGCCTTGTTACTCAACATATTATTTATATTTGGTATTTTGGCCAGTTTAAATGCCGTATTGACTTTGCCCGGTATTGCCGGTATCGTATTGACCATTGGTATGGCGGTCGATGCCAATGTGCTTATTTTTGAACGGGTACGTGAAGAGATGCGTCGAGGCAAAAATTTGCGAGATGCCGTTGATGACGGATTTAGCAACGCCTTATCTTCTATTTTAGATGCCAATATTACAACCGCACTTACCGGTATCATTTTATTAATGTTCGGAACCGGTCCAATCAAAGGTTTTGCAACAACTTTGTTAATAGGTATATTTACTTCGTTGTTTACCGCAATTTTTATTACCCGTCATGTAATTGAATGGTATTTGGCAAAAGGACATAAACTGAGCTTTGATACCAAACTATCCAAAAACCTATTTGCCAATGTTCGCTACGACTTCTTAGGCAAACGCAAAATTGCATACACCGTATCGGGAGTGGTGATAGCCATAGGTTTAATTTCAATTTTTACCAACGGATTGAACCCCGGTGTCGATTTTGTCGGAGGACGAACATATATTGTAGCTTTTGACAAACAAGTAAATCCCGAAGAAGTAAAAATTTCGCTTGGT
>JAMONO010000164.1 GCA_027065715.1 Flavobacteriales bacterium
GCGGACAAGATCCCGATGGTGACGGTATTATAGGAACCGGCCCGATAAATGATCCTGACGGCGACGGCTTTAGCAATATTACCGATACCACCGAAGGTGGAACGGCGCTTGCTAATCCTGATACCGATCACGACGGTATTCCCGATAATTTGGATATCGACAGTGATAACGACGGTATAACTGACGTATATGAAGCCGGTGGTACCGATGCAGACGGCGACGGACGTATAGACGGTTATACCGATAATGACGGTGACGGGTTTAATGACGGACAAGATACTACACAAGGTGGTACCAACTTACCACAAACCGATACCGACGGCGACGGACACCCCGATTATTTGGATATTGATGCCGATAATGACGGTATCCCCGATAATATTGAAGCACAAGGAACAGATGAATATTTGCCTCCAACAGGTATCGATAGTGACGGAGACGGTTTGGATAACCGTTATGATCCGGACAATGCGGCAAATATTTTAACCGATCCCGAAGATACCGACGGCGATAATACACCCGATTATTTAGACTTAGACAGTGATAATGACGGTCGCAGTGATGCCATTGAAGGTTGGGATACCAACGATGACGGTGTAGCCGATACATTGCCAACCGGCAATGATGCCGATAATGACGGCTTAGATGATGCTTATGATACAGTAGATAATACTACTGCCGAAAATAACGGAACTAATAATACAAATCCTACCAGCTACCCTGATAATAATAATCCGGGTGGAGATAGAGATTGGCGTCAAGTATTAGCCAATCCCGACCTCACGATAACCAAGACCGCCCAACCGGTTTCACCCACAGCGACAGTTGGCGATGTAGTTACCTATACCTTAGTAGTAACGAACGTAGGTAATGTTACATTGGAAAACATTCAAGTAACGGACAGTAATGCCACGCCGTCGAGTTTAAGTGCGGGCACATTATCGCCGGGTTCATCAACCACCCTAACGGTAACGCACACCATCACGCAGAGTGACATGAACAACGGCACGTTTACCAACGTAGCGACTGCGAGCACTACTTTCAACGGTAATTCAGTAACAGCGGTATCGGATGATCCTAACGATGTTACGGACCAAGACATCGATGGTGACGGACATCCCGATGATCCTACGGTAGTTGATTTGACGCCGAACCAAGTTATCAGTATTGAGGCGGAATTAGACGATCAAGTCAATTCGACTTCCGGTTCACCGGCTGTTTTAAATGCCGGCGATACCTTTACCTATATATTAAATGTAGAAAATACCGGCAATGTTGACATTACGCCCGACACGCCTGCCGGCTACACCTATTTAAGTGGTGATGACAACGGTGACGGCGTTATGAATCCGGGCGAAGTTTGGAGTTACGGTATGGAACACACCGTAACGCAATCAGAAGTAGATAGCGGTCAAATAGCCGCTCAGGTAACCGTAACGGGTACGGATGCCACCCCGTCAGCAGGTTCTGTAAGTGATATGAGTGATGATCCTTATGATTACGACAACCACGACCACGAAGGCGACGGTGAGCCCGACGACGAGACAGTTACCTACATCAAGCAAAATCCTGAGCTTACGGTTACCAAACAAGACCACATACCGGCAGGCGCTACCGTTGGCGACGATGTAAGCTATACGATAGTAGTAACCAACAGCGGTAATGTTACTTTAACCAATATCAATGTAAGCGATGCCAACGCTACTATAACCTCCGGTACTCCTATAGCTACATTATCACCGGGTTCCAGTGCTACTGTAACAGCCGTTCATACTATCACGCAAGCCGATATGGACAACGGCGGTTTTGACAATGTAGCGGTAGCGAGCAGTAATTTTAACGGTAATAATGTAGAAGACAGTTCGGACGATCCCGATACATTAACGCCGGATGATCCGACTCATACGGACTTAACCCCGTATCAAGTAGTTCAAATAGAAGCGGAGCTCACCGACAATATAGCCGGTACTCCGGCCAACGATCAGGCGTTGACTACCTCGGACAATATCAATTATACCTTAACGGTAACCAATCCGGGCAATACCAGTATTATACCGAGTATTGATCCGTCATATACCTATACAGGAGGAGATACCGACGGAGACGGAGAATTAGATCCGGGCGAAGTTTGGACCTATACGCAAACCGTTCCGGTTACGCAAGCCGATATAGACAGCGGCAGCATAGTTGCCCAGACCAATGTAACGGGCACAGGCGTAAACGGCACCCCTGCACAAGATTTGTCGGATGATCCCGAAGAAGCCGCCGGCACGGACGATCCAACGGTAACGGGAATAATACAAACTCCTGAATTAACCGTAACCAAGGACGACAATATTCCGACCGATGCCAGCATTGGCGACGTTATCACCTATACCATAGTAGTAACCAACAGCGGTAACGTAACACTTCACGACATTGTATTAACCGATTCCAATGCCGTTATCAGCGGTAACAACACCATTGCTACTTTATCACCGGGTTCTTTTGTAACCTTTACCGCTACACATACCATTACTTTATCCGACATGAACAATGGAAGCGTAAGCAACAGTGCTGTAGCTACGGGCAAAGATCCTCAAGATAACGGCGTTACGGATACATCGGACGATTCCAACGGATTACAGCCGGGCGGAGACGATCCTACGATAAGCGATTTAACCCCTTATCAACAAGCCGAGCTAACAGCCGTTTTAGACGATAACGATCCCAGTGGACCTACAAACCCTTCTACCTATTACGAAGGCGATCATATCAATTACGATTTATTTGTAGAGAACACCGGTAATGTAAGCATAGTTCCCGATACCCCTTTGGGATACACCCCTGTTACCAGTGGCGGCGTAAACGTAGGCGACACCAACGGAGACGGTCTTCAAGATCCGGGTGAAGTATGGCAGTACACAGCCAGTCATACCCTGACCCAAGCCGAGATAGACGCCGGAGTTTACAGCACGCAAGTAAGTGTAAGCGGCAGTTTCAACGGTACGACAGTTACGGACAATGCTTCCGATGATCCTCAGACCAATGCCGACAATGACCCGACGAACACTTACTTTAATTTGATAAGCGAAATAAGCATCACCAAAGTAGATCAATTACCCTTGTTTGTAATGGTAGGACAAGACATTACCTATACCATTACGGTAAACAACAACGGTAATACCACATTGAGCAATGTCGTTGTAACCGATGACAATGCGGTTAATATTACCTATACCGGAGGAGACACCAACGGCAACAACATGTTAGAGCCGAGCGAGACATGGACATATACCGCTACGCATACCATTACGCAATCGGATATGGATGCCGGAGCCGTAGCGAATACAGCTGCCGTAACGAGTCACAATCCACAAGGCGATCCGGTAGAAGACCTACAATCGGATGATACGGATACGGCAGAGCCGAACGATCCTACGGTAAGTGATCTTCATACCTATCAAAATCCCGCTATAACCACAATAAAAGTTGTATCGAATTATATAGACAATTTACCTGTAGGCAATACAGCCGGCGATGTTATTGAGTATGACATCAGTGTTCAGAACACCGGAAACATTACCATCAGCAATTTACAAGTCATAGATTTGATGGTAACCAACAGCGGTGGTACGGTAACCTATACCTCAGGAGACACAGACGGCGACAATTTATTAGATGTAGATGAGACTTGGCACTATACAGCCGTTTATACCGTTACGCAATCGGACATTGACAGCGGAGAAGTAGAGAATACGGCTGTAGGGTATGGAATAGACAGCAACGGTACGCCGTTGAGTGATGTATCCGACAGTGATCCTTTGGTAGGCACACCGGAAGATCCTACGGTAACGACCTTTGTTCAAGAGCCGCGTTTGGAAGTAACCAAGCAAGACGTTTTACCGGTTCAAGTATCGGTAGGCGAGTATATTACCTACACGATAGTAGTTACCAATACGGGTAATGTTACTTTGGATAACATTTCGGTAAGCGACAGCAATGCCGTTATGAACGGAGTAGGCAGCACGCCAAGTTTAGCTCCGGGTGACAGTGTTACCTTTACAGCAGTTCATCAGATTACCCAAGAAGACATGGATAGCGGTATGGTAAGTAACCAAGCCACGGCAACAGCAGAAGACACCAATGGCAATACGATAAGCGATTTATCCGATGATCCCGATGACAATACCGATTTGGACAGTGAAGGCGACGGAGATCCCGACGACATCACGATTACGGATTTAACCCCTTATCAAGTATCGAGTATGGCATCCACATTGGATGACAATGTCCAAACCAATGCGAACAATCCTTATAATTATAATGTAGGCGATGACATTGTTTATACAGCCACACTGACCAATACGGGCAATGTAAGTATTACCCCTGTTACTCCTTCGGGTTACACACCGGTAGAGCAAGGCGGTGTAAACGTAGGGGACACTGATGGAGACGGCGTATTGGATCCGGGCGAAACATGGATTTACACTACGACCCATACCGTTACCCAATCGGATATTGACGCCGGTCATGTAGACAATCAAGTTACATTTGAAGGCACGTCAGCCACCGGTTCTCAAGTATCAGATGTATCCGATGATCCACAAGATATGACCACTACTACGGACGATGTTACGGTAACCTACATAGGTCAAGTCAGTGAATTAACCGTTATTAAGACGGGAGTATTCAGCGGAAGCACACCGGCAGCAGTAGGCGATGTTATTACCTATACGATAACGGTAACCAATACCGGTAACCAAACCCTTACCGATATTCAAGTAAGCGATCCCAATGCCGTAGTTACCCTTCCGTCGGTTCAAGTAGATTTATTACCCGGAGAGAGTTACGATTTCACTGCGATTCATACCTTGACACAATCGGATATTGATGCCGGTATGGTTGAGAACCAAGCTACGGCTACGGGTATGGATCCGTCGAATCAACAAGTAAGCGATTTATCAGACGATCCGAGCACCGGCACACCGGAAGATCCGACGGTTATCAGTGTTCCGGTTCATTCCGAGTTGATTATAACCAAGACCGGTATTTTCGATGATTCGCAGCAGTATGGAGGAAATGGGGACAATTATGCCCAACCCGGAGAGTATATAGTTTACACATTTGAAGTAATAAATGCCGGAAATCAAACGATAAGTAACATTACGATTGACGATTCCAATTTATGGGCACAAGGCGTAAGTTACACGGGCGGAGATATCAACGGTAACCATTTGTTGGACGTTGGAGAAGTTTGGACATACAGTGGTATCCACGTATTGACGCAGTCGGATATAGACGCCGGTATGATTGAGAATCAAGCTACTGTAAACGGAGAAGATCCACAAGGCAATACGTTGACAGACTTATCCGATGATCCGCATGATTCGACAAACGATGACAGTGAAGGTGACGGTGAGCCTGATGACGTAACGTTAACTGAAGTTCCTCAACATCCCGAGTTAAGTATTCTCAAATCGGGACACTTTAACGATGAGAACGGCAACGGATTGGCAGACATAGGCGAGACGATAAGTTACACTTTTGTAGTCAGTAATATAGGCAACGTTACTTTGCACGGCGTTTATGTAGAGGACGATTTAGCCGGAGTTGAGATAAGCGGTACGCCGATTATATTGGCGCCCGGCGAATCGGACAATACTACATTTACAGGAGTTTATGTTATTACGGCATCGGATATAGACAATGGTTTTGTAGTTAATACAGCCACAGTTAGCGGTTTAACTCCTCAGGGCGTTTCGGTAACGGACATATCGGATGATCCGAGCAATATGAATGATGTGGACAGTGAAGGCGACGGCGAGCCCGATGATCCGACCGTTATAGAGACCTTAGGTTTGGTTATTACCACGATATTTACGCCGAATGATGACCAGACCAACGATAAATGGGAGATAAAAGGTATCCAGAATTTCCCTCACAATCAAGTTAAGATTTACAATCGTTGGGGTAATTTGGTATATGAGAAAGCCCATTATATGAGTGATTGGGACGGTTACAGCAACGGTCGTATGGTTATGGAAAGTGGCAAGAAGTTGCCGGTAGGCACCTACTATTACATAATAGATTTAGGCAATGGACACGAAGCCTTTACCGGATATTTATACTTAAACAGATAAACTAAAATAATTTAGGTCGGCTGTCACGTCGTATAATACCACCGTCGTGGCAGTCTTACCTAAAATTTAGCAAAAAATAAAAAAGATATGAAACGAAATACACAATACATCTTAGCGATACTTATTTTTTCAGTATTGTTTAGTTTAGAGAGTAGCGCTCAGCAAGATCCCATGTATACGCAATACATGTATAATACGCTGTCGGTCAATCCGGGTTATGCAGGCAGTCGTGACGCATTGAGCATAACCGGTTTACTCAGAGAGCAATGGGTTGGCATAGACGGAGCCCCCAGCACCCAGACATTAACCCTTCACAGTCCGATATACAGTGACAATATGGGTTTAGGTTTATCGGTTATCAATGACAAAGTAGGTCCTATCCATCAAACGATGTTGTTTGCCGATTACAGTTACAGTATCCAAACCACTCCCAATGCGAAGTTGGCTTTTGGATTAAAGTTTGGAGTAAATATTTTACAAGCCGATTTGTTAAGTTTATCTCCCAATCAAGGAGGCGATAGAGCGATTTACAATATAGACAACAAGTTGTTGCCTAATGTAGGTATAGGTTTATATTATTATTCGGACAAAGGATATTTAGGTGTATCCGCACCGAAGTTATTAGAGCAAATGATAAAGGAGTATAACGATGGAGAAGTTACCGATAACAAGGAGCGTCGTCATTATTTTTTGATAGGTGGTTACGTATTTGATTTAAGCGAGGATGTTAAATTCAAGCCCAGTTTTTTATTAAAAGCGGTGGTTGGAGCCCCGTTATCGATAGACATGTCGGCAAACTTTTTATTTAGAGACAAATTAGGCGTAGGCGTTGCCCACCGTTTAGACGACAGTTTTTCGGGATTATTGCAGTATTATATAACCCCTCAATTTCGCGTAGGTTATGCCTATGATTTTACGATGACCGAGTTACGTCATTACAACAGTGGTTCACACGAGTTGATGTTAGGCTATGATTTTATGTTTGTAGACGACACGCGCATACGTTCACCGCGCTTCTTTTAACCCAAAATTGAATAAGAAATGAAACGAAATAAAAGATACCCATTAGTAGTAATTTTCTTGACCTTATTATTAGGTTTAAGTTCCGTTCAAGCGCAGAGTTTACGCTTAAAGAAAGCCGATAAATATTTTCAAGAGTTCAGTTATGACAAAGCCGTAAAAGCCTATGAGCGAATAGAAGACAAGAATGCCGATATTTATCGCAATTTAGCCAAGAGTTATTTGATGTTAGGAGATACGGGCAAGTCGGAAGACAACTATTCACAATTGATGTCCACCGGTAAGTATAAGCCGGAAGATGTTTATGATTACGCATCGGTTTTATTGATGAATAAGAAGTATGATGAAGCGGCCAATTGGATGCAAAAATACGCCAAGTTAAAGCCGCAGGACAGTAGAGCTCGGGCTTTTATGGAGAATCCGTTATACTATCGAGATTTATTAAAGAGCGATTTAAAAGTTCAATTGACCAATCAGGACATCAATACCAAGTATGAAGACTTTTCACCGACCTATTACAAAGACAACCAAGTAGTTTTTGCCAGTAGTCGAGATAATAAGTTATTGGTAAACAGGAAATGGAACGGCAACAGACAACCTTATTTAGATTTATATGTTGCCGATTTGGAATCGGGCAATACCCTTTCCAATCCGTTAAAATTTGACAAGAATGTCAATAAGAAATACCACGATGCCCCTGCTACATTCAATAAAGAAGGCGATTATATGGTTGTTACGCGAAATATTTACGATGAGAAGAATTTGAAAGACAACAAGTTGTGGTTATACGATTCTCATTTACAATATGAGCAATATTGGAGTGCTCCCCGCCCTTTGCATTTCAATGACAAGACTTACAGTTGCGGACAAGCCAGTATGACACCGGACGGTCAAGTGATGTATTTTGCCAGTGACATGCCCGGAGGATTTGGCGGTACTGACATTTACAAAGTTACCCGCAATTCTGACGGTAGTTGGGGCGAGCCGGTAAACTTAGGAGCTCGAATAAATACCGAAGGCAATGAGATGTTTCCATATTTTGATTCCAAGGGCGGTTATTTATTTTACAGTTCCAACGGCTTACCCGGCTTAGGCGGTTTGGATATTTTTGTCAGCAAAGAAAGACGCGACGGCAGTTATACCAAACCATTAAACATGGGCAGTCCGATAAATTCCAATCGTGATGATTTTTCATTTATTTACAAAGAAGACGGCAGTGGATTTTTGAGTAGTAACCGCAGTGGCGGAAAAGGTGACGATGATATTTACGGATTTTCCAATCTCAACAAATTTAAGGACAAGATACAAGACTGCTATCTCAGTGGTACCATAACCGATAAGCGTACGCAACAAGCTTTGGATTTTGCCCGAGTTATATTGTATGATTATCAAGGCAAAGAATTGGGAAGTTTTGAGACCAAACAAGACGGAAAGTATATGTATCCGGTAGATTGCGGCAGTGTATATAAAGTTGTTGTATTGCATGACGGTTACAAAAAAGCCCAATCCGATATAGATACCAAGTCGTTTAACACCTCAGAGATAGTTAAGGATTTTGCTTTGGAGAAACCTATGGAAGATCCCAACAAAGGATTGTGTGATCACAAGATACAGCCATTGTATTACGATTTGGATAAGTTTTACATTCGTTACAATGACAAAGTTAAGTTAGACGAAATCGTAACATTGATGAACAAATATCCACAAATGGTTTTGGAGGTAGCCTCACATACCGATGCGAGAGCTAGTAAGCCGTATAATGTTACTTTATCGCATAACCGAACCAATTCGGTAGTGAACTATTTGGTAGAACACGGCATAAACAAAGACCGTATAGTTGCCAAGTGGTTTGGAGAGATTTATCCTGTAAACGGTTGTGTTGACGGAGTAAAATGTAGCGAAGAAGAACACCAACAAAACCGAAGAACCGAATTTAGAATATTAAATTGCGTGCAATAAACAGCACCCGATTACAAACAATCAAACAACAAAAGCCACCCCACAAAAATGAGGGTGGCTTTTTTTGCAACAATCTTTTTACAATAAAAATTTTTTAATGTAAATTTGTAGTTTAAAACAAAATGAAAAAATGAAGATATCATACAATTGGTTAAAACAATTTATAGACATTGATTGGGATGCGAATAAAACAGGAGAACTTTTGACAGACCTTGGTTTGGAAGTAGAAGGTATCGAAAAATATGAAAGTTTAAAGGGAGGATTAAAAGGTGTAGTTGCAGGAAAAGTGTTAGAAGTTTGGA
Source organism: Flavobacteriales bacterium (assembly GCA_027065715.1). Classification (GTDB taxonomy): domain Bacteria; phylum Bacteroidota; class Bacteroidia; order Flavobacteriales; family Flavobacteriaceae; genus WGBX01. The sequence continues at coordinate 9,404 of JAMONO010000164.1, forward strand.
AACACCCCAATGCCGATAAATTATCGGTAACAAAAGTAGATTTGGGGGACGGCGAACCGGTTCAAATAGTTTGTGGAGCTCCCAATGTGGCACCCGGTCAAATAGTTCCCGTAGCAACCGTCGGTACCGTTTTGTATGATAAAGAAGGAAAAGAATTCAAAATAAAAAAAGGAAAAATACGAGGAGAAATCAGTTACGGAATGATTTGTGCCGAAGATGAGTTGGGATTAGGCAACAGTCATGATGGAATAATGATATTAGATGAAGATATAGAACCGGGGAAGCCGGCTTATGAAGTTTTTGATATGGAGACCGATGATGTGTTTGAAATAGGCTTGACCCCTAACAGAGCTGATGCCATGAGCCATTTGGGTGTTGCACGTGATTTAAAAGCCGGTTTGACACACCTTAAAATCGAAACCAAGTTTAATACCCCTTCCGTTTCAAAATTTAATATTGACAGTAAAACACTACCGATACAGGTCGAAGTCAAAGATAAAGACCGTTGTCCGCGTTATGCAGGTATAACTATCAAAGGGGTTCAAATTAAAGAATCACCCCAATGGATAAAAAACAGACTTAAAGCCATAGGTTTACAGCCCATTAACAACATTGTTGATATTACCAACTATGTGATGCATGAATTGGGACAACCCTTACATGCTTTTGATGCGGAAAAAATACATGGACACAAAATAGTGATTAAAACCGCTGAACCCGGCGACAAATTGACAACCTTAGACGGTGTAGAACGTAAATTACACCCCGAAGATTTGATTATTTACAATGAAAAATCACCTATGGTTATTGCAGGTGTTTACGGAGGAATTGATTCGGGGATATCGGATGATACAACCGATATTTTTATCGAAAGTGCTTATTTTGACCCGGTAAGTGTTCGTAAAACAGCAAAACGACACGGTTTAAATACGGACTCTTCATTTAGATTCGAAAGAGGAATAGACCCCGATATAACCGTTTATGCTTTAAAAAGAGCCGTAACCCTCATTAAAGAATATGCCGATGCCGAAATAGTAACCGATATAATAGATATATATCCCAATAAAATTGAACCTTTCCAAATATCACTTTCATATCAATATCTCAATACATTGGTAGGAAATAAAATTGATAAAAATATAATCAAAAATATTTTGGCATCTTTGGAAATAAAAATAACTTCGGAAACCGATAACGGACTTAACCTGGTTGTCCCTCCTTACAGAGTTGATGTGCAACGACCTGCGGATATAGTTGAAGAGCTATTGCGTGTTTACGGTTACAACAATATTGAATTTTCGAGTAAAGTAAATGCCAGCGTCGAACAATCGGACAAATTTGCATCTTATAAACTCGAAAATATTGTTGCCGAATTATTGCGAGCCAATGGTTTTACCGAAATCATGTCCAATTCATTGACAACACCCAAATATGTCGAACTGTCTTCGAATACAGATAAAAATGCAAGGGTTGATATATTAAACCCTTTAAGCCAAGATTTGAGTGTTTTGAGACAGTCATTGTTGTTTAGTGCTTTGGAATCGGTAGCTTATAATTTAAATAGAAAACAATCGGATTTGAAGTTTTTTGAGTTTGGCAAGATTTATAACAAATATGGCAATGAAAAATATAACGAAGAAAAACACATATCTTTGGTAGTAACCGGAAATATATATCCTGAAAATTGGCAAATCAATACTCAAAAAACCGGTTTTTATTATCTGAAAGGTGTAATAGAAGCGGTTTTTAAACGTTTTGGTATTACAGACCTTGTTATAAAACCCAATCCGAACAAAGATTTGACCGATTCCATTGTGTATGAAGCTCAAAATAAAACACTTGTTGAACTGGGAAAAGTTTCAAAGCGAATTTTGAAATATTTTGATATTAACAAAGATGTTTATTTTGCCGATTTTGATTGGGATAATCTTTTGAATTTGATAAAAACATCTTCACAAGTTAAATTTAATGAAATTCCAAAATATCCTTCTGTTCGTCGTGATTTGGCTTTGGAATTGAACAAAGAAGTTTCTTTTAAACAATTGTATGATTTGGCTTTTGATACCGAAAAAAAACTTTTGAAGGGTGTCAATTTGTTTGACGTTTACGAAGGGGACAAAATAGCCGAAGGGAAAAAATCGTATGCTTTGAGTTTCATTTTGCAAGATAAATTTAAAACTTTGAATGATAAACAGATAGATAAAGTTATGCAAAAGATTTCGCATAATTTTGAAGCCAAATTAGGCGCTAAATTACGTCAATAATGCTTTGGTTACCATATTATAAATTAAGATTTCAAACCGATTTGTCTTTACAATCGGTCATCGATAGGCTGTTGGAAGTAGTTGAACCTGAAAAATCAGTGGGGTTACGAATAAAAATACGTGATTTTGGTCATGAAAAATATTTATTTGACGGCAAGGTAACCGGACATACTTTTAAAATAACTCGGATAATTCATTATCACAATTCGTTTTTGCCTGTTATTTCGGGTGGTGTGACTCATGATTTAAATCAAACCACAGTTCGTTTACAGTTCAAATTGACGTATTTTATGTATATTTTTATATTACTGTTTCTTGTTTTTGATTTAATAATTATTTCATTTTTTCTTTATTTTTATTTTACCCGAAATAATTCACATTATAACTTACCTGTATTAATACCAATAGCTACGTTATTATTTGGTTATTTGATGATGATTGCAGGTTTTGGTATTGAAGTAAACAAAGCCAAAAAACTTTTGTTAAAACTATGAGAAGCAAAAGAGTTAAATTAATTTTAAAATCCTAAAATCAACTTGGCAATGGTAAAAAAGATATAGATACCAAAAATGTCGTTGCTGGTGGTGATAAAGGGACCGGTTGCCACAGCGGGGTCGATACCTTTTTTGTGTAAAAACAAAGGCACAAAGGTTCCTATAAGCGAAGCCATGATAATAACGGAAACCAGTGAGATGGCAACTGTTAAAGCCATTTTGGCGTCAAAACCGGTAAGCACTTCACTCAACAATAATTTACCTATTAGCATAAGGATAATGGCAAGTATGATACCGTTAATCAAACTCAGTGATATTTCTTTGAGTAATCGTTTCCAGATAGAACCGGTTAAAGTTCCGTTTGCCAATCCTTGAACGACTATTGCCGATGATTGAACACCTACGTTCCCTGCGGTTGCGGCGATAAGTGGTGTAAAGAAAAACAAGGTTCCGTATCTGTTCATGGCATTGCCAAAGCCACTTAAAACAATCACGCTGACAAATCCGCCCAGCAAAGCTACAATTAACCAAGGTAAACGGGCTTTAATGAGTTGTAACAAGTCGTCGTCGGCTTCAACGTCGTCGGAAATACCTGCAGCCATTTGGTAGTCTTTTTCGGCTTCTTCTTTAATGTAGTCCACTACGTCGTCAATGGTAATTTGTCCTACCAGAGTGCCCATTTCATCAACAACCGGAATGACAAACAAATCGTATTTTTGCATAACACGAGCCACTTCGTCAGCCGAATCGGTTACTTTTACAAAGTGAATATTATCATTATAAACTTCTTTTATGGGTGTTTTGGTCGATGTGGTTAATAGTTTTTTGAGAGAGAGTCTGCCTTTGAGCCGATCATGGTCGTCAACGACATATATGGTATGCACTTTTTCGACATTTTCGGCTTGTTTACGCATTTCGGCGACACTACGCAATACGTTCCAGTTTTTATTGACTTTGATAAATTCTTTTCCCATTAATCCGCCGGCAGTATCTTCATCGTAGCGCAAGAGTTCGACAATGTCTTTGGCGTGTTCTTTATCGTCGATATGAGAGATAACTTCGGCTTTTTTTTCTTCGGGCAGTTCGGCAATGATGTCGGCGGCATCGTCTGTTTCGAGTTCTTCTATTTCTTCCGCAATTTCTTTGGCGGTAAGTTTGTTTAATATTTTTTCTTGCAGGTCATCGTCCAGTTCGGCAATGATGTCGGCGGTTATATCGCTGTCGAGCAAACGGATTACATACAGTGCTTCGTCAAAGTTTAAATCGTCCAATATTTCGGCAATATCAGCAGCATGAAGTCCATCGAGCAGTTGCACTATTTTGGCATTGTTTTTTTGCTCAATGTAAGTTTGTAATTGTTCAATGAGATGTGTATGTTCCTGTTGCGTCATTTTTAATCATTTGGGCTAACTCGACAAATTCTTTTGGTGACAGTTGTTCGGGTCTTTTTGCAAAGATACGAGCTAATTTTAAATCTTCACTCAAATTATATGATTTTAAACTGTTTCTAAGTGTTTTTCTTCGTTGGTTAAAGGCTGTTTTAACTACTTTTTTAAAAAAATCGTAGTCGATATCGGGTGTGTTTTGTTTTCGTACCAATCGAATAACACCCGATTTTACTTTGGGTGGCGGACTAAAAACTTGTTCGGGAACGGTAAAAAGATATTGGGTATCGTAGTAAGTTTGCACCAACACCGACAATATTCCGTATGTTTTATTGCCGTAACTTGCCGTTATTCTTTCGGATACTTCTTTTTGAAACATGCCTGTAAATTCGGGAACCAGTTCTTTGTTATCCAAAACTTTAAAAACAATTTGGGTTGAAATGTTGTATGGAAAATTGCCGGTTATACCTACGGGTTTGTTTTGAAAAGTTTTTTTTAAATCTATTTTTAAAAAATCGTCTTTAATGATCCGGTTTTTGAGTTGTGGAAATTTTTTTTTCAAATATTCGACAGCTTCGGCGTCAATTTCGATAACAAAAAGAGTTTTGTTTTGTTCATTTAGCAAGAATCGGGTCAATATACCCATACCCGGACCTATTTCAACTATGGTGTCATAGTTGTTGTTTTGAAGGCTCAGGGCAATTTTTCGGGCAATATTTTTATCGGTTAAAAAATGTTGTCCGAGATGTTTTTTGGGTTTGACTTTCATAAGTTTATTTGATTATGATTTCCTTGCTTTTTAGAAAATTTCCGTTTTCAATTTTGATAAAATATACTCCGGTGCTGAAATGATGAACCGGAATCTTCTGCATGAAATTTTCGGAGTTTTCAAAACTTTTGTTCCACAATAACCTTCCTCTGATGTCAAAAATACTGATTGTTATTTTTTGGTCCGGATTTTGTGGCGTAAACGAAATGTTTATTATTTGTGAAGCAGGTATCGGATATATTTTTAGTTTTTTTTCTTCATTTTCGGTTGTTCCTTCGGTTACTTTAAAATTACCTTTGGCGACATCGAAGAAATAATTGTTATGTGCTTTGAGCATCAACCTTCCGGTTTGGGTGTCGGGTATATTGTTAGGAAGTTGAAATTCGGCGGTTCCGTTATTGGGTAAATTTTGAGCAACTACATATTCAAAGGTTTCTCCGTTGTCGATTGAAAACAAGATGTCCACCGATGTGCAATTTACTCTTCCGGCATCGGTTCCGGCAACGTTCCATGTTATTTGAATGGTTTCACCGGTTATCCAGTCGGCATCTGTTTCCAAATTGGTTATTTTGAATGGTCCGGTGTTGGCGTCCACCTGAAAGCTTATATATTGATAAGGCGATTGTCCGCCACCGGCATGATTGTCTCTTACGGTAACCATAAAATTCAAACTACGGTTTACGGCGGGCAAGACTTCCCAAGTATTGCGATAGGTTCCGGACAAGATATTTGCCATCAGCGGAAAATATCGTATTCCCGTAGTAACGGGTGCATACGAACGGAATAGGGGACCGTTGTCAAAATTAGGATTGGGATACCAATTGTAAGTATTGTTATTGGCAACTGCGTCAATTTGTTCCCAATTGTATGTAAGTGCATCATTGTCGGCGTCGGTTGCCGAAGCTTCGAGCATAAAAGCTGTGTTTTTGGGGATATATACATTGCCGTAATTGACTACCCTTATTTGCGGTGCATGATTGCCTGTGTCGGTATTGGTAGAGCAAGTGGCAAAATTGGTTACAAAATTACCCGCTTCGCGTATGCTGGTTATATGAAAATAATCGTCGCTGTGTTGTTGCACATTGGGCGAACAAACACCGGCATAAGCCATAATGGTGCTGCCGCTTCCGGGTTCGACAGAAGTGCTTAAATTTCTATTATTGCTGCATGAGTTGGCAAACGTATGGTTGCAGCCAAAAGCATGCCCTATTTCGTGAGCAACATAATCGACATCGTAAGCATCGCCCAGCGGGTTTGATGAGCCGGTAACCGAAGCGGATTTGTTGTTACCGCAAATAATTCCCAATCTCGATATACCGCCTCCCGGATAGGTAGTGAACAGATGCCCACCGTCATAGTTAGCCGAACCGATATAATTGTTTAATACAGATGTATTGTTGTTGAGCATGCTTATAATATCGTCATTGTTATATGGGTCGGTATTCGGGTCAAGAAAAATTACGTCTTTTTCGTTGGGTACCAATGACAAAGAAATACCAAAATCGCGTTCGTATATGGTATTGACACGGTCAATAGTTGTAACAATAGCTGCCAAAACAACTTCTTTTTTTTGGACATCGTCGGCTGATCCACTGATAATACCGCCGTTAATGGCTCTTTGAATATGATATTGAGCGTATTCGCCGGTAACCCCGACGGCAAATCGATATGTGCGAAGCAATTGGTCGTTTATTTGTGAATTTTTGCCTTGTGGTAAATTTAATGTTTCGTCGGTATAGCAAGTAAATTGGTTTGCCCTTACATCGTTTTTTTCGTATAAAACAATTTGATTTTGCAGGTTTGCCGTTTGTAAATAATAGGCAGGTTTGCCGTTTGGATAAACGGCTATATACAACCCTTGCGGAGCAATAACCAAACTACCCGAACAAGTGTTGTCGGTTCCGACCAATCGATAAGCCCGAACCGATGTGTCGGATAAGTTTTGTAAGGTTATCGAAGTATATACATTGAATTCTCGAAAGCCGTAAGGGGTAGGCATACGCAACCGAATATCCGATTTTTTTTGTGATGTGTAAGCAGGTGCTTCGGCTATATAATTTTTTAAATCGGATAAAGCTACTTGGTATGCGGTATAACGGGTTGGTGTGTTGTTGAACGGAACAAAATTTTGATTGATTTTGATTTGTGTAACAGCCCGAAAAAAGTTTTGTCCGAATGAAAAACTTCCGAACCAAAGTAAGATTAATAGTAATTTTGATTTCATTTGATAATTTTTTTAAAGGAATTCGATGTAATAATGTGCGTTTTGTCCAATTCTTTTTTTTTGTTTATATAACAATTTTAAGAGTTTTTTCACTATCATTAAAAGAAACGCTTCAATGGTTCTTTTCGTTTGTCGTATTTGATACCTTGTAATACCGATGATTTGATACTGATATTAAAAAACCAGTAGGAAGGTTTCATGGGATTCCAGGTAAAAGACATCTGCCAGCTTTTTAAATCGCGGTAAAAACTAAATTGCGTATAGGTAAATCCTTTATTGACCAAATCATATCCGCTTCGATATCTGATTTGCCATGCCGGAGAAAAACTTACACTGCCGGTAAATGTAAGGGAGTGAATGGATATTTCTCTAAAATTTTCATTTTGCGGGCTATAAGCTTTGTTTTGATAATTGAAATTATAGCTGACATTGGCGTTCCATTTAATATCATTTTCGTATATATTGTTGGTTTTCTTTTCCTTTTTCTTGTTTTTTTCTTGTTTTTTGTCGGTTTTGCCAAAAGTTTGGTTGTTAAAATTGTATCCGGTCGATAAGTTGAATTTTTGTATTCTGCCAATTCCTTGGTTTTCGGTTACAGCCCAACGGTCAATATTGGTTCCGGTATCTTTGTTTAAGGCATAGGGGTCAAAAGTTGCATTCATATTGATATTTAAGCCCTTGGTAATGGCAGCGGTTGAACTTAAAACAGGTTTTGACCATTTGAGTGAATCGGCTAAAAAATTATAATTAGTCGAAATTTTTAAAAATCGGATTTTTTTGTCTTTACCGTCTTTGGTTCGGACTTTTGCTTCAAAGCTATTGTTGAAACTTACTGTTAAAGATTTACTTTCGAGTCTATTTGGTTTGTCGTAAAGTCCTTTATCAAAAATGGTATATTCAACAAGTGTATCTTTTTGGGGTATGTAATATTTTTTGACAAATTGGTCGAAAATGGGAGTGTAATTGGCAGAAGCCGAAATTGAAAGGGTATGACGTATTCCCTTTATCAGTTTATCTCGACCAAATAGGTAAGTTCCGTAAACGGTTGTTGAAAGGCTGGTTGAAGCCGAAATGTTTCTAAAACTTTCAAAACCTTTGACGGTTGTTATTTTTTCGCCTCCGTTACCGTTATTGGCATCGGGATCCCACGATTTTCTTATGGTTTGCATAGCTGATATTTCGGCATATTGCACTTGGGGTTGCAGGTTAAAATATTTAAAAATTTTGAAGTTGGTTCTAACGGGTATTATTTGTTTGGCTTCAATTTGTGCATCATTCCACATCTTATTGCCAAACAGAAGGCTGTCATAGGTTTTGACATAATTTTGGGCATCTAAGGTGTAGGTAAAATTTATTTTTTGTAAAGCATTTTTTTTAACTCCGTTTTTGGCAAAAGGATATACACGACTGACATTGAGATGTACTTGCGGTAAAGTAAAAATAATGGTTTCGGTATTGACATTTTGACTGTGATTGATGGCAATAGAATAATCCATAGGCAATTTCATCATTTTGTGCTGGTAAGTAATTGACGAATTCATGTTGTTGCTCAAAACATTATTTGCGTTCAATCTGTCGGTATAATTATATGAGTTGCGATAATATTTACTGCTTCCGAAACGGACTTGTGCCGAAAATTGACTAAGCGGGTTACTTTTGCCGTCTTTGTGGTGGTGCCATTCCAAGTTCCACTGACTGTTTTTTTGATAGTTGGGTAAACCTATTTCTTCTTGAATATCATTGTTAAATTTCAAACTAAAATCTCCGTTAAAACGGTATCTTTTTTTATATCTCGATTTGAGTTGCAAACCGTAACTTCCGTTGGTATAAATGTCGCCGGTGGTTGTTAAATCAAAATAAGGACCCAATGCCCAATAAAATCCCCCGTTGGTCAAGGCATAACCTTTTCGGGTATCGGCAAAAGTCGGAACCAAAAACCCCGATTTACGCGTTTCGGTCAGTGGAAAAAAACCGAAAGGAATAACAAATGGTGTTGCTACATCTTCAATCCACATTTGCGTGGTGCCTACTACTATTTTTTTTCCGGGAACAATTTTGGCTTTTTTGGCCAAAAAATAATATTCGGGGTGTTCTTTGTCTTTTGAGGTGGTAAATTTGACATTTTTTACAAAAATAACACTGTCGTTATATTTTTTGGTAATTTCACTAATCATTGAAAATTCGCCTTCTTTGGTATAAGTGTTCCAAACCAAAGCTTTTTTGGTTTCAAAATTAAATCGGATACTGTCGTTTTCGGTTTCGGTGTTGCCTTGTTTGAAGATGGGACGTTGTGAAAGTTTACCCAAAGAATCGGGAATGCGTCCGGCATAAACTTCCTTTTTGGCATAATCTACATAAATAACACCGGCAGTTAAATCTATATCTTGATACTTGATATGTGCGTGATTGTATAGTTTGATAAATTTTTTTTGTTCGTTTACTTCGGTGTAATCATCGGCATAATGGTAGAGTTTGTCTTCCAAAGTGCTTTTTATCAAGCTGTCTGTTGTAGTTTGTGTGCTGTCTTTGGGGATAATGGTATCGGTTTGAAACAAGCTGTCTTTGTCAATCTTTTGACGGGTAACAGGCAAGGGTTTGGGTTGAAGCAATTTTTTTTTAGCTATATCTATTTGAGTAAAACCGGTAGCAGGCAATAAAAATGTCAGTATAAAAAATATACTCGTATATATTTTGGTAAACAATTTGCTTGTATTAAATTTGTAAACTGACATATTTTGAATCGAGAGTTAAGCTTTTGGCAAAAATAATTCTTTTGATTTAGAAATAACAAAAAACCGATAAATATATGCACAAGGCAAAAAGAAATATTTTTTTTCGATTAATTGTAGCAATAATTGTGCTAAACCCGTTTTTTGTTGCCCGAGCACAGCAAAAAAAATTTAAGGTGGTGATTGATGCAGGGCACGGCGGACATGATACCGGTACGCGAGGAACGGGAAAAATGAAAAAAAGAGAAAAAGATATCGCCTTGGCTGTTGCCAAATTGGTTTATCAAAAATTAAAAAAACACAAAGATATTCAACCCAAATTAACCCGCAACAAAGATGTTTTTTTGGAACTGTATCAACGTGCCGAAATAGCCAATAAATTTAAAGCCGATGTTTTTGTTTCAATTCATTGTAATGCCAATAAAAGCAGTAGAGCAAACGGTTCGGAAACCTTTGTGTTGGGAATACATCGAAACAAAGATAACCTCGAAGTCGCCAAGCGTGAAAATGCCGTTATCAAACTCGAAAAAGACAATCACTTGCACTACGAAGGTTTTGACCCTTCACACCCCGAATCTTTCATCGGACTGACCCTTATGCAAGAAGAATTTCTGGATCAGAGTATTATGTTGGCGTCGTTGATACAAAAAGAATATCAAAAAAATGTAAAAACCATTAAAGACCGAAGTGTACAACAAGCCGGTTTTGCCGTTTTGCGTTTGACTTACATGCCCAGTGTTTTGACCGAAATCGGTTTTTTGTCCAACCCCAAAGAAGAAAAATTTCTCAATACCAAATCGGGACAGGAAAAAATAGCCAATTCCATTGTTAAAGCCATAGTTGCTTACAAAAAATATATTCAGTCTAATACTCCCGAAGTTCCGGTAAAAAATGATAAAAAAACAAATGAGGTAACCCAAACTACTTCCAAACCGTCCAAACATCAATCTGCCTCTAAAACACTCCCCAAACCCAAAAAATCAATTGACAATGAAAATGTTATTTTCAAAGTGCAATTGTTGGCTTCAAAAAAATTAATCGAACTAACTCCGCAAAATTTTAGAGGGATGCGAAACTTATCGGTTAAAAAAGAAGGAGATTTGTATAAATATTTTGCCGGACATACTTCCGATTTTGACAAAATAAGAGATATTAAAGCCGAAGCCAAATACAAATCTTTTAAGCAAGCTTTTATAGTGGCTTATAAAAACGGTAAAAGAGTGCCTTTGTCGGAAATTTTAAATAATTAGTGTTACAATTCAATTTATTGTTTTAAATTTAGCCCGAAAATATTTAAATATATGAACATTAAAAAGGAACATAAAACCGCTGTTATTGTATTGGTAGCCTTGGTGCTTTTTATTTGGGGATTTAATTATTTGAAAGGAAAAGATGTTTTGAAGTCATACAATACTTTTTATTCGATAACCGACAATGTGGAAGGCGTTGTCAAATCAACACCCGTAACACTCAAAGGCATTCAAATAGGAACCGTCGAAGATTTGAAATTTTACAATGGGTTGGAAAAAACCATGGTGGTTTTGAATATTGACGACGATTTTGTGTTTTCAAAAGACAGCAAAGTAAAAATATACGGCGGTAATATAATGGGAGGCAAAAGTGTGGCAATTGTGCCCGGCACTTCGGCACAACCGGCTCGGGACGGCGATACCCTTGCCGTGATGAAAATGCCCGGTATGTTCGATTTGGTTAATGATAAACTCACACCTTTGCAAGACAAGTTGGAGCGTATTTTATCATCTACCGATACGCTTCTTTTGAGTTTGAATAATATTCTTAATCCGCAAACTCAAAAACATCTAAATAACGGTTTTGCCGATTTGGAGATAACCTTGCATCATATAAAAAATACTTCGGCACATTTGGACTACTTTTTGCAAAAAAACAAACATCATTTGGATAGTTCCATGCAAAATATCGATAAAATTACAAGTGATTTTGCAAAACTCGGCGATTCGCTCAAACAAATCAAAATGGTTCAATTGACGCGTGATTTAAACAATGCCATAACCAAGTTGAATACAAGTTTGGATAAAATAAATAAAGGAGAAGGCTCCGTTGCTAAATTGATGAACGACAAAAAGTTATACGAAAATTTGGAACGTAGCACCAAAGAACTTGAACTGTTGTTAAAAGATCTGCGCGAAAATCCCAAACGATATGTGCACTTTTCTCTTTGGGGACAAAAAGAAAAGAAAAATAAAAAATAATGTTTTTTCTGTGTAAAATCAGTTGATTTATCAAAAAAACCTTGTTATTTTAGCCCTATACAATAAATTTATTAGTAAGAACCATGATAGGGCAATTATTATTTATACTCATACTCGCTTCGGGCGTTGGTTATTTTGCTTATAACATAAAAAAAGCCATACGCAATATCAAACTGGGTAAACCTTCACATCGTAACGATAGAAAAGATGAACGCCTGAAAAATATGATACTAAAAGCCTTCGGGCAGCAAAAAATGTTTAAACGTCCGGTGCCGGCTCTTTTACATCTTTTTGCTTATCTGGGCTTTATTATTATCAATATTGAAGTGCTCGAAATTGTCATTGACGGTACTTTCGGCACACATAGGGTTTTTGCTCCTATGGGTATTTTTTACAATTTTTTAATCGGAGCTTTTGAAATATTGGCAGGTTTGGTTATTGTAGCCGTAATATTGTTTTGGATACGCCGAAATATTTTAAAATTATCACGTTTTCAAAAACCCGAAATG
>JAMONO010000165.1 GCA_027065715.1 Flavobacteriales bacterium
CATGGCTATTCAGTTGATTATCAACAAGGAATTAGGCTTGGCAAAGAATGAAAATCCTATTCAAGGCAGTTTTATCATCGAAGAATTGACCGATTTGGTCGAAGAAGCCATTTATGCCGAATTTGATCGCTTAACAGAACGCGGCGGTGTGTTGGGCGCTATGGAAACCATGTATCAACGTAGTAAAATACAAGAAGAAAGTTTGTATTATGAAACCTTAAAACATACCGGAAAATTACCGATTATCGGGGTAAATACTTTCTTGGGAAAAGACGGCAGTAAAACGCAAATTCCCGGTGAAGTAATTCGTGCTACCGAAGCCGAAAAACGCCAGCAAATAGAAACCGTTCGTAATTTATATAAAACCTATGAAAACGAAGCGCCTAAACGTCTGCGTCGGGTGCAAGAAGCTGCCATACACAACCGAAACATCTTTGAAGAACTGATGGAAGCCGCCAAAGTCAGCTCACTGGGACAACTCACTGGTGCTTTGTTCTTGGTAGGCGGGCAATATCGTAGAAATATGTAATTCCGGCGGGATTTCTTATTTTGACTTATGAATTCATACCGATACATTCACAAAGATTTCAAGCTCGACAACAGGTCTGTTACCGGTTACAACGAACTGATAAATAAGGTTGCCGAACAATACCCCGAACATCTTTCATTTTTGCAAAAATGGTTTGACAAACAAACCGAAATTGAAGTGCAAACTTCGGGCTCGACAGGTATGCCCAAAACCATAAAAGTAAAAAAACAATACTTGGTAAACAGTGCCCTAAAAACCATTGATTATTTTAAATTATTCCCGAAAACCAAAGCTTTACTCAATCTTTCTTCGGACTTTATTGCCGGAAAATTAATGTGGATACGTGCCTTCACCGGCGGTTGGCATCTTTCTGTTTCATCACCCCGAAACGAAGCTATAGCCGGCATTTTATCCAAACAAAAGTTTGATTTCGGTGCCATGGTGCCGGTGCAAGCCTATCACAATTTGTCTTTATTAAACCAATTCCAAATCCTGATTATAGGCGGAGGTGCCGTTTCAACCGAACTACAAAACAAATTGCAAAATTTATCGGCTCGCATCTTTGCCACTTACGGCATGACCGAAACATTGACCCATATTGCCGTTAAACCGCTCAATACAAAAGCAGATGATACATTTAATAATAAATTATACAAACAAGCCTATACGGTTTTAAAAGATATTCATATTGAAACCGATATGCGAGGTTGTCTCGTTGTAAAAGCCCCCGGTATAACTGACAAAAAATTGATTACCAACGATTTGGTAAAAATATTAGACCCGAAACACTTCTTGTGGCAAGGAAGATATGATAATATTGTAAATAGCGGCGGAATAAAATTAATACCCGAACAAATTGAACAAAAATTACAAACATTCATAAAAAATGAATTTTTTGTTGCCGGAATACCCGATGCCAAATTGGGTGAAAAATTAATATTAATCATCGAAAGTTCAACCCGAAACATTGATATACCCGATTTTGACAAACTTTTAAATAATTATGAACGTCCCAAAGAAATATATTTTGTCAAAGAATTTATTCGAACTGCTTCGGGCAAAATAAAACGAAAAGCTACAATTAACAAAATAATAAACAGTTTGTAATTGTGTATTATTTGTATTTGAAAATTTTTTGAAGCATGGCATATAATTCGGGGTGGTGTTGTTTCAATTCTACCGGATTTTCGAAAAAATGAACACCGGCTTCGGCAAAAAATTCGGTGGCATTGGTGCATGCATAATCATTTAAAGCCGACTTACCTGCACAAATACGTTCTATTTCCGTTTTAATTAAATTTTGCCAAGGTATTACATACGGTCGTTGCAACAAAGTTTCGGGGACACCATCACCTCTGCCGTCTTCCATATCAATCAAATGTAAAAATTCGTGAACAGCCGTGTTTTTTTTATCTCTTTCGTTATCAAAACTATTGTGTAAAGCCTTAACGGACAAATACATTTTGCCTTTCATCTTACCGGCTCCTACCAATCCGTTGAGTTGGGTACCTTTTTTAATCAAGGGGTGATTGATTGAAAATTGGTCGGCAAACAAATAAACCGTTTTTAAATTGGGATAATACCAATCATTAAACCGAAAAACCGGAATAACCGCACCTGCGGCAACCAAAAGTTTATCTTCGTCGGTTGGCTTATAATCTATTCCTTTGATGCGATAATCAAATAAAAACTCAATGATGCGCTTTTCGAAATAAATCTGCTCGTCGGGAGAAAGATTTTGATAAAAAGCAACCTTATGCTTCAAAAACCGTCGCCAATTTTCGGGCATACCGGTATATATCATATACATTTTTCGTATAGTATTAACTAAACCGGGCATATAAAAAAACAAAACATCTGTAATAAAGTCAAATATCAAACTATTCATAAAAAATACGAAGCTGTCACAAATGTGATTCTTGAGTTTACACCGAACAAAAATCAGTCGTTATAAAACTTGAAAATTTGTCGTTGAATAATAACAAATTTTGACAAAATACCCCTTGCGACAGCTTCGTTTAACTAAACTTTTTCGTTTTTGTTTTTTTTCTTATTACGCGGACGGGTTTTACCATAAGTGCCACGCGTAATTTTACCACGACGTGTTTTGATATCTCCTTTTCCCATAATATGAATGTTTTTAATTGAAACAAAATTATAAAAAATGTGTGAGGTAACAAAATTAAAGTAACAATACAAATAAAACCCTTCGTAAATGAAAAGCAAATATGCTTAATGGAAAAAAATATCAAATGAAATGACATAAAACATACTTAGTCGAAGTAAAAAATTGTATATTTACGGCAAAATTAACATCTGTACGCAACAATAAACAAAATATTTCGTTTTATTCCGCAAAATAATATTTTTTTATATGACGGATAAGTAATTTTTATTACAAAAGTTTTATCGTTAAATCGTTTTTTTTTATTATTGCAAATCAAAATTATTGCTATGACAAAAAGAGAAGCTATTGAGCAAGTCAGAAAAGCCAAATTGGGACATAAAAAATGGATTTCGTATGCCAAAGCCATTCACATGGGCATTCAAGTAGATAAAGATGCCGTTCCCATGATGGAAACCGAATGTAGTTTTGGCAAATGGTATTACGGCGACGGACAAGTTTTCTCGGGCATGGATACTTATCAAGCCATTGAAGAACCCCACGGTTTATTGCACAATACCTATATGAGACTGTATAAAGCCCGTAAAAAACCCTTAAAAACAGGATTTTTTGTATCCAAATCCAAAGCGCAACAAGAAAAACAAGCCGTTATTGAAAAATTAATGGACCAATTGCTGCAAATATCCGAAATATTAATGAACAACCTCAAAGATTTCGAACTTGAACTGCTCGAAATGTCCGATAGTGAATTTATGAAATTGGTTTAAGAGCCTTTCACGATTAAAGAAACCGTTTCAAAAGTATCTATATTATTCGTTATTTGTTAAGTAATTGTAAATCAATCACAAATCATTAATTACTTCCGGTTACTTACAAAAAATTGAGCTTTTGAAGCGGTTTTTTTATTCGCCTCTTTCATTCCGCCGAAACAAAACATAATTTACTATTTTTGTAAAAAATTCGATTTGAAAAACATCAAAGACTTTATCAATCAAATTATAACCGGCGACAACATAGAAATTCTGAACCGGATGCCCGAAAAATCGGTCGATTTGATTTTTGCCGACCCGCCTTACAATTTACAATTGCAAAACGAACTGACCCGACCCAATCAAACAAAAGTAGAAGGTGTTTTTGACGATTGGGACAAATTTGCTTCCCTGCAAGAATATGTAAACTTTACCCGACAATGGCTACAAGCCTGTCGCAAGGTGTTAAAAGACAACGGAACTATTTGGGTTATAGGAAGTTACCACAACATCTATCAAGTTGGAGCTATCATGCAAGAATTGGGTTTTTGGTTTCTCAACGATATAGTTTGGATTAAAACCAATCCCATGCCCAACTTTAAAGGCACCCGTTTTAACAACGCACACGAAACCCTATTGTGGATGAGCAAAAACAAAAATGCCCGGTATACCTTTCACTACAAAGCCATGAAAACTTACAACGACGACTTGCAGATGCGAAGCGATTGGCATATCCCTATCTGTTCGGGTAAAGAACGTTTGAAAAAAAACGGTAAAAAAATTCACTCTACCCAAAAACCCGAAGAACTTTTATACCGCATCATATTGGCCAGCAGCAATCCCGATGATATTATTCTCGACCCGTTTTCGGGTAGCGGAACCACAGCAGCAGTTGCCAAAAAATTGGGACGAAAATATATCGGTATCGAAAAAAATACCGAATATGTGCAAGCTTCAAAAGAACGAATTGCAAAAGTTGAAACCATACCTTCCAAATTATTACACTATAAAATCGAACAAAAACCACCCAAAGTTCCATTTGGAAGTCTGATTGCCGCAGGATTGATAAAACCGGGAGAAAATATTTATAACCATAAAGAAGATCGAAGTGCCAAAGTACTCGCCAATGCCAGCCTCGAAACACCCGACGGAAAAGTAGGTTCGATACACCAAATCAGTGCTTGGTATTTGAACAAAAAAAACCATAACGGTTGGAAATTTTGGTATGTCAAACGCAACAATAAGAAGATATTGATAGATGATTTACGCTACGAATTTATTAAAATGATTGAATAATAATAGTTTTTTTCAACATCATGTATAAAAAAATTTCATCTTATCAATTTGACTGCAATGTTTGTCCTACTCCTTGTGACGGTATCAGCAAAGGAGTATATAACTTCAAAAACGATGTAAATTTTGCCGAAACCCAAGAACAAATCATAATAGACCACCTAAACCGAAAAGGTTACCAAGCCGCTAAGTGCAATCGCGAAGGTTTTCCTGATATCATTATCAAAAAACACGATAAAATAAGTTCTTATTTAGAGGTAAAAGCTCAACGACGCACTTTTATGCAGATAAAAAAAATATTGCCGCAAACCAAACTGTTACCTTCCGAAACACTGGCGTTGAACAAAAGCGATTTATTGCGATACTTTGAAATTTTTGACCGCGAACAACAAAACATTTTTATAGTTTGGGTATTGCAAAATCGCCCCTGTATTGTACCTCAAAATCAAAGTTATTATTACTACCAAAATCTGTCGGTTTTACGCAAAATTTATGAAAATTGCGGAAACAAACGCACTTTTAAACGAAAATCGGGGCAGGGCGATATCGT
>JAMONO010000166.1 GCA_027065715.1 Flavobacteriales bacterium
CGAGGTAATGGGCATAAAAAAACAATACCCTGCTTTTTGGGGCAGGGTATTTAGAATAATCGGTAAAAAAATCGGTTAATTATGCTTGTTTTGTTTTTCCTATGGTTTTATTGTAAATCAATAATCCCAAAAATGTAATTATACCCACTAATGCCATAACCATCCAAATTTTGCCGGGGTGATAAGTATCCCACAAGATTTGTTGCAAATCGTGCGTGCTTATATGTAATTTTTCGGCTGCTTGTTTCATGATTTCATCACGTTTGATACCGGCTTTTTGGGTAATTATATTATTATTTTCATCCAGCAGTTGAATACCTTTTTCCGAATAAGTAACCAATTTTCCACTGGCGGTATCGATTATATCCACTCCTTTTGTTTTGAGATATTTAAACAGTAGTGTTATTTTATCGGCTTGTTTTTGATACAAACCTCCGGAAATAATTCCCGTAAGAAAATTAGCGGCTGCAATGGGTAAAAAATAGGTTCCCATGTATAGGGCTTCTTTGCCTTTGGGAGAAATTTGGGCTATATAATCGGAAAATTTAGGGTTGGAAGTCATCTCTCCCAGTGCAAAAATCAGAATACCCAACACCGTAAAAGCGGAATTGTTGGTGTAAAAAGACAGGGCAATACCCATAATTGTAATAAAAATACCGGTCATCATGGCATTAATCGGTTTCCATTTTAAGATAATATATGAAACCGCAATTTGAAATATCATGATAAAGAAAGCATCTAAATTAACCAATTGTTCCGGATTAACACCACCGGCATCATTTTTCATTTCGTCGGCCAGATATGGCCAAACGGAGTGAATAAATTCGTAAATATTTCGGGTATCTACCCAATCATCAATAAAGTTGGGTAGTGTATAAAACAATTGATTAAACATTAGCCAGAAGCCAATCATAATAATAAGCAGGGCAGTGAGTTTGATGTCTTTTAAGGCTTCAAAAATATTCAAAACAGAACGTTTTATGGTTTCGGCGGCAGATTCTTCAATTTTTACTCTTCCGGGTTCTTTGAAAAACATCAATACAATCAGGTTGAGCAAAATAGCTACGGAAGAAGATATAAAAACTGCGTCCCAGTCAAATTTATTTCGGAGTATTCCGACCAACAAAGGACCGAAAAAACCACCTATATTGACCATCATATAAAACAATCCGAAACCAAATGACGAGTTTCGTTCATCGGTCGATTTGGTTACAATGGCAGAAGCCACCGGTTTAAACATGGCAGCGCCGATAGCCACCCACAAAAAGACCGAAAAAACCGCCCAGTAACCGGTTACATGTCCCATAAAGTAATAACCGGTCATTAAAATAATATAGGCAATGGCTAAAGTTAGCTTATAACCGATTTTGTCGGCAATAGCTCCGGTAATTATGGGTAGAAAATACAATATACCGGTTACATAGCTCATAATATCACCACGTTGCACAGATGAAAAACCTAATTCGTTTGTTAAATATATACCCAATACAGCAAACAATCCATACCAAGCATATCTTTCTAACAATTCAAAAATACTGGCAAACCAGTAAGCACGCGGGAAAGATTTAAATAATTCGAAAAAATCCAAGTCTTTTTTACTTTGTTCCATACTTCTAAAATCTAATTTCTAATTTATCAATGAATTCCTTTCATGGCTTTATTGAGAAGCGGAGACAGGATGAGCAACATAACACCCGACCCCAACATAACCCACATCAAGAAGGGGTAAAGGGGAAGATCAAATTTATGAAGAATACTTTCTAACATGGCAGCAAAGTAATTGCCGGCTGCAAAACTCGCCATCCAAAGTCCCATGACTACCGAAACCAATTTGGTGGGTGCCAATTTGGTTATCATTGACAATCCGATAGGTGAAAGCATCAATTCGCCTAAGGTCAAAATTATATATACGGCAACTAACCACATGGGGGATACTTTTATGCCTGTTGCAGCCAAATTGCTGGCTTGTGTCATTACAAAAAAGGCTAGTGCACCCAAAAAAAGACCTAAGGCAAATTTAACCGGAGTGCGTGGATTTAGTTTCATTTTGTCGAGTTTTAGCCATAAAACCGAAAATAAAGGAGCCAAAACCAATATGGCAAAAGGATTGATGTTTTGAAAGAATGAAGCGGGAATTTCCCAACCTCCAATCATTCTGTCGGTATTGTCTTTGGCAAATAAGTTGAAGGTTCCTCCGGCTTGCTCAAATCCTGCCCAAAAAGCAATGTTAAAAAAGGCAAGCACCAAAATAACTATCATACGTGACCATTCGTCGGCACCGTTAGTACCTTTAAAAATAATGTATCCCAATCCGATGATACCGGCGGCAAAGCCTACGATAGTAATAATCTTTGTAATGCTGTCGGGCAATGCATGCCAAATAGTCATAACCAGCAAAGTGGCTGCAATTAATCCTACGGCATACATAATAATTTGTTGCCAGTCTTTTGCACTTAATACCTGACTGCCGGTAACTCCCGGTGGCAAACCTTTGTCTTCGAGTGTATTTTCGCGGGCTTTCATCCACAAAACTCCTAAAATCATACCGACACCGGCAGCAAAATATCCCCAGCCCCAATCGACTTTTTCGCCCAATGTTCCGGCTATAAAAGGTCCTAAAATAGCTCCAAGATTAATTCCCATATAAAATATATTGAAGGCGGAATCTTTGCGCGGGTCGTTGTCGTCGTAAAAATCGCCTACAATAGTAGAAATATTGGGTTTGAAAAAACCGTTACCGATAATTAGAACACCCAAACCGAAATTAAATAGAAATAAACGGGTTGAAGGTTCAAGTGAATGGGCTAAAAAGGCACTGGCAGCCAATAAAAATTGTCCAACCGCCATTACCAATCCGCCGATATATACGGTTTTTCTTTTGCCGAGAAATTTATCGGCTACCCAACCACCCAATATGGGGGTTAAATAGACCAATCCGGTAAAAATACCGTATATTGCCAATGATTCTTCGCGATTTAGTCCAAAACCACCGTTTACCAATTCGGCTGTTAAATATAAGGTAAGTAATGCACGCATCCCGTAGTAAGAAAAACGTTCCCACATTTCGGTTGCAAACAAGGTATAAAGAGCTTTTGGGTGCCCTTTTTTTGTATTTTGTTCCATAGTTATAATATATTTTTTGGTTATTTTATTATTTTTTTATCTTGAATGTCCGATATTCTCGCGATAATTTATCGGTAATTAAATTTATACTCGATAAAACACGCCAATATAATACTTTTTTTTTATTTATTGTCATTCTGTCGGTTTCTTTATCAGCTTCAAAAATTTTTGTCATTTTTTTGTTTGGTTTTGAAATATTTTTTGTTAAAAAGGCAATAAATTTGCTTACAAATTTACATTAAAATTATTATTCAAATTTGAAATTATACGGTTTACAAATTTCTTTTGATATACCGTAACATTTTTTTATACAAATGGTAACGGGTTTTACCGCCGTATATGCCGTGGTTTTTATCGGTATAAATCATTTCGTCAAAAGCTTGGTCGTTTTCTTGCAGTTTTTTAGCCAATCGCATACTGTTTTGCAGGTGAACATTATCGTCGGCGCTACCGTGTATGAGCAAAAAGTTTCCTTTGAGCCCACGGGTATAAAACAAAGGAGAATTGTTGTCGTAACCTTCGGGGTTTTCTTGGGGTGTTTGCATATAACGTTCGGTATAAACCGTATCGTAAAAACGCCAATTGGTTACCGGAGCAACGGCTATTGCCATTTTAAATACATCGCCTTTTTTGAGTATGGCATTGCTCGACATATATCCGCCAAACGACCAGCCCCATATACCAATTCGGTTTTTGTCGATAAAACTGTTGCTACCCCAGTCTTTGGCAACGGCTGTAATGTCTTCAAGTTCGAGTTTGCCTAATTGTTTATAGGTCGATTTTTTAAATTTTGCACCGCGTCCGCCAGTGCCGTGCGGATCGACCGAGATAACCATGTAGCCTTCTTGTGCCAGTAAAAAATGAAAATAATCATTGCTGTTGTTCCACCTATTGCGAACGGTTTGCACATTGGGACCGCTGTATTGATATATCAAAACGGGCATCTTGTCTTGTTTTGTTTTGGGTTCAATGATATATCCGTTTAAGTCGGTTCCGTCGGCTGCTTTAAAATTGACAAATATTTTTTGCGGTAAATCGTATGCTTTTAGTTTTTCCGATAAAGCTTTATTATCGATAAGAGTTTTTATAACTTTACCTGTTGAAGCTTCATTGACCGTAAAAGTATAAGGCACCTTACTACTCGAGTAGGTGTTGATAAAGTATTTGAATCGGGCACTGAATTCGGCATCGGAGGTACCGGAGGGCAAAGTAAGGAGTTTTTTGTTTTTTCCGTTGATGTCTATGCTGTAAACGGCTCGGTTAATACTTCCTGTTTCGGTGGATTGGTAATAGATTTTTTTACTTTTGAAATCATATCCGTAAAAATCGGTTACTTCCCAGTTGCCCGAAGTTATTTGTCGTTTGAGTTTGCCGTGCATATCATACAAGTAAAAGTGATTGTAACCACTGCTTTCGTTGCTCCAAATAAAATTACCGTTTTTTAAAAAAGTCAAATTATCGGTGGCTTCCAAGTCGATATATTTGGGGTCTTTTTTTTCAAGCAAGACAGCGGTTTTGCGGGCTTGCGGACTGTGCAAATAGAGTTTTAAATGGTTTTGGTGCCGGTTTAAGGTGAGGGCAATCAGATAGTTTTGATAAGTCCAATATATGCGTGGGATATATTCGTAGTTCCCTAAGTCGATACTGTGGGTTTGCCGTGTGGTTAGATCATAGTAGTGCAAACTGACTTTCGAATTTTTTTCGCCTGCTTTCGGATACTTAAAGGTTTCGACTTTTGGGTATAATTCTTCGTCGTAACGTATCATGGAAAATTGAGGCACATCGGTTTCGTCAAAACGCACATAAGCCAGTTTGGTGCCGTCTTTGCTCCACCGGTAGGCTTTGCTGTAACCGAATTCTTCTTCATAGACCCAATCGGGAATACCGTTAATAATGTGGTTTTTTTTTCCGTCAAATGTGATTTGCAAGGTTTTGTTTGAACTTAAAAACTTGATAAACAAATTGTTGTTTTTTACAAAAGCAATTTTGTCGGCTTGCGGATTAAAAGCGGGTTCTTGTATTGCTTCATCGTCTATACGTGTAAGTTTTTTTTGTTCTCTGTCATATACGTAGTATATCCCTTTACGTGAATGACGATAAATGGGGGTAATTTTTGAACCGATAATGATTTTTTTTTCATCGGGCGAAAATTCATATTCAAAATATCCGACAAAAGGATAATTTTCGGTCGAAAAAGCCGTAGCTGTTTTTTGTTGTGTGGCGTAATCGTATATGTTTAATTCAAAACTTTTATTGGATCGGTTGATGTCTATTTTGGTATATTTGTCCGATTGCGGCATGGCTTGTAATCCGTATAAATAATCGGGACGGAATGTGCCGTTCCAAATATCGTCAATGGTTATTTGTTTGTTTTGACCGAATACCTGAGAGATTATCAAGAACAGAAATAGATATTTTTTCATTTGTATTTGGTTTATGATGATAAAAATTGAGATAGCCAAAATAAGCAATTTTGTTTAAAAAAGACATATTTATTGAAGCAAATTCTTTTTGATTTGATTTTCGTTGCCAACTACAAAGATGACGTCGTTGTGTTCAAACTTAATGTCGGGTGATGCTATGATTTCGGTTTTGCCTTTGCGATTGAGCATGATGACATTGAGACCGTATTTGTTGCGTAAATCGAGTTCACGAATACTTTTGTTGAGAAACTTTTGAGGGACTTTAATTTCAATCAACGAATTTTTGTTGTCCAAAGTAAACTTGTCCATGATATCGGGGTGTGTCAAACGTTCCGACAGGCGTTTGGCCGTGGCTATTTCGGGTAAGATAACTTCATCGGCACCTATTTTGAGTAAAATTTCTTTTTGAATATGTGTATTGGCTTTTCCGATGATATTTTTGACATTCATTTTTTTCATGTAGGTAATTCCCAGTATGATGGCTTCCAAGGCACTGCTCATGGCTAAAATAACATGATCAAATTGTTCCATCTGCAATTTTTTCAGAACATCGGGGTCGGTAATGTCGGCTTGAACGGCTACATCGACTCGGTCTTTAATGTCATTGATTTTTTTCATATCGACATCTATGGCAAGAATATGATGACCGGCTTGTGCCAGTTGCACTGCCAGTTCGTATCCGAAGGTACCCAATCCAATTACGGCTATGTCTTTTTTCATTTTTTCCTAATTTTTAAGGTGTTTTTTTGTGATATTTTCTTTTATTATCGGTGGTTTTGATGCTTTTATTATTTGTCTGTCAACCTAATTTCGTAATTTGTTATTTGTCCGTCATTGTTTTGTGTCCAATATCGATCGACAGTTTTAATATATTTCGGCGTCCGGATACCGAATTTTTACTTCTTTTTGTTTCATTAAGGTTGCCATGGCAAAAGAAGCCGGTCCCAGTCGTCCTATAAACATTAAAGCAATGATAACCCATTTACCCGACAAACTTAGATGCGGCGTAATTCCCAAGCTCAATCCTACGGTTCCCATTGCCGACACGGCTTCAAACAAACTGTCTTTGAACGACAAATCGGGTTCCGTAAACAACAACAAAATCCCGATTGACAAAATGATAAAATAACTGATAGCCGTTCCAAAGGCTTTGAGGATATAATTACTGGATATTTTGCGGTTCCAAATTACAAAGTTTCTGCGTCCTTTTAATACCGAAACCATGGCATATATCATGATAAAAAAATTGGTGGTTTTGATGCCGCCGCCGGTCGATCCGGGCGATGCCCCTATAAACATCAATAACAACATTAAAAAAATTGTAGCGTTGCTCATGGTGCTTAAATCAACCGTATTAAAACCTGCTGTTCGTGTGGTTACCGATTGAAATAAACTGTCTGCCCAGCCGGTTTGTCCTTTTTCAAACAAAAATATCAATAGGCTTCCACCGGCTATCAGTAGTAAACTAACCCGCAAAACTATTTTGGTGTGCAAACTATATGGACGTTTTTGCTTGTAATAAGCCATGAGTTCATAGATAACAAAATATCCTAATCCACCCAAAATTATAAGGACGGAAACGGTCAATTTAATCAGCAAATTGCTTCCCGTTAAACTTTGATCATAGGTCGAGAAACCGGCATTGCAAAAAGCCGATATGCTGTGAAAAAATCCTTGATACAAGGCTTCTTTAATTTGTAAACCTTGCATATAAAAACCGGTACTTAACAGTATCATACCAATCAGTTCGATAATAAAAGTAATTTTGATGATGTTTTTGAGCACACCGGTGGCATCGTCGAGATGAAAATTTTCTTGTAATTGTGAAAATGAAAAACGGTGTTTTAACCCGATATTTCCTTTGAGTGTCAATAAAAATGAAGTGGTTAAAGTCATTATGCCGATAGCGCCCAATTGAACGAGTAACAGTATGCTTAATTGTCCCCACAGATTAAATCCCGAAGTGGAAACCGTAGTCAGTCCGGTAACACAAACCGCCGAAGTAGAAGTAAACAACGCATCGATATAGGACAAGCCGTTTTGATGTTGTACAAAAGGTAATTGCAACAAACCGCTTCCGATTATTATTAAACCTGCAAATGACAAAACCAAATATTGCCACGGATTAAAACTGATATTATTTATAATTCGCCAAATCGATTTCATATTAGATGCAAATAAAAAACCAAATTACGATTTTGCCGGTATATATTTACTGATAAAATGATTTTTTATTAAATTATTTTTCATTGTTTTTGTATAATCGGTGCCAATCTACATGCTTATTAATTTTATGGTGTCTAATTGCAAACGTGTGGAAATCCATTTTTTCAATTTGTTACTTTCGCGTCGTTTGTAAGATTTTGAAAGCCCCGATTTCCATTTAACCATAAGGGTTGGAATGGTGTCTGAACTGTGAAAATCGGTTTGTATCATTTTACCGAACCCGATTTCTTCAATATACGGAAACAAGTTTTTGGTTTCTCGACCGATTTGTTTAAATGGAATTTTTATTTGTCGTTGTTTGAGTTTAACCAATTCGTCGGTCAATCTTTTGATTTGTTCATCTTTGTTTTTGAGAACTTCTTTATTTTCTTTAAAAAGTTTTTCCAGTATTTCGCCTTTGAGTTTTTCCGAGAGATTTTGTTCTATTTCTCGGGTTTTGTCGGCAGTTTGATAAATATTTAAACGGGTATCGACAAATAGTGGATTTTGATGTAATTGATTTTTCCATTCGGCAAGCACTTGTTGAGGTACTATTTCGCCAATTAAATAGATGTCCATTTCTTGCCGATCCGGTTTGATGTGTGTTTTTATGATTTGAGAACCTTCGTATTTTATGTTTTTTTGAATAAAATCGGTAGCGGACCGTTTATAAATTTCTTCATTATACATTTTTAAAAAAGACATGATACTGGGTATCATGACCAACACAGCCAACAGGTAAATTATTCGGCTGATACGGCGTCTTTTTACCGAATTTAGATAACGTGCCACAGGAAAGTGTAAGTATTTGACAATTAGAAAGGTAGCCAGTGCAATAAAAAATGAATTTATCAACAGCAAATACATGGCTCCGCTAAAAAAGTGCATATTGCCGGTTGCCAATCCAAAGCCGGCGGTACAAAGTGGCGGCATCAACGCCGTAGCAATGGCAACGCCGCTTATAACATTAAAAAAACCCTTTTTGGTCAAAGCAACAATACCTGCCAATCCGCCAAAAAAAGCTATCATAACATCAAAAAAAGTAGGGGAGGTGCGAGCAAGTAATTCACTCGATTCATAAGCAAGCGGTGATATCTTGAAGTAAACAAAAGAGGTAAGAATACTCAGGGTAACCATTACCAAAAAGTTTACGGCTGATTTTTTAAAAGTGTCAATGTCATTAGTGCCAATGGCAAAACCGGCTCCCATAATGGGACCCATTAACGGAGAAATCAACATGGCACCAATTACTACCGGTGTCGAATTGGCATTGAGACCTACCGAAGCAATCATTACCGAAAAAATGAGCAACCAAGCCGTATGTCCTCTAAACGGTATGTTTTCCAAAATAGTTTGACGGGTAAATTCTTTATCCGAATTTTTTCGAATATTAAAAAGTTCTTTGATAAAATCAATGGCAACTTGCCAAAATTCTTTGAATTCTTTTTTAACGACTTGCTCTTTTTCTTGAATGATTTTTTCTTCTGTTTCGAGTTGTTTTTTGCGTTCTTCCATATATTATATCATATTGCTCAACAGCAAATTTAAGAAAAAAATATTAGCCCGTATTTTAAATATACGATTGATTGTAAGATGTTGTTTATCAATTCGTTAATACCATTCACAAAATTATTGCCGATATTTACAAAATCAACGTTGTTTTGTTCTTATTATTGCTTAATTTTAAGCATGTTAACCTATAAAATGTAATTATTATGAAAAAAATTGCAATTTTACTGGCTATGCTTTTTTTTGTGACTGTTTCGGCACAAATCAAAGGTTTTAATTATAA
The DNA here is from genome assembly GCA_027065715.1 of Flavobacteriales bacterium. Lineage (GTDB taxonomy): Bacteria > Bacteroidota > Bacteroidia > Flavobacteriales > Flavobacteriaceae > WGBX01. The sequence goes on from JAMONO010000166.1 coordinate 9,544, forward strand.
GGCTCTAATAACCGATCAAACCGGAGTTTTGAGCAATCAATCCGTCAATGTGCAATTTAGCATATTGCAGTCGGATAATACCATGATTTATCAGGAAACGCAAACAGCAACCACCGATGCAAACGGTATAATAAGTTTGCATGTTGGTGAAGGTAATGTTATTTCGGGCGATTTTGCATCGATTGATTGGGCAAGCGACAATTATAAGTTAAAAGTCGAAGTCGATACCGGTTCGGGTTTTATCGATATGGGCACTTCCGACTTTAAAAGTGTACCTTATGCCAAGTTTGCCGATAAAGCCGGAAACGTATTCAGCGGTGAATATGCCGATTTAAACAATGCTCCGATATTGTTCCATTTAACCGGTCAAACCCATCAAGCTTACAGTTTGACCGACAATATGTATCACACCGGAAAATTAGCCGTAGGAACTACTGATGCCGATGCCGAAGCCGACCAACAATTTTTTGTAAAAACACAACATACCTCGGTGGGAATTGGCGACGACCAAACCGACCACAATGCTGTGGTTATCAATTCCGATTTGGAACAGGGAAATGCTTTGTATGTCAAACAAAATAGTGCTTATAACTTGGCTTCCAAATCTGCGGTGCAAGCCGAATACACCGATAAAGTGGTAAGTAAAATAGCTTATTATGACAAATCTGCCATACGAAAAGGCTATTATGGAATGGTAAATGTAGTAAGCGATATGGGAAATGTGTTTGGAGTAGGTGTTTTCAATAAAATAAACGGTGATACTCAAACTTCGACAATAGGATGTGTATCGGAAGTTACCAATGACGGAACCGGTCCTATATTGGGTGATGCCAAAATTTTATCCGGTCATGGCGATGGCGATGTTTACGGCGATTACAACGCAATAAACACTTTTGGTAACGGACAACAATTCGGTGTTAATGTATCTATTAACAATCATACGGGACAGGGTGATGTTTACGGAGGTTATTACAACATAAGAGGAAATGGTACCGGCAAACAATTCGGGGTGATGTCTTTGCTCGACAACAATGCTACCGGTTTAAGATACGGAGTTTATAACGATATCAAAGGAAATGCTACCAATAAACAGTTTGGTGTTTATAATAAAATAGCAGTTTCAAATAATCGCGAAAATTACGGCATATATAATTTAATGATCGGAACCGGAACAGGGATTCAATATGGCACTTACAACAGGGTTGTCAATACAAGTAATACCAACTGGCACTACGGAAGTTTTAATTATCTGGAAAACGGAGGAAATAAAACAGGAACCCATAATTCCATTGTAAATGATCAATCTACCTCTGCCTTAGGGACTAACAATTTGATAGGAGGAGCAGGAGACGGCAATTGTTACGGAAGTTCAAATATGATTATTAATACCGGAACAGGCGACAAATTCGGTTCATACAACTATATCCCCATTACCGCCGGCGGAAGACATTTTGCCGTTTACGGCAAAGCTCTTAAAAATGCGCCCGATGTCTATGCAGGATATTTTGAAGGTGAAGTTCATGTTAAATCAGGAAATTTAACGGTTGAAAACAGATTGACATCAATCGATAGCGGCAATGCAGATTTGAAAGCTTATATATACGGAAGTATTACCTCGGGAGGAATGTTTAGTTCTAATGGTGCTTCAACCGACGGTTTTACCATTGATAAAACGGGTACGGGTGTTTATAAAATTAACTTTGAAAATGCTCCGGGAAACTCCGGTTTATATACCGTCATGACAAGCATGAGATTTGGTAATATCGGTTTTATTACCGTTCGCAATTATGATTCCTTTTTTGTTGTTTATACTTATAACAAAGACGGTGTTTTGGCTAACAAAGCTTTTAATTTTGTTGTGTATAAAAAATAAAATATTGAATAATCACCGGATATATCGATAAAGTCCCCTGAGTTTGAGAGGGGACTTTTTATTGCCATTTGAAAATAAGATTTGGTTATTTTACTACTTCACAAATAAATATTATCGGTTTCTTGTATCAAATCAAAAAAATCCTTTAATTTTGTTATCGATAACCTCTCAAAATTACTTATTTATGAATACCAAAAACAAAGGATTTGATACCAAACTTATCCATTCGGGCGACTTTAACGATGTTTTCGGAGCTGCTGTAACTCCGATATATCAAACTTCGACGTTTGCCTTTCGCAATGCCGATCACGGTGCCGATTTATTTGCAGGAAAAGAAAAAGGTTATATATATACCCGAATAGGCAATCCCACAATAGAAGCTTTGGAGAATAAATTGGCTGATTTGGAAAACGGCACGGGTGCCGTTGTTTTTGCATCGGGTATGGGAGCCGTAAGCACTTTATATGCCGCTACCTTAAAAGCGGGTGATCACATGATAGGTTCCGAAGCCATGTATGGACCTTCGCGTAGTATAATGGAAACTTTTTTTAAAGATTTTGGTATTGAAGCAACTTTTGTCGATACAGGTGATTTGGCGGCTATAAAAAAAGCGGTTCAACCCAATACCAAATTGTTGTATGTAGAATCGCCAACCAATCCGACCATGGTATTAACCGATATTGAAAAAGCAGCGAAAATAGCCCGTCAAAACGATATGTTAATGGCGGTCGATAATACCTTTTCCAGTCCTTATCTGCAAAATCCTTTGGATTTGGGTGCCGATATAGTTTTACACTCGTTAACCAAGTTTATCAATGGACATGCCGATATTGTTGGCGGAGCTTTAATTGTCAAAGATAAGGAGTTATATGCTCGTTTGCGTAAAACCATGTCTTATTTTGGAGCCAATATGGATCCGCACCAAGCTTATATGGTGATTCGGGGTGTAAAAACCTTGTCGTTGCGGGTTGAACGGGCTACCGAAAACGCCATGAAAGTAGCAACTTATCTCGAAAATCACCCCAAAATAGCTTGGATAAAATATCCGGGCTTAAAATCCCACCCGCAGTACGAATTAGCTCAAAAACAGATGAAAATGCCCGGTTCCATGATTAGTTTCGGTGTTAAAGGAGGATTTGAAGCCGGAAAAACCTTGATGAATAATGTTCGATTGGCACTATTGGCGGTTTCATTGGGAGGCGTTGAAACCTTAATACAACACCCTGCATCCATGACACATGCATCAATGAGCAAAAAAGCAAGAGAAGAAGCCGGTATAACCGACGAACTGGTTCGTTTTTCCGTAGGAATCGAAAATGTTGAAGACATCATTGCCGATTTGGAACAAGCTTTGGAAAAAATATAGTTTGTAATCCAATAACTGTCGTTCGTCAGTTGAATAGTTGTCAGTTCCGATACCTTGATTATCGATTCATCTCCCGAAGTATCGGGACATTATATAATCAATAAAAAATGAACAAAAACTTATTGAAATCATTAGGTCCCGGTTTGTTATGGGCGGGCGCTGCCGTAGGAGTTTCGCACTTGGTACAATCTACCCGAGCCGGTGCCAATTACGGTTTTTATTTGGTTGGCTTGGTTATCTTGGTCAATTTAATAAAATATCCTTTTTTTGAATTTGCACCGCGATATGCCGCAGCTACGGGCGAAAGCCTGATTGATGCTTATCATCGTATCGGAAAATGGGCAATAAATCTTTATGCTTTTTTGACCTTTTCAACCATGTTCACCATACAAGCGGCCGTAACTTTGGTAACAGCCGGATTGATAAAAAACATACTTCATACGAATATGCACATCGCTACGATTAGTTTTATTTTATTGATTTTAACACTCTTACTATTGTGGATTGGCAAATATTCTTTATTGGATAAGTTTATCAAAATCATCATCATTGCTTTGAGTATTTCAACCTTAATAGCGGTAATCAGTGCGGCAATTCATCCGGTAACCACGTCGGATCCTTCGCAATTGCGTATTTTTAATTGGACAAGTACTGTTGATATAGCTTTTTTAATTGCACTTGCCGGTTGGATGCCGGCACCTATCGATGTAGCTGTTTGGCATTCCTATTGGTCTGTTGAAAAACAAACACAAACCGGATACCGTCCCGACCTCCATAGTGCTTTGCTCGATTTTAAAATCGGTTATTTCGGAACAATGTTGTTAGCAGTAGGTTTTTTGAGTTTAGGTGCCTTGCTGATGTATCAAAGCGGGGCAACGTTTTCGTCCAAAGGCGGAGTATTTGCCGGACAACTCATCAGTTTATACACAACGACCATAGGGCAGTGGGCATATCTTGTCATAGCCATAGCCGCATTTACTACTATGTTTAGCACAACTTTGACTTGCTTAGACGCTTATTCAAAGGTATTGAAACCTACCACGGGCTATCTTTTTCCGGCTTTATCAACCAAAACTTTGAACCGATTCGGTATTTTTTGGTTACTGGTTGTAGTAGCAGGGGCACTGTTATTGATTTTCAAATTTTCGAAAAATATGAAGCAAATGGTAGATTTAGCCACAACTTTGTCCTTTGTTTCTGCACCGGTATTGGCTTACCTGAACTACAAAGCCGTGCACCTTTCAAATGTCCCCGATAAATACAAACCGGATACATTTCTCAAAATTTTGGCACAGGTTAGTATTGTAATTTTGGGAGTTTTTTCACTGGGGTATGTTATTTGGCGATTTTTTTGGTAGAATATCCCTATCTTTGCAGGTATGGAATACTCCTCAAAATTATTATCGGAAATAGTAGATGAAATAGCCAAATTACCCGGCATAGGCAAGCGAACAGCCCTGCGATTGGCTTTGTACTTGTTAAAACAACCCGAAGCGCAAAGCGAACAACTGTCACAAGCAATTATTCGGTTTCGTAAGGAAGTCAAGCACTGTAAAATATGTCATAATATTTCCGACAAAGATGTTTGTGATATTTGTAGTGATGAACGTCGCAATCATGCTTTGGTATGTGTGGTAGAAGACATACGCGATGTAATGGCAATTGAAAGTACCGGTGAGTATAATGGTGTCTATCATGTATTGGGCGGTAAAATTTCACCGATAGAAGGAGTAGGACCGGCAGATTTGACTATTGAGCAACTTTTACAACGAATAAAAAATTATCAAATAGACGAAATTATATTCGCCATGAGTGCTACGGTAGATGGCGATACCACCAATTTTTATTTGTATAGAAAAATATCCGAGTTGCCCAATTCGCCCGGTATATCTACCATTGCCAGAGGAATTGCCGTTGGCGAAGAACTGGAATATGCCGATGAAATCACTTTGGCACGCAGTATTTTGAACCGGGTTCCTTTTGAAAAATCCATAAAACAAAACAAATAACCTGACATTTTTTCAGTTGTCAAAAAGGTATAGTTATTGATGACTAAACAAATATAAAATTAAAACAATATATGGCAAAAGAGATAAAAGTGATGAATGAACAAGCCTTGTTTGATATGCTCAACGACGAAGCGGAACTTATCCCGTTATTGAGCCCCGAAGACGAAAAAAAACTACAAGAATCCGATGTGCCCGATGTGTTGGATATACTAACCCTACGCAATAATATCTTATTGCCCGGTGTGGTAATACCCATTTCGGTAGGGCGTGACCAATCCATTCAACTGATAGAAGACGTCAATAACAAGCATAAAATATTGGGTGTGGTGGCACAGGTCAATCCCGAAATTGAAGTGCCCAAGTCCAAAGATATCTATCAGGTGGGAACCGTAGCCAAAATACAACGTATTATTAAGATGCCCGACGGTAACCTTACGGTAATTATTCAAGGTATAAAACGTTTTAAAATTGAAGAAGTTATTCGGGAAACCCCCTATATCACGGCAAAAATAAAAAGTTTGCCCGATGCACAACCTCAAAAAAACAAAGAGTTAGATGCCATTGTCGATTCGGTTAAAGAATTGGCCGTAAAAGCCATTAAACTCAATCAAAATATACCGACAGAAGCCAGTTTTGCCATTGAAAATATTGCCAGTCCCGTATTTTTGGTCAATTTTATCACTTCAAATCTCGAAACCGAAGTGGCAAAAAAACAAGAATTGCTCGAAATAGACGATTTCAAAGAAAGGGCCCTGGGCTTGTTGCAACTACTCGATGAAGAAGTGCAACGTTTGGAACTTAAAAACGACATCAAAAACAAAACTCGTAAGGTGCTCGATAAACAAAGCCGCGAATATTTTTTGCATCAAGAAATGCGCACCATACAAGAAGAATTGGGCGATATAGGTCCTTTGCAAGAAATCGAAGAACTCAAAAAGAAGTCGGAAGAAAAAAAATGGAAAGAAAACGTAAAAAAACATTTCGATAAAGAGTTGCAACGCTTAAAAAGGATGAACCCGCAAGCTCCCGATTTTAGTATCCAACGCAACTATTTGGAACTGATGCTCGATTTGCCTTGGGACGAAATTACCCAAGACAAAATCGATTTAAAATATGCGCAAGAAGTATTGGATCGCGACCATTTCGGATTGGAAGACGTCAAAAAACGAATAATAGAATATTTGGCGGTTTTGAAGATTAAAAACGATATGAAATCTCCTATTTTGTGTTTATATGGACCACCCGGAGTTGGAAAAACTTCATTGGGCAAATCAATAGCCGAAGCCGTAGGACGAAAATATGTGCGAATGTCTTTGGGGGGTATGAAAGACGAATCGGAAATACGCGGACACCGTAAAACTTACATCGGTGCCATGCCCGGACGAATTATCCAATCCATAAAAAAAGCAGGAACTTCCAATCCGGTATTTATTTTGGACGAAATAGACAAATTGGGAAGCAGCCATCGCGGAGACCCTTCTTCGGCAATGTTGGAGGTTTTGGATCCGGAACAAAATTCCGAATTTTATGACAATTTTTTAGAAATAGGTTATGATTTGTCGCGAGTTATGTTTATTGCAACCGCCAATTATTTTTATGATATACCTTGGGCTTTGCGCGACCGTATGGAAGTAATACCCATTAGCGGATATACCATTGAAGAAAAAATAGAAATTGCCAAACGGCACTTACTGCCCAAACAACTCAAAGAACACGGTTTGTCCGAAAAAGATTTGAAATTAGGTAAAAAACAACTCAAAAAAATCATCGAATCATACACCCGCGAGTCAGGAGTCAGAGGTTTGGATAAAATGATTGCCAAAGTTGTTCGCAATACGGCAAAATCTATTGCCATGGAAGAAAATTACAATAAAAAACCTTCCTTAAAAGAAATAGAAAAAATCTTAGGTAAACCCAAGTTTACCATTGCCGAATACGAAGACAACAAAGTGCCCGGTGTTGTTACCGGTTTGGCTTGGACACGGGTAGGCGGTGATATTTTGTTTATAGAATCTATCTTAGCCAAAGGCAAAGGTCAATTGCATTTGACCGGAAATTTAGGACAAGTGATGAAAGAATCGGCACAAATTGCCTTGGCTTATATTAAAGCTAAGGCAGAAAAATTCGGCATAAAACCCGAAATGTTTGACAATTATCAAATCCATGTGCATGTGCCCGAAGGTGCTACTCCCAAAGACGGTCCATCGGCGGGTATTACCATGCTTACTTCAATGGTTTCGGCACTAACCGGTCGCAAAGTAAAACCACATTTGGCTATGACCGGCGAAATAACCCTACGCGGTAAAGTTCTGCCCGTAGGCGGTATCAAAGAAAAAATATTGGCGGCAAAAAGAGCAAAAATCAAAGAAATTATCTTGTCCGAACGTAACAAAAAAGATGTAGAAGAAATCAACAAAGACTATATCAAAGGATTGAAATTTCATTTTGTCGAAAAAATGGAAGAAGTTTTGGATATTGCTTTGGTATAAAATTTAGATAAATGATTGATTTCGAATTTATTATTTATGTAAAAAATCAAACGAAAAGCAAAAATTTTTATGAAAAACTTTTGCAAACAAAACCGGTTTTAGACGTGCCCGGCATGACCGAATTTAAACTATCCGACAAGCTAAAATTGGGTTTGATGCCCGAAAATTCGATAGCTAAGATTATTTCAAATAAACTTCCTCACCCAAAAACAGGCAATGGTATTGCACGTTGCGAAATATATATCAAAGTGCAGCATGCCGATAAGTTTTTGCAAAGAGGAATAGAAGCAGGTGCTAAGTTGATAAGCCCTTTACAAGATAGAGATTGGGGCGATAAAGTAGGTTATATTGCCGATTTAGACGGGCATATCATTGCTTTTGCAGAAAACAATAATTAACAGATTATACAAGCAATCATGAAAGAAACGGAAAAAAAATTTCTCGTAAAAAATGACGAATATAAACTACAAGCCGAAAGAGTTCATCATATCGTTCAAGCCTATTTGAATAGAAATCCCAACAGAACCGTTCGAATTAGAATAAATGATGCGGTCGGTTTTATTACCGTTAAAGGCGCTTCAAATACATCGGGAATGAGTCGTTTTGAGTGGGAAAAAGAAATTCCGATAGAAGAAGCTCGGGAGTTAATCAAATTGGCAGAACCGGGAATTATTGAAAAAGTCCGTTATGTTATACCTTCCGAAAACGGATTACGGTGGGAAGTAGATGAATTTTTGGGTGAAAATGAAGGTTTGGTATTGGCGGAAATAGAATTGCCCGACGAAAAAACAACATTTGAAAAACCCGATTGGTTGGGAGAAGAAGTTACCGGAAATCCCAAGTATTACAATGCAAACCTTTCAAAAACATAAATATTTTGCTTTCAAATATAGTTGATGTTTTGTTGATGAAATTTCAAAATGTTGTTGTATCTGTTGTTTATTTTTTTGTCATTACGATTTATAAAGACATTAAATAAAAAAATACCGCTTAATTTTTTTTGTTTTTATAAAAATTTATTATTTTAGACCCGATTTTAAAACTAATATCTATGAAAAAAATTATTTATGCTTTGTTGTTAACCGGTTTGGTTTTTTTATCTTGTAAAAAAGAAGAAGAAGAAGAACAAGATCCCACCAGTTCATTAAATCCTACACAGGAACAACGTGGTTTTGCCTTTAGTTATACGGCAACCGATTGCCAAGATTGTGGCGATTGGGCAAACAATTTAATACACGATTATGCACAAGATGCACCCAATGGAGCTGTTTTTACGGTTCATGATATGAACGACCCGATGCATAATATGATTTTATTCAACTCATTTAACACCGATAGACTAAAAGGCAACGGTTTGCCTTCGTTTTGGGTAGGAGACGTAAATACACATCAAGGAAATGCCATGAGCTATATCTTGCGACAACCCAGTCCTTGCGGAATAGATTACAGTTATGAGGTCAATAACGGTGAGATGAAAGTTCATGTAAAGGTCAAATTTTTTGAAGCGGCACAAGGCGAATATTATTTGAGTGTTTTAATGCTCGAAGATGGAATTCCGGGAGGAACTTCGGCACCGCAAACTTATCAACAAGCCGGTACCAATGACCCTAATTTTACACATGATTTTGTTTTGAGAGAATCGGCTGTTCAAGGACAAGCTTATGGTGAATTGATTTTGACCAATCCTTCTCAAAATGAAGAGTTTACAAAATCTTATACATTAAACGTCGATGCTTCGTGGAATGATGTTTATCCGGTTTGTATTGTATGGAAATATGACAATACGGGACAAAAACCTTTTTATAAGTATGTCAATTCGTTAAAAAAGAAAAATCAAGATTAACTATTGGGTTATTGCAGTCAGTTAGCTGACCTATAATTTTATTAAGGGCTCTGTTTTTTTTGAAAAAATCGGAGCCTTTTTTGGTATTAATTTTTGATACATAAAATAGCTTCATAAATTAAGTTTAACCCGAATTGTTATAATCGGGTATATCTTGCCGCAAATTTTACAAAGACAAAAAAATACCTTAGTTTTGTAGCATAAACCATCGTAAGGAATGATAGACGTAGCACTGATAAAATATTTAACCGGTTTTTTTGTTGTTTCAATTGCGGCTTTCGAAATAGCCAAATTTTTACAACGCAAAATTCATTTTCCGTTAATAACCGGCTTAATTCTCACCGGCATACTTGCAGGTAGTTCATTTTTGGATTTTATTCCCGAACATGCTTTGCCAAAACTCAATTTTCTCAATGAAATAGCCTTAGCCATTATTGCTTTTTCTGCCGGAGCCGAATTGCACTTGGAAGAACTGCGCAGTCGTTTAAAGAGTATAAAATGGATGACCATCGGGCAACTCGGTATTACGTTTATTTTGAGTACGACTTTTGTATTTTTTATGGCAGACTATGTTCCCTTTATGCAAGATATGGATATGCGTATCAAACTGGCGGTAGCCATGTTATTCGGAACCATATTTGTCGCCCGATCGCCTTCGTCTGCCATTGCCATTATCAACGAGATGCGTGCCCGTGGTCCTTTTGTCAAAACAGCTATGGGCGTTACGGTTGTTATTGATGTATTGGTTATCATTTTATTTGCCATAACTTTTTCGGTTGTTAAAACCATTATCAACGGCGACCCGCTCAATCTGAGTTTTTTGATGATTTTGTTGCTCGAAATAGCTATTTCATTTATGTTAGGCTATGTTTTTGGCAAAATATTGGAGCTTTTGCTCAAAACCAATTTGCATTTTAATATCAAAGCAGCTTTTATTATTCTGATTGGATATAGTATTTATGTGCTCAATCATTTGGTGGCACATCAGGCACTCATGGCAGGCTTTCATTTTGAATTGGAACCCTTGCTAATAGCCATTATTGCCAGTTTTTATGTTACCAATTATACAAAATATAATCACGAGTTTGAAGAAATAATACTCAAAATCAGTCCTTACATATATATTATTTTCTTCACGCTAACCGGTGATAGTTTGTCGTTGCAAACTTTGATTAATGTAATCGAAATTGCTTTAATATTATTTGCCGTAAGAGTGCTAACCCTTATTTTAGGTGGTTTTTTTGGCGTTTGGGCGGCTCATGAAGATTACAAATATGCCAAAATAGCTTGGATGCCTTATGTAACGCAAGCGGGAGTTGCCATAGGTTTGACAACTATGGTTTCCGGAGCTTTTCCCAAGTGGGGACATGAGTTTGAAACTATCATCATTGCCATTATCGTAATCAACCAAATAATTGGTCCTCCTTTATTTAAATGGGCGATAAAATATGTAGGAGAAGCCCACAAAAAACAAAATTACAAAGTAATCGATACAAATCACAGTGCCGTTATTTTCAGTTTGGACAGTATTTCGTTGGCGTTGGCACATCTGCTCAAACAAAAAGGGTGGAAAGTAAAAATTGTAACTACTCAAAAAAAACACAATGTCAAAGATATAAAAGTTTTACAAGTCGATGAATATAATAAAGAAAGTATCGCACAACTCGATTTGGAAAACCCGGATAGCATCATTCTTTTGTATCCCGATGACGAAAAGAATTTTGAAATAGCCGAATGGATTTACGAAACCATCGGTTCGCCTAATATGATAACTCGATTGGAAAGTGGTTCTTTTGCAAATAAATTTAAAGAAATAGGGGTAAAAGTAATTGAGCCGACCGCCGCCATGGTTAATCTGCTCGATCACTTGGTACGGGCACCCGAAGCAACAAATATATTACTCGGTTTCGACGAAAACCAAGATATCATCGATGTGGAAGTCCGCAATCCCGATTTATTCGGTTTGCGTATCCGCGATTTACATCTGCCGCAAGACGTTATCATCTTATCGCTCAAACGCAAAGGAAACACGGTTATCACGCATGGATATACACAATTGCGTATCGGAGACATCCTGACTTTTGTCGGTAGCAAAGAAAGTTTGGAACAAGTGCGGTTGCGGTTTGAGTATTAAACAATTATGAATTACGAATGATGAATTATGAATTACGAATGATGAATTACGAATGATGAATTACGAATGATGAATTACGAATGATGAATTACGAATGATGAATTACGAATGATGAATTACGAATGATGAATTACGAATGATGAATTA
>JAMONO010000167.1 GCA_027065715.1 Flavobacteriales bacterium
TTTGAAAAGGTTGATAACGGGCAATCGTATCGGTTGCCGGGATGGTATCTTGACGTGTTAAGTCCCTTATTTTTTGGTCAAAATCGGTAATTTTTTCGGTTCCGGCTATCTCATTATCGGTTTTGCGTGGAAATTTAATGGTTTGTCCGAATTTTAACCCGTCTTTGAGTTCGGGGTTTAACGCAATCATTTCTTCTATTGTAATATTGTATTGTTTAGACAAACCATACATGGTTTCTTTGGGCAAAACATCGTGATAAATGTAGTGTTCATTGTCTCTTTTTTCTTCTTGGGTAACCACATATTTGGGGACTACCAATTTTTGCCCGACTTTAAGCGTTTCATTTTTTATTTCGGGATTAAGGCGTTCCAGCTCGTCAATGGTGATACCGTGATCATAAGCTACTCGCCATTTGCCTTGTTTGGGTTTTACTTCGTAATAAGTGTATTTGTTTTCGTCAATTTTTTTATCGGAATTTTCAACGGCAAATATCGGTATAATCAATATTTGACCCAGTTTTATATTGTAACCTTCTACATTGTTGAGGGCTACAATATTTTCAATATTTGAATGGTATTGTTTTGAAAGGCTGAACAAGGTTTCATTGTCGCCGACCGTATGATATTTGTAGTCGATGATTTTTCCGGTTAATTTTATGGTGTCTTTCATTTTTCCTTCCGAAAGGCTTTCTTTTTTGGGTATCAAAACCGGTTGTCCTTCTTCGAGTTCACCTGTCGGATTGACATCGGCGTTATATCGTAAAATATCGGAGGGTGCCATTTGATATATCTTGGCAATATCGCGCAGTGTTTGTCCTTTTTCAACCTTGTGAATGATAAAATTTTGAGCCTGCATACCGACAGCCCAAAACATTAAGAAGGCAAATAAAAATGTTTTTTTAATAATATTAATATGTAAAAAACTGTATTTTGACATGGAAATATGCTGTTGTTTATTCTATTTCTACACTCAATCCTTTATCTAACAAAGCGCCGGCTATCGGTTCCAACTCTTCATAGGTACCTTTTTTAACGACACTTTTGCCTTTGTAATGGGTCAGCATGGCACATTGTTCGGCTTGATATAATGTATGATTGCAATAGCGCATCAGCATTTGAATGACAAAGTCAAAGGTATTGACATTGTCATTGTATAAAACTATCTTATACAAATCGGTGTCTGTATGTTGCTGTTTTTGTTTTGGTAAATGCTTTTCGGTCATAACATTATTTTTAAAGCTTAAAATTAAATATTTTTTTTGAATATACTACATTTTTTTCAAACGAAGACTTATCCAATTGTTCTTTTCCAATTGTTTTTCAAATATCATACCGTTTTTTTGAGCGGAATGAAGTAACAAAGGTACATCGTCGAGATAAAAACCGCTGAGTATTAAGTAACCGTTTTTTTTGAGTTTTTGACTATAAGTGGTCATATCTTGTAGTAAGATATTGCGGTTGATGTTTGCCAATATTACGTCAAATCGGGGCAAATTTTCCAATACGTTTGCATCTCCCAATATTGCCTTAATGTTTTGAGACTGATTTTTTTCAAAATTTTCGAGCATATTTTCATACGCCCATTTGTCGTTATCGACCGCATAAACCTGTTGGGCTCCGAATTTATTTGTCAATACAGCCAAAACTCCGGTTCCTGCTCCCATATCCAAAACAATTTTGTTGTTCCATTTCAACTCCAACAGTTGTTGTATCATTAAAAAGGTAGTTTCGTGATGACCGGTTCCAAAGCTCATTTTGGGGTCAATGGTCAGCACCAAAGGATAATCTTTGGGCGGGTGAAATGACGTTTTGATATAAATAAAATCGTCAATAACAAGTGGTTTGATTTGTTTCTCCCAAGTTTTGTTCCAATTTTGTTCGGGTATTTTGCTTGTGGTATATGTATATTCGACATCAAAGTTGTTCAAATATTGGTCCGGATTTATATCCAATTCGGTATATGCCGTAAAACCCTGTTTGGTTTCGACAAAACCTTCAAATCCGGCTTCTGCCAATTTGGCTATAAAGATATCGCGATATATTTCGGGTTGTTTCAGTTTAAAATCAAATGCTTTATATGTCATGTTTTTTGTTTTTTGGTGTCAAAAACCAGCCAAACTATACCGGTAAACATCCACAAGGTAAAAATAAACAATATCGAGTTAAATAACCCGTCGGAATATTTCAATTGAAACCAAGTAAGCACGGCTCGACCGAAAATTAGACTTTCGGTAACTAAAAAACCGCTGTAAAAAAGGTAAAAAGCCTTGCGGGATAATTTTATAAAATTGAGTTCATAAGCCATTATCAGCAAAAAAGGAGTAAATATGCCCAACATGATCAAATGTAAATATCCGATTATAAAATCTCTGATGTGATAACTCAAGTCGGCATAATATTGAAAAGAACCCATAAATTGCAAAACGGCTTTGAGCATAAAGGTAAATAAAATCAATTGCAAAATTTTATATGAAAAAACCGAAATTTGATGTTGTAAATAACGATAATATCTTTTTATAATCAGCAAAAACACAAAAAATGCTCCAATTTCGGCTGCACCGCCTATTATGGCGAGAAAATTAAAAATAAGTCCCGGTTTATTCCACAAGGTATTTGAAAAATATCCGAAAAAGACAGCCGTTAGCAACAAGCCATACAATTGTTGCACTTTTTTTTGCGGTAAACTTATATTGCGTCGTTCCAATAGATATAAGCTCAAACCTACAAGGGCAAACAAAAACCAACCGTTGTATTGAAAGTGTAGATAATAAAAAATGTCGTATTTGTAGTAAGGAGAATCTTTGCCTAACAATTTGATTACAATGCCTAATGACCAAGGACTGATGCTTGATAATAATTGCAAAATCAAACCTGTTTTGACAAATCGGTAGGTTGCCGGAAAATGGGTTGTATGTTGTTTGTTTTTAAAAAAATACCAAGTAAACAAATAGGTACCTATCAAAAACAAAGACAAAAACAAAATGGAAAACAATTTATAACCTTGTATGGGAAAAGAAAAATACATTCCGACTACATTTGAGACGGTAAATAGATATATCAATCGAAAGGTTTTGGTTTGAAGTCGGTCTTTTAAAAAAATGTATGAAATTAAACCGACAAAAGCACCGTGTAACCAACCCAAAAATGCCACATGGGAGTGAGCATGGAGGTAATTGGTATATTTAATCGGCAAAGGATATACCGGAACCGTTCGCAATACTACCCCGAGCAATGCTATGGCTGTCAAAAAATACAAGGCGGTTTGAAATTGTTTTTGAGCTCTCATACGTATATTGTAAAAAAATAACTGTCTCAAAAGCTACCGGAATAGATAAAAACCGGAATAAATTTTGAGACAGCGCCGATAAAACATTGTTTTTTTATTTTATTTTTAATTGCTCCGGCGTCAATTTGTTGTTTAAAATTTTATTGACTTTATCGAGTTTTTCTTTTCCTTTTTTATCTTTTGGTATATTGTATGCTTTAATACGAATTACTTCGGTTAAATTTTTGGTATTGGCATGTATGGTAATGGTTTTGGTTTGTTTGCCGGGTTTGTGATTGGTATTAAATCTCACTTTAATTTGTTCGCTTTCACCGGGTTGAATGGGTTTTTTGGGCCAATAGGGAGTGGTGCAACCGCAACTGGTTTTAACATTGGTTATTACCAACGGAACTTCGCCGGTATTGGTAAATTTGAAAACCGTATCTAATATTTCGCCTTCATTGTGTGTACCGAAATCAATTTCACGAGTTTCAAATTTCATTTCGGGAAACTTATTGAGTTCTGCTCTTTTTTGTTTGGCTTTTTCTACATTTTCTTCTTTGATTTTTTGAGCCGGATTATCATTATTGCAGGCAGCAAGCAGCAAAAATAACAAACTGATTAGAATGGCTGTTTTTTTCATTTCGATATATTTTTTTGGGTTAAACATAATTATTTTTTTAAAGCTCCGCGTGCATTTTTTTGCAATTCGCCTTTTTTTTGCAAATCTTTTAAAACATTGTGCAAAACGCCGTTAATAAAAACATTGCTTTTGGGAGTTGAAAACTCTTTGGCTATTTCGACATACTCGTTGATGCTGACATTGGGCGGTATGGAAGGAAAAAACAAAAACTCGGTTATGCCCATTTTCATTATCAATTTGTCAATTTCCGAAATTCTGTCATATTCCCAATTGGGAGTTTTTCCTTTGAGTAAACCGGCGAGTTTTTCATCGTTTAAAATAATTTTTCTAAACAAATCTTTGGCAAATTCTTTATCCATTTCATCTTTAAACAAAGCAGGCAAGTTGTAAAAAGGTGTATTTTCTTTTAAAGCGCTTATGGTTTTCATAACCAAAGTATTGGCTATGGCTATATCGTCCGCCCAGTGACTTTCGTCGGCTTCGTATGATTCGTGCAACTTGACTTCGGGAGCGATAAAATTTTTGTATAATTCCAAAACAAATTCTTTATCTTGTTGAAAAGTTTGTTTGTTATAAGCCATATATTGCTTATATAATCGACTGTTTTTCAATTTTTTCCAAATCAAATTGACCAATTCTTTATCGAGTTCCCATTTGTCGAGTTTGTATTTTTTCTTATATTCGTTTAAAAAAGTATTGTTTTCTAAAAGATTTAAGATTTGATTATTGACAAATTTGTAATTGGGATTTTTTTCTTCTTCGGTGGGAAAGTTTTTTTGTAAGCCGATTTGAATTTCTTCTTCCGCCTTTTTTTTTAATTCAACCAACAATAAAAGTTGCAGAATATAAAGTTTGTAAATATTGTCGAAACTCAAAAACAACAATTTTTCTTGTTGCGGCAAATTATCCGAACCCGATTGTTGCATGGCAAAAGCCGCTTGCATAACCTTCGAACGTATATTCCTTCTGTTTAGCATATCAATGTTTTCAAATGATTTGCAAATTTAGTTTAATATTCTACAAAAAACCAAAAAAAATATTTTTTGTTTCAAATATTTTTTTATTAGCTTTGTAGCATAAAAATTATAAAAGAAAGTTGGAAAATGAGTGAAAAAGAATACACCAAACCCGAAGAAATCTACTCTAAAGTATTTAGAGCCGGACGACGAACCTATTTCTTTGACGTAAGAGAAACTAAGGCTGGCGATTACTATCTTACCATTACCGAGAGTAAGAAAAATATGAATGAAGACGGAACTTTCAGTTACAAAAAGCACAAAATCTATTTGTATAAAGAAGATTTTGGTAAGTTTAAAGAACTGTTAAACGATGTTACCGACTTCATTATTCAAGAAAAAGGCGAAGAGGTAATTTCAGAAAGACATCAAAAGGATTTTAATCCGGTAGCAGATGAAAAACCGGTTGAAGAAAATACCGAAGCACAAGAAGATGCCGCAGAAAAAGAAGAAAATTTATCAACCAATGACTTTACCGACGTCGATTTTGATGATATTTAATACAAAAATTGCTTGAAAAAATCATAACCTACAAAAACAGGTATTGTTTTTGTAGGTTTTTTTTGAAAATTTTATATTAACTTTAAAATTAATTATTATGAAAATCAAAAATTATCTTATTTTAATCACTCTTATCATTGCAGGTGTTTTTAACACAAAAGCACAAGTAACGTATGCCAAATACTCCGATTATAAGTTGATAAAAAAACGTCCGCTGCTAGTCATTACCGAAGAAATCGACCAAAAGAATATGCAAAAATTGGAGAAAAAACTTTCAAAAACAAAAAGACCCAAAAGAATTAAAAAAATAAAAGAAGCAATTGAAGAAAGAAAAAATTTTGTAGAAACCTACAATACAAATATTAAGAAACTGGTAGAAAAATATTTAAACTTTCATCCCAAAGTTGAATATATGTCAAGAAAAGAATATAACAAAAATTATAAAAAACTAAAAAAACAAAAAAAATATGTAGTTCTATGGTATAGTGAGAGTAAAAAAAATTATGAAAATCAAAGAGGATTTTTTGAAAATACAGACGCCAGCATACCAACCATAAATTACAGCAGAATAGAAAAAGGAAAATACAAGGTAGATTACAGTTTTTTTGTTCCCTCTTTTGGAAAAAATTTTTATAGACTTACTCCCACAAACATGGAATTGACTTTCAGATTGATGAAAAAGCATATTGACTATATAGTAAAAAACAAAAAAAAGAAACTTACTTTTTTGAAATATGCCAAAGAAATGGCTAAAAAAAATTGCAACAATCTTAACGGGGACATATATTTAGCCAAAGAAAGTTTACCCAAAAACGCCAATTTAAGTAAAATAAATGCCAATTACAGCAAAGGAAAAGTTCATGCAATTCCTCATGATGAACTTGAAAAAATTATTGACAACCAAGAAGATAAGATTGTTGGTGTAGTTGTTCCTACCGGTATTGCGGGAAAAGCTGCAGCAAGGGTAATGTTTGCAAAAATTTTATACAATCCATCTAATAATACTATTTATACCGTAAAAGGAGCCGGAATGGGTGAATTTTATGACGGAAAATTTAGAGCCAAAGAGTTTAAAAAATATGGTAAGTGTAAAAAATAATTATTCTTAATTCGAATTACTTATAATTCCTCATCTTAATAAATTAGGGTGAGGAATTTTATATAAAACAATTTGGTATAATATCATAAATCAAATAGTTACAGAACCTAATGGTTTAGTCACACAATACATCGATATACCAAAAACCGGTGTCCCACTTGTCGTTAGTATGAGTAGCCTTTTTTTGGTAAGAATTTTGGTCGGATTTGGTGCAAGGTTTATAAGATTTAAAGGTTTTTTTGCCTGTTGCAAATCGGATTGGATTTATAAATTGCGGACTGTTGTAAACAAAAGTATGAAATTCGCCGTTTTCACCGCACCAATCTACCGTTTGAGGTAAGTCGTTTAAAAAACTTCGGTCAAATTTTCTACCGACAAAACTATTGTCGAGCAATTTGGCATTGACAGTAACCACTATGGCTTCAATACCGTTATCAATGATTTCCAGTGCAAGTTTTCGGGTGTCCTTTTGCCAAAGCGGAAATCGGGTTTTGAATTGCACTTTATTGAGTTGTTCAATACGGTATTTTTTCAAGTCTTCTAAAAAAATGTCACCGAAAATCATGGTGTCAAAACCTTTATTTTTTAAGTATTGCAAGTGTTTTTGCATGCTTTGATTATAGCCGGACATATCGACATCTTTTGGCAAGGGTATTTGGTATAGAGGAATTTGTAAGGCATTGGCTTGTTTTTCTAACAGTTTGATGCGTAAACCGTGCATGGAAACACGTTGAAAATCTTGATTAACGGTTGTTAAAAGCAAATCGGGTTTGGTTCCTGCTTGCGATAACCGATGTAGGGTATAGGCGGCATCTTTGCCTGAGCTCCAACTAAGTATGGTTTTCATTTTGTTTATTTGAATTGATGGGATAGACTTCGGCGTTTTGATGTATCAAATATATTTTTTGATTGTCGAGGCGAAGACATTTGTATCGGGTGCGTCTTTTTTCTTGCAATTGGTATCTGGAGCCGTTGGGTAAGGCAAATATTTGTCCGGTTTGTAATTGAAAAATGTATTTGGCATTCGGATTTTGTCGAGTATTGTATTGTGATAATAGAAGATACAAATCTCCGTCGCCGGCGGTTGAGGCTTTGGGATTTCGGGCATATTTTTGTAAAGCGGGTAACAATTCTTTCGGAAAAATTTCGGGCTTTATGTAATTTTGTAAGAGTTTTGAAAAAGTTTGTTTCCATTCGTTGCCATGTGGTTTTATATGTGTTCCATATCTTTTGTAGGTTAAAAAGTGTGCTACTTCGTGCAATAAAGTCAGCAAAAATTGATAGGGGTTTAAATTGTAGTTTATGGTTATGCGATGTTGCAACTTGTTTATTTTTTTGTAATCTCCCAATTTGGTGGTGCGTTGTCGGGTTATCTTTAAGTACAATTCTTTGTGATCATAAAGTAGTTTGACAACCTCATCGACAGCAGCTTGGGGAATGTATTCGGCTAAAAGTTTTTTGGCTTTTTGCATTATTTATTTAACGGTATATTTATGGTTATGGGTATCATAATATTGTGAATGTATGAGCCGTCGATAATTTCGACAATTCCGGCAACAGCATTAAAGTCGATAGTGGCTCCGTTGGCAAAACGAAAGCCTATGCCGGCAAGTAGTCGTTGGTCAAAATCATTGATGTTTAAATTGCCTTCATGGTCGAGTAGGAGTGAAGGCACATAACCGGCGGATATATAAAAGTGTTTAAAAAGATTAAGATTGTAAGTGATATCAAAATCGAGATAATTTAAGTCGATGTCCAAAGCATTGATGTTGAATATGTCGGTATTTATATCTTCATGTATATTGGTTCTGGTGTAATTGACATTAAGTTTTAACGAACCGATACCCCCGTCAAGTCGAAAAAAAATACCGGCTTTGTATAGAGCCACAAAATCTGCCAATTGCGGAGCACCTTTAACAACATCTTCACCTTGTAAGATAGAATTGATATTGGTATTGACTTTTAAGTCGGGCAAAATAGCCGATGACAAATTAAGACCGGCAGTTAATCCGTAACGAAATTTGATTTGTGCTTGTGCGTTTTGCAACAAACCTATATAGAGTATAAACACGATGAGTTTTCGCATATTGTTATTTTTTAAACATAAAATATACAGCTAAAATAAGAAAAAAAAAGGCAATAATATGATTCCATTTAAGGCTTTCTTGTTTAAAAAATAACAAGGTAAACAGGCTAAAAATCACCAATGTTATAACTTCTTGAATTACTTTGAGTTGTACAAGGCTAAAAGGTCCGCCGTTACCTTTGAAACCTATTCGGTTGGCAGGCACTTGAAATATGTATTCAAATAGTGCAATAGCCCAACTTATCAAAATTATGGTGATTAAGCCGGTTTTTTGAAACCATTTCCATTCCGAAAATTTGAGATGTCCATACCATGCCAAAGTCATAAATGTGTTGGAGGCGATGAGTAACAATACGGTTAGGAGTGCTTTTGTATTCATAGACTAATATTTTATAAAAAAAGCTGCCTGTAAGCAGGTTTACGGGCAGCTTTCTTATTTTATTTAATAAAACAATTAGAAGATGCCCAAGAATTTTTTGCGTTTTTTCTTTTTCTTTGCTTTTTGAACGGGTTTTTGATTTTTGTGGCTGACTATGGTCAATTCATTCATTATGTGATTGCAGTGTGCATATTTGTCAATGATAAATAAAACGGCATTGTCTTTAACGGTTATGCTTCGTGATACTTCGGGTCTGAAATAAACATCTTCCATAAGTCCTTCCCAAACGCCGTCAAAAGCCAAACCGATATGTTCGCCGCGTGCATTGATAACCGGACTGCCCGAGTTGCCTCCGGTAATGTGGTTGGTCGATAAGAAATCGATAACCAATGTGCCGTCTTGTGCGGCATATTTGCCGTAATCTTTGGTTTTAGCCAATTGGATAAAATCTTGCGGAAGGTCAAATTCCAAATCGCCCGGTTTGTATTTTTCCAAGATGCCATACATGTGCGAAAAAGGTTTGTAAAATACGGCATCACGCGGTTCATAACCTTTAACTTTTCCATAGGCTACGCGCATGGTAAAATTGGCATCGGGGTAGAAGGGACGCTCGTTGAAAACTTCCATTTGAGCTTTCATGTATTTGCTCATCAATTTGTTTATTTTTACATTGATTTCATTGACAGGTTTTGACAGTTTTTCGTCGGTCCACTTTTGCTGTGCAGTGAGCAGTTGATAAGCAGGGTCTTTGGATAGAGCATCGGCAAAAATTTTAAAGTTGTCGGCACTAAAAAGTTTTTCCAATGATTGCTTGTCGGCAAGGATTGAATTATTATATAAATAAGCGGCTAATTGTTCGGGAGTTTTATCGGTCAGGGCTTTTTGAAGTTCGGGGCTGATGTATTTTTCATCTACGTTATTGCGATAAAAGTCTATTAGGGCGGCAAAAATTTCTTGGTCGGTTTCTTTGTCATAATCTTTAAGAATATGATTATTGATATAATCTTTATACAAATCTTTAATTTTTTTGCCTTTGGGGGTTACAAAATTAAAATAAGCATCGCCGCCTTGTGTTTGGGCAGTGCTGTATAATTGATTGACAATACCGACGATATTAGGCAAATCGATATTTCGTCCGAAAATTTCGGAAGTATAATCTTGTGCTACGGCATAAGGTTCCAATTGTTTGTAGAGTTCTTTTAATTGAGGCAAGATGTCGGCATATTGTGTTTTCCATTGAGGATTGGAATTGACGCGTTTCATGAACTCTTTTTCATATTGTTGTTTGGCTTCGACTGCATGAAATTTTTTCAAACCGCGACTTTCGCCTATAAAAAATTTCCAATAGTTAGCCAATCCGGCGTGTTTTGAAGCCAATTTGAGTTTCATGGCGGGGTCTTTTGCCATTTTTTTGTCCATAATACCCAAAGATATTTCGCGTACGGCTACGTGTGCGGGGTTACGTAAATCTTGTTTTTGGGCAACGGCATAAGAGGTTAAATATTCGGTAGTTCTGCCGGGAAAACCTACCACCATGGTAAAATCGTCTTCGTGTAAGTCGTCCAAGTTGATTTTGAAATATTTTTTGGGTTTGTAAGGTTTGTTGTCGGGTGAATAATCTGCCGGTTCGTTTTGGTCATTGGCATAAATTCTAAAAATAGAGAAATCGATAGTATGACGCGGCCACATCCAGTTATCGGTATCACCGCCAAATTTGCCTAAACTTGCCGGTGGTGTACCGACCAAACGTATGTCATAAAAGGTAATACGTTTAATCATATAGTATTGATTGCCTTTAAAAAATGGTTTTATTTTGATATTGTGAAATTTATCTTGGGGTATTTGTTTTTTGATTTGAGCAATGTTTTTATCTATGGTCGATTGTCTTTCTTGAGCGGTCATTTGGTCGGTAACTCCATATAAGACTTTGTCGGTTACATCGATCATATCATCTATAAAAGTTACGGTTAAACCTTCGGCGGGGAGTTCTTCGTCAAAGGATTTTGCCCAAAAACCGTCTTCCAAGTAGTTGTGTTCCATGGTAGATAGTTTTTGTATGGCATCGTAGCCGCAATGGTGATTGGTAAAAATCAAACCTTTGTCGGACATTACTTCGGCAGTACAACCGTTGCCCAATTGAACTACGGCGTCTTTTATGCTCGGAGTTTCATTGTTCCAAATATCTTCGGCTGATATCAGGCAACCCATTTGTTGCATGTCGGCTTCAACTTGTTTGATGGTATTGGGCATCCACATACCACCTTCGCCTTGTTGGGCGAAAAGACTGAGACTGATAAATAGTATCAGAAATAAATTGATTTTCTTCATTTTTATTTTTTTTTTACATTACTCAAAGTTACAAATTATAATACAATTTTGAACTGTCTTTAACTATTTGTTAATATCTTTTGTCAAAAACTATACTGGCATTAATTTTTTTTTTTAATGATTGGTTTGTTTGTCGCCTGTCAATTTTAATAATAAAAATCTCACTCCAAAGCATGTTTGAAGTGAGTATTAAAAAGTAATTTATTTGTTATAATTTGTTATTTGGCAATTATGCTAAGTGCACTGCTTATTTTTCGGGCTGTTTCGATATCGGGTGCAGGTATTTCGAATTTGTTTTGATAAGCTTGAATTTTTCCGTCTTTGTAATATTGTATGACTTTTTCGAGGTGATTGGTTTTTACCGTAACGTTGATGTTTTTGCCCGAAACTTTTATTTCTATATTTCTCGGGTTAAGGTCTTTGGTGTTTACTTCATAAATCAATTCTTTTGAAGTTTTGCCTCCGGCTTCTATTCTTTTGTAGTGTAGTTTTTGGTTGTTTTCTTGTAGTTTCAATTGTTGTTCGTAAGCTATTTTACCGTTTTCAAAATTTTTGACATGTTCTGTTAATATTTGAAGAGCTTGCTCTTTGGTAAGTGGTTGTTGGGTGTCTTTTTTAACTTTGTCGTTACAAATTCTTATCGTTTTACGGATGGTTTTTTGAACTATCAATGTTTTATCTATCTCGGGTAGATATATGTTTATGCTGTTGGTATAATTTACCGGTTGTCCGTTTTTGATGTATTTAATATATTTTTTGCCTTTTTTGGTTTTGATTTCCAATATCAAAAAACTTCCTTTGGGTTTTATTTTCAATTGATTTTTATTGATGTCAATCCAATTGAATTCGTATTGGTTTTGTGTGTTTTTATTTCCCAATTCGATATTTTGTGTAAAATGAACTATGCAATCACCTTCAAAATTTTGTTGATAGGTTGTTTTTGTGTCTTCAACCGATGCGATTAAATCATTAATAATAGAATAAGCACCTTCGGTATTTTCAACTTGTGGTAAACTGTTGCCAAAAGATTTTTCCGCCAACGGAATAATATCGTTTAAAACTTTTTGCATATTGCGGGCTTGCTCAATGTTTTGACAGACTATTGTAAATTTGTTGGTAAACGATTTGGGTTGATTGTTTTCAATAACTTTGATAATTTTTTCGTTGTGTTTTGTTCCGATTTTAAGTGCAAAAATATTGCCTTTTATTTCAAAATTTATATGTTTCGGATCAAGTCCCGATAAGTTGAAAATATAGTTTCGATTTTTTTCATTTTTGCCCGAATGACTGATTTTATTAAAACTAATTGCTCCCGGATAGGTATTTCTGACATTAAAATTTTGGGTAAATTGTTTGTCTCCCAAATCCACATCGGTTATATTGTTTTGCAACCATTCCAAACGGTCATCGTATCCTTGCAATGACAGGTTGTTTTCTATTAATTTTTTAGCCGGGGCAATGGCTTTCTTTATGTTATCGGCAATGGCTCTTCCGTTGTCAATATCGGTTGCGTATATTTGCAAAGAATTGACATAAGAGTTTTTTTCGTTATCGATGGTTTTTTTGATTAACTTTTGTTTTTTGGCGGTATAAATTTGCACCGTAATTACATCTTTTTGGGTTTTGGTTCTAACGGTATTTTTGTCGATATCCGCCAAATTAAATTGATAGGAAGTAAGCTTACTTTTGCCTTTGCTGTCCACTTTGGTAATTTGTAAGGTTACAATTCCCTGACCTACCGCCGATAACTCTTGTTGAAATTCGTATTTGCCGCTGTTGACATTGTTAATTTGTTTGGCAATTTGCGAAATGTATGCATCGATGTCTTGTGCGTGTGTCGAATAAATAAGGTTAAATAAGATTAAAATAAGTAAAGTTCTTTTCATAACAATAACAATTTTAG
Source organism: Flavobacteriales bacterium (assembly GCA_027065715.1). Classification (GTDB taxonomy): domain Bacteria; phylum Bacteroidota; class Bacteroidia; order Flavobacteriales; family Flavobacteriaceae; genus WGBX01. Next base: position 13,221 of record JAMONO010000167.1, read on the forward strand.
GTTTACGACAAAATTACAATATTTTTTGATTATTTTTTTAATTTATCATGTAATTTTTAGTTGAAATTTAATATATTTTATATTTTTTTAACAATTTTGATTAAGTCCGGTAACGTTTTTTTCATGCGAAATAAAATCCTGCCATTTATGACAAGTCTAACATACGTTGTATGGACACAAGGGCTTTTTGACGCAAGTCTTCTTCTATTTTAATTTCGGGTAATTCGTATTGCAGCGCAAGGTATATTTTTTCAAGACTGTTGCGTTTCATATACGGACATTCGGTGCAAGCACAGCCCGAACCGTCGTTTATCGGAGGAGCGGGGATAAGTATTTTGTCGGGTGCCACTTGTTTCATTTTGTGCAAAATGCCCGATTCTGTTGCAATGATAAAGCTTTTGGCTTTGTTGCTTTGGACGTAGTTTAACAAACCCGAAGTAGAACCGATGTAGTCGGCAATATCCAAAATATAGTCTCGCGATTCGGGGTGGGCAATTATTTTGGCTTCGGGATATTCTTTTTTGAGTTCCAGAATTTTTTCCAACGAAAATTCTTCGTGCACTTCACAGGCACCGTCCCAAAGCAACATATCTCTACCTGTTTTTTTGATTAAATACGAGCCTAAATTTTTATCGGGTGCAAAAATAATAGGTTTGTTTTTGGGTATGGAGTTAATTATTTTTTCGGCATTTGACGAGGTGCAAACGATATCGGTTAAGGCTTTTATTTCGGCGGAAGTATTGACATACGATACAACAATATGATCGGGGTGTTTGGCTTTAAAAGCTTCAAATTGGTCTTTGGGAGCAGATTCGGCTAAGGAACAACCTGCCAGCAAATCGGGGAGTAGCACTTTTTTGTTCGGATTGAGTATTTTGGCTGTTTCCGCCATAAAGTGCACTCCGGCAAACAGTATCATATCGGCTTGTGTTCGGGCGGCAGCTTGTGCCAGAGCCAAGCTGTCGCCGACAAAGTCGGCTATATCTTGTATTTCGGGAACTTGATAATAATGTGCCAATATTACCACATTTTTTTCTTTGCGTAATCGATTGATTTCATGAACCAAATTGATTTTGGGTGATACGGGCATTGCCAGATACCCGTTAGTGTGTAAATTTTGAAGTGCTTTTTCGTATTTCATCAAGATTTTTTTTAAAAATTTAATTCAAATATTGTTCCACAATCAAAAATACGATATTTACGTAATAAAAATCCCTGCTGTTGTTAAGGCAGGGATTATAAATTTTATAGGACAGGCACGCGCCACCCGTAAGGGTCATCGGTGCGGTTATATTGAATATCCATTAGCATTTTTTTGAATCGTTCGGCATAGCTGTCTTTTAATTGAGGTAAATCGGTATAAAAATCTTTGTATTTGATACCGCTTATGGGCAATACTGTTGCGGCAGTTCCGGCACCGAATATTTCTTTCAAATTGTCGTTTTGAGCGGCTTCTATTATTTCATTTATCTCAATAGGACGCACTTCAACTTCTACGCCGTTGTCTTCTGCCAGTTGTATGATGCTTTTTCGGGTTACACCGGGGAGGATACGGCTGCTTTGTGGCACGGTAGGTGCAGTTAAAAGTTTATCGCCTATGCGAAAAAAGATATTCATGGTTCCTGCTTCTTCCAAGTATTTATGTTCGCGGGCATCAGTCCAAATGATTTGTTGAAAACCTTCTTTTTTGGCTTTTTCGGTCGGGTAAAATTGGGCTGCATAGTTACCGGCTGCTTTGGCATAACCGACACCGCCGTCACAAGCTCTACTAAATTTGTCTTCTACTTTAACTTTTACGTCTCCCGAATAGTATTTTCCCGCAGGTGAAGTCATTACCATAAATCTGTAAGAATTGGAAGGTGAGGCGGCAACGGCATTTTCGGTTGCAATGTAAACCGGTCTGATATATAAAGATTCGCCCGGACCGGTAGGTATCCAATCTTTGTCCAGTTTGACTAATTCTTTAATACCTTGCAAAAAATATGCTTCGGGTATGGGAGGCATGCCCAGCCTTTTGGCTGAATTGTTCATGCGTTTAAAGTTCTCTTCGGGTCGAAATAAAAAAACTTGACCGTTTACATCTTTATATGCCTTCATGCCTTCAAATACAGCTTGACCGTAATGAAAAACTTTTGCCGAAGGTTCGTATGGCAAGGGCTGATAAGGCATAATTTTTGGAGTTTGCCATTTGCCGTCGATATAATCGGCTACCAACATGTGGTCGGAAAAAAGTTTACCGAAAACCAAATGTGAAAAATCGGCTTGCGATAGTTTGGAATGAGCTGTTTTTTCAATAACGATATTGTTTTTTACTTCTGACGTCATAGTTGAATGAGATTAAGTTGTTACAAATTTACAAAAAAATATTTAAAAAAACTAAGAATAATGTAATATATTTGCCTGTTTTTGATAATTAAATGTGAATTTAAAAATCATTTGGATTTTAGTAGGTTTTTAAGTTTATTCTTTGCAAATTCACAAAAATAATCTAAAAAAACAGTTTATTTTGATATATGAAAATAGAGGTGATAAATACCCGTGACGGGTCAAAAAGTCTTTTCCTGCCCGATTTGAATGAAACTTATCATTCAAAATTCGGTGCACGAACCGAATCGGAACATGTTTATATCGGGGCAGGTTATCATTTCATCAAACAATCCGCCATCAATATTTTGGAGGTGGGTTTCGGAACGGGCTTAAATGTGTTTTTGACATATTTGGAACATCAAAAAAATAATCGAAAAATTTATTATGAAAGTTTGGAAAAATATCCTTTGTCATTGGATATCATCGAACAATTAAACTCGTTTGACAGTGGAGCCGAAAAAATTATTTTTGAACGCATACATCATGCTGCATGGGACGAAAATGTGATTTTGAATGATAACTTTGTATTGTGCAAAAGGAAAGTAGATTTAATTGATTATCAACCTGTTAATAAATTCGATTTGATATATTTCGATGCTTTTGCTCCCGACAAACAACCCGAAATGTGGACATTTGAAGTTTTTAAAAAGTTATACAACTCGATGTCCGAAAAGGGCATATTGGTAACCTATTCGGCAAAAGGCAAAGTGCGTCGCACCATGCAAGCTGCGGGCTTTGAGGTAAATCGAGTTGCCGGACCACCCGGAAAAAGAGAAATGATACGGGCAGTAAAATCCGAAACGATATCATGATTATTGAGATTTTATCCTTATTTTCGCATAAATCTCAGATATTAGTTAAATTGTAAAAAAACAAACGATATGAAAAAAATATTTTTATACCTTCTTATATTTACTTTTTCGGTAAATGCACAACAAAAAGAACTCAACCTTGATGATGCCGTGCTAGGTTATTACAAAGGTTTGTATCCCAAAAACTTACGAAATTTGCAATGGCTAAAAAATTCCGATAAATTTTTGTATCAAAACAACGGGCAAATTATCTTTAAAAATATCGAAAACAAAACGGTTTATACCATAACCAAATCGGATTTTACTACGGTTTTTACCGATCGTAAACGTTTGCCTTATGTAGAAACGGCAACCGATGATTTTATTCAGTTTTCGGGAAAAAATGAAATAATATTGTATCGTTATCATCAAAAAACCTATCAAAGTATTAAATTGCCCGAAGGTGCCGAAAACCAAGATTTTTGTTATCAAAATATGTATGTGGCATATACCTTAAATAATAATTTGTATGTGGGGCATGTCACCAATTCGAAAATTCCCGTAGCGGTTAATACAGACCCGAATATTGTAAGCGGTCAAGCTATAGCTCGTAGTGAATTTGGTATTACCAAAGGAACTTTTTGGTCCCCCAAAGGAAAAAAATTGGCATTTTATCAAAAAGACGAATCTCATGTGGACGATTATCCTTTGGTGGATATAAGCGTTACACCGGCCAAATTACATAATATTAAATACCCGATGAACGGACGGGGTAGCGAAGAACCTGCTGTTGGTGTATATGATTTGCAAACCGGCAAAACCATTTATTTACAACTCTTTGACAAAGCGGGAAAAGAACACTATGCTACCAATTTAACTTGGGGTCCGAACGAAAAATTTATTTATTTGGCAGAGATCAATCGCGACCAAAATCACATGTGGTTTAACAAATACGATGCACAAACCGGTGTTTTTTTGCAAACTTTGTTTGAAGAAACCAACGATAAATGGGTTGAACCCGAACATCCGGCTTATTTTATTCCGGATGGAAAAGACAGGTTTATATATTTGAGCGAACGAGACGGTTTTATGAATTTGTATATGTATGATACAACCGGCAAATTATTGAAACAATTAACAAGCAATAAATGGGTAAGTAATGATATTTTGGGATTTTCGCACAACGGAAAGTTTGTGTATGTAACCGGAACCGGAAACGATCCGCGTGACAATCGTTTGTTTAAAATAAATACCCGCAACGGAAAAATAAAAGATTTGACCCCCGAAAAGGGTCAGCATTACGTTCAACTGAGTGATGACGGAAAGTACATCCTCGATAGTTATTCAAATGTAAATATTCCCGGAAAGATTCTTTTAATAAATAACAAAGGAAAAATTATAAAACAACTGCTATTAGCCGAAAATCCGGTAGCAAACTACAATATCAATCCCAAACCCGAAATGTTTAGCATAACGGGTGAATACGGTGATAAACTTTATGCTCGAATGTTTAAACCGGCAGATTTTGATCCCAACAAAAAATATCCCGTATTGGTATATGTTTACGGCGGACCGCATGCACAATTGGTTACCAATAGTTGGTTAGGCGGTGCTCCTTTGTGGATGCCCTGGTTGGCGTCTAAAGGTTATCTTGTTTTTACGGTCGATGGACATGGTTCTGCAGAACGGGGATTTGATTTTGAAAGTGTAATACATCGTCGGCTCGGTGTCGTTGAAATGAAAGATCAATTGCACGGTGTCGAATATTTAAAATCATTGGCTTTTGTCGATGCAAATAGAATAGCCGTGCACGGTTGGAGTTTCGGCGGATTTATGACTTCGTCGTTAATGACTACATATCCCGATGTGTTTACAACAGGTGTGGCCGGTGGTCCGGTTACCGATTGGAAATGGTATGAAGTTATGTATGGCGAACGATACATGGATACTTATCAACAAAACCCCGATGGGTTTAAACAAACCTCCGTATTAAACAAAATAAAAAATCTCAAAGGCAAATTGCTAACCATTCACGGCTATCAAGACGATGTAGTTGTTCCCCAGCACAATATTGCTTTACAACGCGAAGCAATCAAAAACGAAATACAAATGGATTTTTATTTGTATCCTATGGCAAAACATAATGTTTACGGTAGAGATAGAGTGCACCTAATGAAGAAAATTTTGAATTATATTATGCGTAATAATAAGTAAAAATTGTCTGTTTAAGACGCAATTGAACTGACATAGGTATTGTGTATCAAACGGTTTTGATTATGAGCAGTGCGAACTTTATTATTGCTTGCAACAAGTTTTGATTATATAAAACTTTTTGTGAATGTTTGGTATTAAAAAAATCTGCGGTTTCGCCACCGGCGAAACCGCAGAAAGGATACATAACAGAACAAGTTAGGTATGGTTATTTTGGTATAACTGTTCTATGTTCCGGTAGGTTAATTTATTTTGCTACGGGAGGTAACATGCCGTGATGAAAAAGATAGGCAACGGCATAAGCAATAGGCGCAATAATGGCAAATAAGGCTATGGCATACAAAACCGCCAAACGTCCCATACCTCTAAGTTTGCTAAAATCGGTAATAACTCCAATACTCAAAAACGTAAGCATAAACATCAGTTTTCTAAAAGAACCTTGAACAATATTTCCGCCTGTTTTGGCATACGACAATACGTCGGGAAAGAAATACATCAAACCCAAATATATCACCCATACCAACATATATGCCATGACAAATTTGGGTAGGCGAAACCATATTTCGGACTTTGGTATTTTTTCTTTGGCGGTTTTGTTTTCGACATTACGTATCCAAACCCAAGCCAATACGAATGACCAGATACCTATAAAAATGTCAATCCAAATTTTGGTTAGCAAAGCGGCACTGAGTATCCAACCTTCTTCCCAATGTTCGCCTGTTTTTTTCAAGTGTTTTGAAATCATTAGTTCGTCGAGAATAGCACCGGCAGCGGCATCTGCACCGTCGGTTTTTACGGTCATTCCCATGGCGGCACCGTTTACAATGGGTTCGTTGGGTGCCAAATTGGTATAAACCGGAGGCAAAACAACCAGTTCAAACATGGCAAAAATAAGTATCAATGTAGAAACCGCAATCGGTATGACCGGTTTGGCTTTGATGGCACCGGCAGTTGCAATCGAAGCCGAAACACCGCAAATGGAAATACCCGAAGATAAAACAGCTGCCGAGTTGCGATTGAGTTTAAAATATTTTCGTCCGATATAATAGACGATAGGCCAAAACAAAAGATAAGCCACAAAAGCGGCGGCAGCGCCCGCCAAAGTCAATTCGTAGGTGAAGCCGGCGGCTTTCATCGTCATCATTCCCAATTTGATACCGAGCAGTACGATACCGGTTTTGATAAACCATTCGGGCTTGGCGGCTTCTTTGATTTTGGCGGCAAATCCTTTGAAAAAGTTACCGATGAGCAAGCCAATAATCAAAGCTAACATATACGAAGCACCTCCTCCGAGTTGTAAGCCCCAAGTCAAATTGAATTCTTTGTAATAATTGTGCTTCTTAACCAAAGCATCAATTGCCGAAAGATGTGCTTCGTGCCCCACAATCCATGCAAACCAAGTCAAAAAGAAAATAACCGTAAAGCCGGTAATGTATTTTTTGATATTTAGTTTTTGAAAGTAAGCTCCGATTGAAGTCAAGCTTAAAAAGACAAAATAAGTTATAAACAATGACAGTAGCGGATGTAGATCGTGGTAATTTTTTGAAGAGGTTTTCAAGATTTTTGACCACGAGAAATCATTCATCAGATTACTAAATTCCCATGTTTTGGGCTTGGCAATCCAACCGACTACGTCCAAACCCCAAATACTGAGCAAACCCAAAGCAAAAAAGAAAAGACCGAGCCATGCCGACCACCAGTCTTCATTGCTAAACATACCGCTATACCATTTTTTGTTTGTTTGTTGCATGAGATAATTTTTTATAGTTGATATATTAATTCACGGTTAAAATAATGTGCCATATATTGACGCAACCACAAAGGAAAATGTTCAAAATCGAAATACATTTTGATTTTAAAATTTCCTTTTTGATATTTTTTGACCAAATAATTGCGAAGTTCCATATCCAAATCATTCAAATCGGCAACTCTAAATTGCACATCGTCACCTTTACAAATCCAGTGCGATTGATCATAACTCAAATCGTAGTGGAGTGTTTTCATTTTATAAAATAAAAATATTGATTAAAACGGCTAATACAATCAATCCGATGACAGCTATTGCTATACTACCGAAAACCAATTGACTTTCCCAATTTTCCCAAGGCTCGGCATGAGTAAAAAGTTGTTCCATTTCTCTATTTCTATTTGGTTTATTTCTCATGAATACTTGATTTTTGTTGCTCAAAAGTAGTTTTTAAAAAACGAATAAAAACTGATTTTTATCATAAAAAGCAATGAAATTAAAAATCGGATTATATTGTAGTTTGATTATGATTACAAGTAAATATTTTATAAAAAACTGAATTTTAATAAATTATATTATGTTTAAGATTTTTTTTTACGACTTGGTTTTGTAACAAATATTTGATAGTAATTTGAAATATTTGTTAGCTTGTATGGTTCTGCTGTGAATTAAATGTAAATGGCTGTTAGTTGTTATTGCTCATCTGTGGTTGTTACACAACGATTTATTGATTGCTACGGACTTGTTTTGCGTGCGCTTCGGGATTTGCACGGATTTAAAGAATATATGTATGCCAATTGAAATTGAAGGTTACTAAATAAGATTTCTCACTGCGTTCGAAATGACACACTTTGTTATTTAATATACTGATTAACAGCGTGTTGTTATTGCAAGGTGCGAGGCACGAGCCCCGTGGCAATCTTTGTTTTTGTGTCGGTCTATTGAATTAGATTTTTCACTTTGCTGTCGCTTCGTTCGAAATGACACGACACTGCTGTTAGCTCATTCTGTCAATTTAGGTTGTTTTTTCTATTTTG
>JAMONO010000168.1 GCA_027065715.1 Flavobacteriales bacterium
GAACAAGGCGCTGTTAAATTTTCAATTGTTACCGGCACTACCTATGCCATAATGGTAGTGGTTTTTTCCAAAATTTTTGCATGGAATTGGACATTTACACAAAAAGATCTGAGTTATGCCGTTGTTTCCGAAATAATCGGAGTTATGGCTCTGGGACCATTAATGTGGTGGTTACGCGAACGCAAATATCACAAACTGGTTTCTCAATCAAAACCTTCCGGAAATAAAAAGAAAAAATCAAAAAAATAAGTTTCGGGGTATTTTTGTATTTTTGCTTCAAAATTTGATTTATGTCATTATTTTATATACTTGCCGGACTGGTTTTGTTGGTAGTGGGAGGTGAATATTTGGTCAGAGCTTCCGTTGGTTTGTCGTTAAAATTTCAACTGTCGCGTATTGTAATAGGTATGACGGTCGTTTCTTTTGCCACTTCCCTACCCGAATTGCTGGTTAGTATCAAAGCGGCTTTGGACGGGTCTCCCGAACTGGCATTGGGTAATGTTGTAGGTTCCAATATTGCCAACTTGGCTTTGGTATTGGGAGCTACAGCTATTTTAACCCCGATATTTATCCGAAGTGTATCTTACAAATATAATATCCCTGCTATGTTGTTGATGTCTGGGTTGTTATATTATTTTTTAAAAAATGATCAGATATTGAGTTTTGTTGAAGGTTTGATTTTGTTTATTCTTTTGGTAATTTTTATCTATGTTTTGATCAAGCATGCATCTGAATCGGGTGATATTGATTTAAACGAATTGGAAGAAATAGATCAAGACATTCAAGCTTCAAATATACTTCGTATATTGTTTTGGTTGCTTATTGGCGGAGTTGCTCTTTGGGGGGGAGCGGAATTGTTGGTGGATGGTGCCAAAGCCTTGGCGCGACAAGTAGGTGTAAGCGAAAGGGTTATAGGAGTAAGTGTGGTTGCTATCGGCACCAGTATCCCCGAATTGGCGGCTTCCATTATTTCGGCTTTAAAAAAAGAAAAAGACCTGTCATTTGGCAACTTGGTCGGTTCCAATATTTTTAATATCGGTTCGGTCTTGGGTATTACTTCCATGATAAAACCCATTCATATAGACAATTTAAAATTGCTCAATGTCGATATATTGTGGATGTTAGGCATTTCGGCTTTGATTGTGCCGCTGGCATTATTGCCTGTAAAACACAAAATCAGTTGGATAAAAGGAACTTTGTATGTAAGTTTATATGTGATATATATGTATTTCTTTGTCTTTTTAACCGAATAGCTTTCCGGTTCAACAGCCGACAAATATGCCGAAAAAGAAAAGATTGCATAAAAAAAGACTGTCCGATTATGAACAGTCTTTTTTTGGCTGTGATAAATTATTATCAACGTGAAATTTCCAAGATTTCGAATTTTAGCAGTCCGGCGGGTGCTTGAATTTCGGCTATATCGCCTACTTCTTTTCCCAACAATCCTTTTCCGATAGGTGATTCAACCGAGATTTTTCCCTCCAAAGGATCCGCTTCATTGGCTGAAACCAAGGTGTAAGTTTTTTCTTTGTCGGTTTTTAGGTTTTTAATTTTTACTTTTGAAAAAATCAGCACCTTTGAGGTGTCCAAATCTTTATCATCTAAAATACGGGCATTGGCAAGTTGCATTTGCAACTCTTGTATTTTGTTGTTTACCCGAACTTGTTCTTCTTTGGCTGCATGGTATTCGGCATTTTCGGACAAATCACCTTTGTCGCGAGCTTCGGCTATACGTTTGGTTATTTCGGGCATTTCGGTAAACTTTAAGTATTCCAATTCTTTTTTTAAGTTTTCCAATCCTTCGGGCGTTAAATAAATTATTTTGCTCATAATCAATTAATTTTAAAAAAATGTAAAAAATATTTCCCGCCAACATATAATCAGCAGGAAATACTTTGCAAATATACAAAATATACCGTTTACTTGTCAAGTTTTTTGTTAAAAGCTTTTCAAAATGAAAGAGTTAAAATTTTGAAAATCTTTATTTTAGTAAATTTTCAATTACTGGTTATAAGAAACAAAGGAGGCGAAACAAAGCTTATAGGATTTACATCAAGTTTCAACAATGATTCGAGCTGCTTTTTCTGAGGCGGGATCTTTGCCTAATACAGTTTCCAAATCGTGATAATCGGACAACATTTTTGTTCGTTTGTTGCCTTGGACAAGGCTTTTTAGTTCTTTTTGCAATAGTTCGGGATTAAAATTATTTTGTAAAAGTTCGGGGATAATTTTGCGTTGCATAATCAAATTGGGCAATGAAATAAAGTTGATTTTAACGAGATGTTTTCCTATGGCATATTGCCATTTGTCAGTTCGATATACAACCACTTGCGGCACTTTAAACAAAGCTGTTTCGAGGGCTGCGGTGCCCGAAGTAACCACTGCTGCCCGAGCATGTTGTAACAAATCGTATGTATGATTAAAAATTACGGAAATATTTTTGCCGGCAATAAAAGGTTCATAATCAGCGGAAGAAAAAGAAGGGGCTCCCGAGATAACAAATTGAAATTCGGGAAATTGTTCAACAATTGAAAGCATCACGGGCAACATCATATTAAGTTCTTGTTTTCGACTTCCGGGCAACAAAGCTATCAACGGGCGTTCATCTAACGAAAAACGTTGAAAAAACTCCTTGCGTTTCATCGCTTTATGACGAGTTACGGCATCAACTACCGGATTGCCGACATACAAAGCTTTAACCCCGTGTTTATGATAAAAATCCTTTTCAAAAGGCAAAATAATAAGAAGTTTATCGATATATTTTTTTATTTTTTTTACTCTTCCTTCTTTCCACGCCCAAAGTTTCGGCGCTATATAATAGACGGTTTCATATCCGTTTTTATGGGCAAAAGCGGCAATTTTTAAATTAAATCCGGGATAATCGACCAAAATAACTTTGTCGGGATTAAAGGCACTTATGGCTTTTCGGGTGGTTTTTAAATTGTGCCATATTTTTCCGATATTTTTTACTACATCGATCACCCCCATAAAAGCCATTTGTTTGTAATGAATTAAAGGTGGCAATTGAGCCGCATCTTGCATTAAATCACCTCCGAGAAATTGAAATTGTGCGTGTTTGTCTTTTTTGATGATTTCTTTCATCAAATTGGCTGCATGCAAATCGCCTGAGGCTTCTCCGGCTATAATAAAATATTTCATTATTGATTATTTGGCTTATCGATATATTTGGTATTGCAATTTAAAGATTTTTTATTCTATCTTTAAATCTCGGTTTCTCGGATATTTAACTTTATATCGCAAGATAAATTTTTTCATTTTTCCGGGTGGTAATCTAAATTTCCATGTTACTTTACCGGTATCTTCTTGTAGTTTTCCTCCGGAGAGTTTATCTATTTCCACTATTATGTCATTTTGTGCAGATACGGGAACTTGGTCAATCAATTTCACTTCAACCGGTCTGTTTTTGTTGTTTTTGACACTTATTATCCACTCGCGTGTATCGGTTTTTTTGGTTCCTATCAATTTTTTTCCGGTATATTCTTTTCCTAATTCTCGTCTAACCGCAATACCATTATCAATCCCCATGGCAATTTGTAAGGTGTCGTTGGCAAAACCGGTATCCAACAAGGTTTTTCCTACTGCGGTTCCGTCTATAAAAACATTGGCTTCGCCCGAAAGTAAATTGTATTTTTCCCAGTCTTCAATATAAACCAAAAGGTAAACGTTTTCGTTTATTTTAGGCACTGTAACATACTCATATTTTACAGGTATAACATAACGTGTCAATTCTACCGTATTAATCTTGTTGGCAGAAAAAATCGTATAGGGTTTTTTGATGCTAAAATTTACACTTGTTTGTTTCTCAATTCTATCTACGGGTATGGCGATACTTTTTAATTCTCTTTTTTTTATTACCGGTTTATTTCGTTTGTTTTCGTTAAGTTTTCCGGTAAGGCTGTTTAAAGAAATACCGCTGCCTTCATCGTCCATTCCTTTATCAACCAAACCAACCGCATTTATTGTAACGGCTTCTAACAGGTCGGGACTTTCTTTCAACTTGACATTTACTACATTTGTCCCGTTTATACGAATACTTTGTTCTTCATATCCGATATAAGAAAATACGAGTTCGCCTTTAAAATCGGGAACATTTATGGAGTATTTTCCATCAAAATCAGTGGCAGTTCCAATTGTTGTTCCTTTTAAAATCACATTAACACCGGGCAAAGGTTCTCCTGTTTCCAAATCGGTAACCATTCCGGTAACCGACTTACTGTTCGGATTGTAAGTTGGCGGTTCCGAATAATAGCTTAACCTATATGGTATAAGTCTGGGGATATCGCCCGATACGGTTGGATTGGAAGATGAAAAACTCAATTTGACATTATGCCAATCTACTTGGGTATTTTGATTGACATTTGCCTTATATTCCAACACTAATTTGTCGTCATTATCCATTGACCTCAAATTGTAGGAAGGATACCACCCGGCATTTTTTACATTATATATAATTGTAAATGTAGCTGTTGTTTGCTGTTTTGCCGACACCTTAACATTTACCTCGCCGGTTGGATAGACTTTTATTTTAGTCGTTTTTTGAGCTTGTTTTAAAATGGTATCTTGTTGTTGCTCGAGCTTTTTCAATTCTCGTTTTTGTTTAAGTCTATTCAACTTTAAGGTAGTGAGTTGGGTAGCATAATAATCAACAATGGGTTTTAAATCGTTTAGGGTCAAACCTTTATTTTGTCCTACTATTTTTTTGTTTTGATCGAGCAGGTCGATTTGTTCATCAATGATATTTATTTTTGTTTTGATTTCTTCAATTTTGTCTTGTAAATTGTAATAACGTTTTTCCAAAGCTATCAACTCGGGCGGTTTTTTTGATTTTTTTAAATAGTTTTGTTGATGATCGACTGACAAAATCATCACATTGCCATCGGCTTTAACCTGAAGACTTTTAGGATTGATAAAGGGTGATAGTTTGACAAAATTTAACAAAGTAGTGCCCTTAGGCACAGTTATTTTTTTGATTCTTTTTATTTGAGCTCCGTCTAAAAAAACAGTAACTTCATTGACTTTGGTATTGATTTTTTGCTCTTTTATTTCTTGCGACATGCCAGAAAAGGATATAATCCCGAGCCATATTATCATTAATTTTTTCATTGATATATTTTTTTTAACTTTATTGTGTTGTTCGTTGTTCTACAACTGTTTCGCATAAGCGCAGCGGCGGATTGTCATACCAAAACGGGTTATTTTTTTTTCAATATTATTCTAAAAACACTACCTGTACCGGGTTTAGATTGCAAAACAAATATTTTGCCTTTGTGATATTGCTCAATAATTCGTTTTGCCAACGAAAGTCCCAATCCCCAACCGCGTTTTTTGGTGGTATATCCCGGATTAAAAATTTCGCGAAATTTTGAAGACGAAATTCCTCTTCCGGTATCTGCTATATCGACGTAAACATTGCGTGTGTCTTCTGTTATTTTTATGGTTATTTTACCTTGTCCGTTCATGGCATCAACGGCATTTTTTATCAAGTTTTCTATTACCCAGCCATACAACTGCGAATTTATTTCGGCTTTGATAACGGAAGGTATATTTAACTCAAAATCAATTAGTTTTGATGTTCTATCGCGCATATAATTGACTGTTTTTCGGGTTATTTCACCTATGTTTTCGGTTTCGGGTTTCGGAATGGAACCTATTTTGGAAAATCGTTGTGAAATAACATTTAAACGCTGCACATCTTTTTCTATTTCTTCTACGGGAATATCCGGATTATTTTGCACCTTGAGTATTTCGACCCAGCCCATTAACGAACTAAGCGGTGTTCCGATTTGATGTGCTGTTTCTTTGGCAAGTCCGGACCACAATCGATTTTCGTCCGAAATTTTTCCGGTGCGGTAATACTGATAAATAATGGCTACAAACAAAATAAAGATTGCTGCCAAAACCAACGGATAATAAGTCAGTTTATTGAGCAACGACGAATTGCCGTAATACAAATATTGATAATCGCCGTCTTGCAAATCCAAGCGAATCGGTTTGTTATAACTTGCGTATTCTAAGGCTTTTTGAAGCAATTTCAGGCTGTCGTTTTCGGGCAAATTGCGTTGGTATAAAACCGTACTGTCTTTGTCGGTTATAATGATAGGTATGGTATGATTTTTTTCCAAAATATTTGACGACAAAGTCAGAAGGTTGCTGTCTTCGGGGTCGGCTTCCAAGAGTTTTTGATATGCCAATGCCAATATTTGGGTTTTGTCGCGTTCTTCTTGTTTAAATTCTTGCAAAAAACGATTGGTTTCCCATAAAGTCAGGGTCAATGCCAAAAGTGTGGCAATGATAAAGATGATTCTTTTATGTCCTGACAAAAAATCACGCATATCAATTATTCAACAGTAACGGATTTTGCCAAGTTACGCGGCTGATCGACATTACAACCTCTATAAACCGCAATATAATACGACAACAATTGCAACGGAACTGTTGCTAAAAATGGCGTAAAAGCTTCCAGTGTTTCGGGTATTTCAATAACATGATCGGCAAGAGCTTTGACCTGTTGATCTCCTTCGGTTACTATGGCTATAATCTTACCTTTTCGAGATTTTATTTCTTGTATATTACTGATTATCTTTTCATATTGACCTTTTTTGGTGGCAATAACCACTACGGGCATATTTTCGTCAATCAAAGCAATAGGACCATGTTTCATTTCGGCAGCCGGGTAGCCTTCGGCATGAATATAAGATATTTCTTTGAGTTTGAGCGCCCCCTCCAAAGCAACCGGAAAGTTAAAACCTCTTCCGAGATAAAGGGCATTGGCGGCATCTTTGTAATGATGGGCTATTTGTTGAATATACAAATCGGATTCAAGTGTTTTTTCAATTTTATTAGGTATATTTTCCAATTCGGACAAATACATATTGTATTCGCTAATGGATACGGTGCCTTTTTCTTTTGCCAATTTTAACGCCATCATAGCCATAACCATTACTTGGGTAGTAAAAGCTTTGGTTGAAGCTACTCCTATTTCGGGACCTGCATGGGTATAAGTTCCCGAATGAGATTCACGCGGTATGGAAGAGCCTACTACATTACAAATAGCATAAATAAAAGCATTTTTTTGCTTGGCTAATTTGATAGCTGCCAGTGTATCTGCAGTTTCACCCGATTGAGATACGGGTATTACAATATCGTTTTCGTTGATAATGGGATTGCGGTATCTAAACTCCGAACTGTATTCAACTTCAACGGGCACACGTGCCAGTTCTTCAAACAAATATTCGCCTACCAAACCGGCATGCCACGAAGTTCCTGCACCAATCATTATAATTCGTTTGGCATTTAAAAATTTTGACAAATGATTGTCAATACCCGATAGTTTTATCAAATTTTGGTCTGCCAACACACGCCCGCGCATGGTATCTCGTATAACGCCGGGCTGTTCGTATATTTCTTTGAGCATAAAATGTTCGTAACCGCCTTTTTCTATTTGGTCTAAACTCAATTGCAGTTCTTGAATATACGGCACTACAAGCTTATCGTCTTTGATATTTCTTATTTGGGGGTCTTTTCCTTTTTGTATGATTGCCATTTGTTCATCTTCCAGATACAAGGCGTTTTTGGTAAATTCGATAAACGGAGTGGCGTCGGAAGCTATAAAATATTCGTCCTTACCAATACCTATTGCCAGAGGACTACCCAAGCGTGCCATTACGATTTGCTCGGGATTTTTTCGGTCGAAAACCACTATGGCATAAGCTCCAACCACTTGATTTAGAGCTATTTGAACCGCTTTACCCAATCCAATTTGCTCATTATTCATTACATCTTCAATCAAATTTATCAAAACTTCGGTATCGGTGTCGCTTTTAAAACGATAACCGCGTTGCAATAGGGTTTGTTTTATGGAATCGTAGTTTTCAATGATACCATTGTGCACAATTACCAAATTGCCCGAATTGGATACATGCGGGTGTGCATTTATGTCGTTGGGCTCGCCATGAGTTGCCCAGCGCGTATGCCCCAAGCCTATCAATCCTTTTTTTTGGGCTTGATTATCAAAAAGTTGTTCTAAATCTTTGACTTTACCTTTGGATTTTTTCAAAATCAATTTATCATTATATAAAGCCAGTCCGGCACTGTCATATCCGCGATATTCCAGTCTTTTCAATCCGTTGATAATAATGGGAAAGGCATCGCGATGCCCGATATAACCTACAATTCCACACATAATTTTATTTTTCTGTATTTTTTACTTTTTGATAAACATATTTAAAAATCCTTTGTTCGACGGCGTCAAATTGGACCTTTCTGCGTTTATATACGGCTTGCGCCACTTCCAGAGCTTTCTCAAAACGATAATCATCGCGTTTATCGGTTCCTCCCCATTTAAAAGAAGGAAAAAACTTAGGTTGAAATCCACTACCGAAAACATTACTGTTCACCCCAACTACGGTGCCTGTATTAAACATAGTGCCGATACCGCACTTACTGTGGTCGCCCATAATCATGCCGCAAAATTGCAAACCGGTATCGACATAATCACCGGTTTTATAATTCCACAATTTGACATTGGAATAGTTGTTTTTCAAATTGGAATTATTGGTGCCGGCTCCCAAATTGCACCATTCACCAATCACCGAATCGCCCAAATAACCGTCGTGTCCCTTATTGGCATGTCCCAATAAAACAACTTCTTTGAGCTCTCCGCCTACTTTACTGTGTGGTCCCAAAGTGGTGCCACCGTATATTTTGGCACCCATTTTAACCACCGAATAATCCAAAGCCGCAAAAGGTCCTCTTATCATACTGCCTTCCAAAATTACGACATTTTTACCAAAATAAACGGGACCCGCTTCGGTATTGATAATACATGCTTCAATTTGTGCCCCTTCTTCAACAAAAACCGGATTGCTACCTATTACTGTATTGGTTTCGGATAATTTTTGCGAAACTTTGTTTCGGGTTGCCTTCGCAAAATCCACTGCAATTTGATCAGCATTTTTTTTAAATATGTCTGGTAATTCGAAAATACCTTCGGGTTGTCGATTGTAATAAACAATCTCACCCGAAAAATTTGAAACTTCATCGTAGTTTATTAAACCGGTTCTAAACGCCAAAACTTGTCCGTTGTAAACCAATTTTTGTCCGAATTGCAAATCTTTTACGGCGGTAACAAGTTGGTTGTCGGGAAATATTTGAGAATTTATATAAATATTATCGGAGCGGTAAGTTACCGAAAATTTTTCTTGCAAATAAGATTCGGTTAAATATGAAACCGGTTGTTTCAAACTTTTTTCCCACTTTTCTTTGAGGGTAAAAATACCGCAACGCAAAGCGGCAACAGGACGAAAATACGTCAGTGGTAAAAGTTGCGTGCGAGTAACTGGTGTGTCAAACAAAATGTAGTTCATCGATAAATATTATACATTGGTCGTTCAAAAAAAATATGTTTATCTTATTTGGGTTTCGTTGCAAAAATAAGCAAAAATTGTGCCCGTATTCGACAAAATATTATTATTTTCGTATTTTAAACAGGTATCTTTTGACAAGTGTTGATAAATACCGGTTAAATCAAAAAAAATTATTGTATGAAACGACCTATAATAGCTCCTTCCATTTTGTCCGCCGATTTTTCGGATTTGACAAAAACCTTTAAATTGCTCAATGAAAGTGAAGCCGAATGGATACATTTGGACATAATGGACGGCAATTTTGTACCCAATATCAGTTTTGGCATGCCCATTATCAAAAGTTTGCGAAAATTAACCGATAAAGTTTTCGACGCTCACTTAATGATTGAACAACCCGAACGTTACATACATAATTTCAAACTTATAGGGGTTGATGTATTAACCGTGCACTATGAAACTCAAATACATTTGAACCGAACCGTCGAACTCATCAAAAAAATAGGTATGAAAGCGGGAGTTGCCCTTAATCCGCATACACCTGTCAATTTGCTAAAAGACATTATAAACGAGCTGGATTTGGTATTGATTATGTCGGTTAATCCGGGATTTAGCGGACAAAAATTTATTGAAAATACTTATAATAAAATTGTTGAAGCCAAATCGTTGATTGCCCGATCGGGTTCCAAAGCCTTGATACAAGTTGATGGAGGTGTTACCGAACAAAATGCTCCTAAAATTGTTGATTCGGGTGCCGATGTGTTGGTTGCAGCCAGTTATATTTTTCATCATGACAATCCGTTACAAGCTATCCGAAATTTGAAAAAAACACAATAAAGCTTGTTTGATAAAAAAAACTTCAAATGTTTAGCCGGTTGATTATCAACATTATAACATCTAAACAATTATTTTATTCGTATTTTTTTTAAAATTTGGGGTATTTTTTTTAAATTTGTAGGTAAAATAAAGTGATATGTCCTACAAGATTTACTTAAATAACAAAGCAATTATTTTGACGGACAATATCAACGAAAGTAACAGTAATGTTTATGCCTTTTCTACCGTAAATCTTGATGACATAATCAACAAACTGCAATCGACCGAACAACCGGAAGCTTATCTGTATCACCCCAATTTGGCCGAAGCATGGCAAAAATTTCAAACACATTTTGACGTTATTGAAGCAGCCGGCGGAATAGTCGAAAACGACGAAAAAAAATATTTGTTTATTTACCGCAACGGCAAGTGGGACTTACCCAAAGGCAAGATGGAAACCGGAGAAGCCCCCGACGAAACAGCAATACGCGAAGTAAAAGAAGAGTGTGGTATTCAAAATATCGTGATAGACCATTTCTTGTTGGACACCTATCACCTGTTTACCGAAAACAAAAAAAAACGTTTAAAAATTACCCACTGGTATAAGATGCGCGAAGAAGACAAAAGTCCTTTGATACCGCAAACCGAAGAAGGTATTGAAAAAGTTGAATGGATTGATGTCAATGCCGACGATTTTCCGCTTGCCAATTCGTATGAAAACATTCGATTGCTTTTTTCCGATCTCGGCAAATTGAAAAATATTTTTTAAACCGGTTCAAATCTTTTTATGTCTATTTCTTTTGGCAAAGTCATACCAAATTCCATATAACCGAACAATTGCTTGGCTATACTTGGCGCCAAAATTACCCCTCGGGTTCCCATGCCGTTTAACACCCCCAAATTGCGATACCTACCGTGTACACCTGCCAAAGGTCTTCTATCCGTAACCGTAGGTCGTATGCCTGCTTTTTGTAATACAACCCGAAAAGGTTTTTGCAACAACCGACTCAGTTTTTCTTCCAAATGTTTTCGAGCTTGAGGAGTGGGCAGGTTGGTTTTGTCATTCCAATTGTATGTGGCTCCAACATAATATTGACCTTTTTTAACAACATTAGGAGCTATAAATACATTCGATTTGACAATATAAGGTATCTGCGCTTCGGTTTCAATCATCAACATCTCACCTTTTGTACCCATAAGCGGTAAGTCTTTAAAAAAGGGATTATTTTTAAGCCCGTAACCTTCGGCAAACACTATTTTTCGGGCTTTGATGTCTTTATAACCAACATATTTTTCGTGTATATGAAGTTGCTCGTAATCAAAATATTCGTTGCGTAACAAGTTCCTCCTTTTGAGTTCGTTTTGCACATCGTCTAACAACGCCGACACATTGACAATACCGGTTCCCTTTAACACACCAAAACCAAAAGGTGCTTCAATGCCGTCGATTTTTTCATAAGTTATCTGATGCATATAATCGCACATAACCGGTTTATCGGAAGCTACCCACCAATTGTTTTGTTCTTCGATGCCGGTCAATTTTCGGTATATATCAATATAATGTATGTATTGATTTTGATATTTGAGTTCGGCTTTTTTAAACTGCAACAAGGCATATGGTAACATTTGAGCGGCTTGCCATGCCGGTGTAAATCGTTTGAGGATAACCGGATTAAACATTCCGCCGGCAATACGGGTCGATTGTTGTGATTGATTGTCAAAAACGATATAGTTTTGACGATTTTCTTCCAATTGCTGCAAAAAAGAGAAACCGGCAACTCCCAGTCCGACTACGATATAATCATACATGGTTTTGTTTTTGACAAAGGTAACAAAAGCCGGTGTTACAAACAGTGACCTAAGTAACCAAAAATAATTATTTGTTTTGCAAATTTAATTGCCAGCGCCAAGCATCGCGCAAAGCATCTTCCATAGTGAGTTGGGCTTTCCAACCCAATTCTTTTTCGGCCAAACCGGTATCCGCCCATACGGCAACTACATCACCGGGACGTCTGCCTACGATTTTATAGTTGAGTTTTAGTTTGTTTACTTTTTCAAAAGCTTTGATAATTTCCATAACCGAACTACCTTTTCCGGTTCCTATATTAAAAATTTCAAAATCGGTTTTATGTTTGTTTTTTAACAAGCGTTCCAAGGCTACCACATGCGATTGAGCCAAATCGACAACATGAATATAATCGCGAATTGCCGTACCATCGGGAGTAGGATAATCGTTTCCAAAAACCGACAATTGTTTTCTTATACCCGCAGCGGTTTGAGTAATAAAGGGTACTAAGTTTTGTGGCACTCCCAAAGGCAACTCGCCGATATGTCCCGAAGGATGGGCGCCAATCGGATTAAAATAACGCAAAGCAATTGCCTTAAATTGCCGATAAGCTTTCGTAGTATCTTTGATGATTTCTTCGCCCACTTGTTTGGTATTGCCATAAGGCGAGAGTGCCGGCTTTACGGGCGCCGATTCGGTAATAGGCAAGGTGTCGGGTTCGCCGTAAACGGTGCATGACGAACTGAATATAAAATTTTCAATACCGTGTTTTTGCACTTCATGCAACAAATAAACCAACGACCCGATATTATTCTCGTAATACAAAAGAGGTTTTTCGACACTTTCACCCACAGCTTTGGAAGCGGCAAAATGAATGATACCCTCCAAATCGGAATGTTGCTCAAAAAAAGCCGATACCCTATCTTTTTGACGTAAATCGAGTTTTTCAAACAAAGGTTTCTTTCCGGTAATTTTTTTAATTCCCTCCAAAACTTCAATATTTGAATTGGAAAGATTGTCAATAACAACTACCTCATAAGCTTTTTGCATCAATTCAACAACCGTATGCGAACCTATAAAACCCAATCCGCCGGTAACCAATATCTTTGTCATATTTTTCAAATTTAAACAAAAATACGTTTTTTTTTTATACGAACTCATTGGAACGGTTTTTGATAAAAATAGTTATATCAAAAAAGATTTTATAAGTCAATATTTCATTTTTTATAACCAAAATTTAAGCTTATGAAAAAAATTCTAATCATCTCACTTATTCTTGCAACCGTTTTTTTGAGTTGCGAACAAAAATATGACGAGTTTGGCGAGTCGTCTTTGTTTTTTTACCGCAACGGAAAACCCATAGTGCCCGACTGCGGAACGGTATTCGACACCCGCAAAAGCAAAATAGCCTTTTACAACGACAGTGTCAATATCCACATTTGCGGCGGAAGTTTTGAAATGACTTATTCCATTAAAAACTTTTCGGGCAAAGGAAAATACTATTTTGATACCCAAAGCGGAAACCGAAGTTATCTCGAAGAAAACAGTCAGGTTTTTCAAAGCAACAACAACCGAAATACTTTTATTCAAATAATGGTTATTGATACCGTTTACAATCATTTTGAAGCCGTTTTTGAAGGCGATTACACTCACAACGGACAACAAATACGCATAACCAAAGGACGCATTGACGATCCGCATATTTTCTCCGAATATCACTTTATCAACTAAACATAACCCAAAAAACAACTCCAAATGAAAAAAATATTATTGATACTCATAGTTTTATGGTCTTTTCAAAATACAATTGCTCAAAACTCCGACGACAGCAGACTTTCGCACAACTATACCAGTTTTAGAATTAATACCAATTTCAGTCAATTTCAAAAATTTGATTTTTATGATAACGCCGATGCTTCTTATGCCCCCGGCTTGGAAATAGGTGTCGATTTTTCATTGTATCAAATATGGGATATCTTACACCTGGGGATAAATTTGGGCTTGTATCGCGGCGGTTTGAATTACGAAAACGAATTCGATATTTTACACAAATTAAAAGTTAGCGAAATGTATGTGCAATTTCCGTTATACATTCAACTCAAAGCAAGTGACAAAATATACCTGTTGGGAGGAGGGGCTTTTTCGTATAATTTTGGCAAAAAATACAGTTATCAAATATATGACAACGGACAAAAAATATATGACAATGACGAAAAAATACTCGATTCGGAATTTGTAAGTCCTCTTTTTGCCATGGTAGGTGCCGAATATGTCCTAAACGACCAATTAAGCCTGCAAGTGCAAGCCAACCTCTTTACTTCCAATCACATTTCGTTCGGAATAAGATATTATTTGAAATAAAAGCCGATAATAAAAAAAAATCGTATTTTTGTTTTGTAAAAAAATTAAAATATGCAATTTTTAGTATCCAGCGACGAATTAATCAAAAATTTACAAGCCTTACGCAACGTAATTAACAACAACAATACCATACCGGTTTTAGATAATTTTTTGTTTGAGTTGAACAACAAAAATTTAAAAATTACCGCATCGGATTTGGAAACCACCATGACGGCACATCTCGAAGTTGAATCGGAAGACAGCGGTAAATTTTTATTACCGGCAAGATTGTTGGTCGATACGGTTAAAGCCCTACCCATCCAACCTTTAACCTTTATGATTAACGATAATCACACTATGGACATTATCAGCGAAACCGGTAAATACAGTTTTGCTTACACCGATGCCGAAGACTATCCGAAGCCGGTTGAAATGGAAGAAGCCGACAGTTTGCAAATACCCGCAGGTGTATTGGTCGATGCCGTTTCAAAAACCATTTTTGCCACCAGCAACGACGAACTGCGTCCAACCATGACCGGTATCTTGTTTGAATTTTCACCCGAAAGTTTAAACTTTGTCGCAACCGACGCACACAAATTGGTTAAATACGAACGTAATGACCTGAAAGCTCAAAACGAAACACAATTTATTGTACCTAAAAAACCTTTGCAAATACTCAAAAATTACATCGTCGGAAGCAATGAAGAGGTAAACATTACGTATGACGACAGAAACGTAAAATTCAATTTTGACAATATCGAACTGCTGTCTCGTCTTATCAACGGACAATACCCCAACTATCGTGCGGTAATACCCACCGAAAATCCGAATGTAATGATTGTGCACCGACAAAACTTTTTAGATGTCGTCAAACGAATTTCAATTTTTGCCAACAAAGCCACTCATTTAATCCGTTTGGATATAGCCGGATCCGAATTAAAAGTATCGGCGGAAGATTTGGACTTTTCAAACAAAGCCGAAGAAAGATTGACCTGTAATTTCCAAGGAGACGATATGGCTATCGGTTTTAATTCAAAATTTTTAACCGAAATGCTTTCCAACCTCGATTCCGACGAAGTATCGGTCAATATGTCAGTGCCCAGTAAAGCGGCTATTATTCACCCTGTTGATGGGCTGGAAGAAGGCGAATATATTACCATGTTGGTCATGCCGTTGATGCTTAACTAATCTGTCCGGTTGATTAAAACCGTTATGAAATATTTATATCATATAATTATGTCAATTTCCGAAAAGTTATTATTGCTTTTCGGAAATTTTTTTGGTGAAAAAGCACGTTTTTTTACCCAAGGACAAAAACAAGTTTTTAAACACTTGCAAACCTGTTTACAACCCGACAAACCTGTTGTTTGGTTTCATGTTTCTTCGCTGGGCGAATACGAACAAGCCTTGCCCGTTATTGAAAAAATAAAGGAACAAAAAACCGATTATCAAATTGTTTTAACCTTTTTTTCTCCTTCCGGTTACGAAGTAAAAAAAGACCAAACACCGGCAGACTGCGTATCATATCTACCCATTGACCGACGCAAAAACGCTCAAAAATTATTAAACTTGCTACAACCCAAAGCTGTTTTTTTTGTCAAATACGATCTTTGGCCCAATTATTTATACGAACTGCATAAACGAAATATTCCGACTTATTTAATTTCGGGCTTGTTTACCCCAAAACATGTTTTCTTTAAACCATACAATCAATGGTTAAAAAAGACACTAAAAGCTTTTCATCATTTTTTTGTGCAAGATATTACTTCCGAAAAAGTTTTGCGTAAACAAGGCTTTAAACACATTACCGTAACCGGTGATACCCGTTTTGACCGTGTTTATCAAATTGCTCAAACCGCACCGTTATTATCAGCAATCGAAAAGTTTAAACAAAATCGACCCCTACTGGTAATTGGAAGCAGTTGGAACAGCGACGAAAATTTGTTGATACCATACATCAACCAAAGTAACTTGAATTTTAAAACCGTGATTGCTCCACACGATATTTCTGACAAACACCTCAAACAAATTGAGAAAAAAATTGAAAAAAAATACCTCAAATATTCACAAATAAACAGCAACACAGACCTGTCAAAATATGATGTATTGTTGATAGACAATAT
The DNA here is from genome assembly GCA_027065715.1 of Flavobacteriales bacterium. Taxonomy (GTDB): domain Bacteria; phylum Bacteroidota; class Bacteroidia; order Flavobacteriales; family Flavobacteriaceae; genus WGBX01. The sequence continues at coordinate 16,449 of JAMONO010000168.1, forward strand.
AGGATTGCTCAACAAAATATATCGTTATGCCGATGTGGTATATATCGGAAACGGATTTGGCAAAAGCATACACAACATACAAGAACCCGCCGTTTATGGAGTACCTATTATTACCGGACCGCATATCAATAAGTTTAATGAAGCCGTCGATTTGCAACAACTCGGTGGACTAACTGTTATTAGCAACGGGAATGAACTGCAAAATATATTAGATAAACTTCTAAAAAACAACGAGTTGAGAAAACAAAAAGCTTTGATTACAAAAAATTATGCCCGTCAAAACTTGGGTGCTACCCAAAAAATAATGAACCACTTAAATACCGTTTTATGACCGTTTTATACCTGCATGGCTATAACAGCACCCATCAAAACGCACGCACAGACTGGTTAAAACAGTTTGGCAAAATAGTCAACCCGCCTATGGCATACCGTAACTTTCCACTCGATTACCGGTATCTCGAAAATTTGGTGATTGAGCACCGTCCCGATGTTATGGTTGCCAGCAGTATGGGAGGATATTTTGCCTTTCATTTGGGAAATTATTATCGTATTCCAACCGTATTGCTCAATCCGGCTTTACTCGTGCAACATATTGTAAAACCCGACATCAGAGTTTTTGCCACCGACACCATACACCACATCATTTTGGGACAATATGACGAAGTTATACCCCCCGAAAGCACCAAAGCCATATTAAAACAGACAAAAGCACGCTACCGCTTATACGAATTTGACATGGGGCACAAAACACCGTTTGATATATTTGAAGAAGTTTGTCGCAAAAGCGGTTTATTTAAGTAATTATCGAACAATTTATCATTTGTTTTTCATATTGACTTTGCGGTATTTCATCACCTTGATTAGATACCCCTAAAAAACTTAGAAGAATTATACAATAAATTGATATTGCATAATTTTTTAAAATCAATTTGCGTTTATATGACATGAAAAACATTTGGTGGATATTGTTTTTGGTTACAATTACCGTCAGTTATTCGTATTTGAATAATACCAGAAGCAATCGTCCCTTATTTAATCCCTTGTCTTTAAAATCCGAATACGAGAACAAAATCAAACAATACAAACTCAACCGGCAATATGTTTTTATTGTAGATTATGCTTTGCATTCCGGCAAAAAACGAATGTATGTTTTAGATATATCAAATAATAAAATCATAAAAAAAATGATGGTGGCACATGGTAAAAAATCGGAAACAAAAACAGGCTACGCTACTGAATTTTCAAATGTTCCCGAAAGCAACAAATCATCGTTGGGATTTGCTATTGTTAATCAAAGGGCTTATAGTAATTGGGGGATTCATATCAAATATTGGTTAGATGGCATAAGTCCCACCAACAGCAACATGCGAAAAAGAATCATGGTATTGCATAGTTACAGATGGGTGCCTTCGTATGAAACATATCCCTTTCCAATTGTTACAAGTTTGGGGTGTATTATGGTTTCGAAAAAAGATATGTATTTTTTAGATCAACTAATAAAAAAACAAAAAAACAAAAAAATATTGATGTTTATCAGAGCTTAGTTTAAATTTGATTTTTACATAATACCAAAAACGATATACTAAATTAGTCCGGCATATTATATTGTTTATCACTTATACTGTTGCCAAAAATAAAGGTAGTTATAAGCTTATTTAAGTAATTATCGAACAATGGCAACTATTGATTATTTGTTTCTTTTCGATAAAAAATAGTTTGATAAACTTGCCGGTTCCCCAACTTATCGACAACAATCAATTTTAGCCGGTGTTTGTAACCTTTTAGTTGCATGTCCGAAAAATCATAAGTCAAACGATTCTTTTTATAATCATATTCTAACAAAATCCACCGGTTATCAATGTATCCGTTGTAAGATTTGATACCCGTTTGTTTATCAAAAATTTTAAATTTTAAATATTGATAGTCGGTCAAATTTGCCTTGGGTTTAAAATTTAGCGGTTTAACCACAGGCGGAATACTGTCATAAGCCAAAACATAGGTTCCAAAACGCTTGGTATAAGCAACCAAACTGTCATTTTTTCTTACCGAATAAGTATAATATTTTCTTTTTTTGCTTTTTCGTGCCAAATACACATACTTTTGTTTGTTTCGAGCTATTTTTTGCAAAGGATATTTGACCAAAAACGATCGGTGCAAAGGTATTCCCGATGCTTCAATATCCAATTTATCGATGTCCGGTTTAACGGACAAATAAAAATCGAAATAAGCGGTTTTGGGCAAAAAATCAAGTTGCCAGTCTCCTATAACAAAGCGTGTTGTTTGTCCGGCAATAACCTTATAGGGTGTTTGTTCTCGGGTTATCTCAGGTAATCGATTGGGCATATATCCGAAAACAGGTATTTTCAACTCGACATTATTGTTGTTAAAATCGGATAAAATAATTTGGATTTGATAATTTTTTCCGGCATCAACTTCTACAATACCGTCATTGACCAATTGGGTATAAATTTCGAGAAAATTGTATGGTTCCACCCAAAGTTTCACAATACGTCGTTTGTATTTTTCAAAATACGGATAGTCTATTAATGTATTGATATAGTGCGAATTAAAAAACGAAAACTCTTCCATAACATGTTCGTAAACCGTCAAACCGTTTACCTTCATCTTTATCCGATACAAACCGTTGCGATTGTAACTTTTGTCTTGCAAATCATAAGCTTCAATTCCAATTCCTATTTTTCCCGAAGCCAAAACGGTATCACTGACATATACACTGTCATTGATTTTATTGATGTTGAGTTTTACACGTTGCCGCAACTGATTGACATGGGCTTGGGAATCAAGCGGATAAACAAAAGCGTTTTTTAATACCGGCTTTATATGATCATCAATATGAATGCCGTATGACATGGGATTGAGGGGGTGTTCTTTCAAATTACGCAATTCAAAATGCAAATGTGCCCCGAACGACCCGCCCGTATTGCCACTGTAAGCTATAATTTCGCCTTTTTTAACGGGAAGCTCTATTTTGTAAGGAAAAACTTCAATTTCAAAACTTTGCTTTTTGTATTGTTTGCGCTTGATGTAACGTTCAATTGCATCGTTAAAATATTTTAAATGACCATAAACCGAAATCAAACCCGAAGGGTGTTTAACATACAAAGCCTTACCATAACCATTATGCGAAATCTTAATACGATATACATATCCGTCATCGACGGCAAATACCGGCAAACCTTCTTGTCCGTTGGTTTTAATATCCAAGCCCGAATGAAAATGATTGGTACGCAACTCCCCAAAGGTGCCCGACAAATACAAAGGTATATTAAGCGGACTATGTAAAGTATCCGTTTGCCCGTGTAGAACAACAGAAAAAATTAAAAACAAAACAACAATTAATCTATTAGGCATTATTATTGATAATAGGTTTTATAAAGTTTTCAAAATTAGTATAAATATTGACATCTATTGTTTTTTGAACTGTTTTTTAAGTATTTTTGAATGAAAATATGATGCCACTAACATTTTTTTACCTTATGAACCGGTATTTACCTATATTTTTTGCAATTTGGTTGGCGATAAACAGTGGTTTTGTTGCACAAGCCCAACAAGACAGCCTTAATACACCCGACACCTATATCTTTTATCCTGCACAAGATTCCATACCGGTAGTTACATTGGACTCCGTAATGATATTGCCCAAACTTCGTTTTGCCAATTACAAAGAAATTAAAAAATACCGTTGGTTACGCCGGCGTGTCTATCGGGTATATCCGTTTGCCAAACTATCGGGCGAAAATGTTGCCAAACTTGACCAACGACTGGCACGCATGAAGTCAAAAAGTCAAAAAAAACGATATATGCGTATTATCAAACGCTGGATAAAAAAAGAATTTGAACCGCAACTCAAAAATTTAACCCGTTCCGAAGGCAGAATATTATCTAAATTGTTTCACAGACAAACCGGACAAACCGTTTACGAATTTTTAAAAAAATACAAAAGCAATTGGACGGCATTTTGGTATCAACGCATGGCAAAATTGTATAATATTGACCTAAAAGTCAAATTCGACCCTATGAATAACAAAGAAGACTATTGGATAGAATATATTTTGCAAAAAGCTTTTCAGGATGAAATTTTAGATCCGCAACCCAATAAATTGGGATATAAATTCATAGATTTGCAAAACAAATGGAAACCCAAAACCATACCCATACGAGAAAGACTTAAACAAATCAAATTAAGACCCAAACCTGTTGACACACCCGAAAACAAACCCGATAAATAAACCTAAATCAAACTCACATGAACCTAAACCTAAAACGCCCTATTTGTTTTTTTGACTTGGAAACCACCGGCACCAATACGGCAAAAGACCGTATTGTTGAAATAGCCATTATACGCGTAGAACCCGACGGCACCGAAATCAGCAAAACATGGCGGGTAAATCCGGAGATACCTATCCCACCCGAAGCTTCCAAAATCCACGGCATATATGACGACGATGTAAAAAACGAAAAAACTTTTAAAGAAATTGCTCCCGAAATATACGAAATGATACACGATGCCGATTTGGCAGGTTTCAACTCCAACCGATTTGACGTGCCACTCTTAGCCGAAGAACTCTTGCGTGCAGAAATTGATATCGATTTAAAAAATAATAATTTGATAGACATTCAAAATATTTTTCACAAAATGGAACCGCGAAACTTGGCGGCTGCCTATCGTTTTTATTGCAACGGCGATCTTTCAAATGCCCACTCGGCAGAAGCCGATACCAAAGCGACTTACGAAATATTCAAAGCCCAAATAAACAAATACAAAGATTTGCCCAGAGATATGGAAGCCCTGAGCCGTTTTAGTGCCTATTTTAAAGCCGCCGATTTTCAAGGCAGAATTATATACAATGACAAAAACGAAGA
>JAMONO010000169.1 GCA_027065715.1 Flavobacteriales bacterium
TAATATTCCACAACACCTGTTTCCAATATGGCAATCGGCTTTTGTGTTAAAGTCAAAACACGGCTATAAACCTGATCGAGTTTTTGGTCAAAGGCTATTAATTCGTCTTTTTTTGACAAAGCACCATAAACACTTATGCCTACCCAGTCGATATAATTGTCGCCCGGATAGTAATTTTCAAACCGGTTCCAGTCTTCTTGAGGTTCTTCATCGGCATCGAGATGAAAAAACCAAGTGATATTATCGGCACCTGCTTGTCGCGATAAATCGATAATATGTCGGTAAGCATCTACAAAACGTTCGGGACCGTCCGGTTTATTCGGATCGCCGTAAGCGGTAGTCGTGCCGCCCCCGTTATGCACACCGTTCCACGGAAACCATTCGCCGTTTACTTCGGTGCCAAACTCAATCAACAACGGATATCCTACTTGTGCCGCTTCGGTAAACCACTGCAATAAATCATTGTCAAATTGTCCGTCAATGATGTTTTGCATGCTGTAATTGGGGTCGGTTACGTTTTCTTCAAATTGTGAACGAGCCATCATACGTATATAAGGCACGCGTCCCAATTGGTGAATAGTTTGAACTTCTTGTTCCGGAAAACGAATGTCGCCCATCCAATTATCTGAAAAAAAAGCCCAAGTAATTTGTTTTTGTGCCAGGTTTTCAAAGTCCAAAATTCGTTGTGTCGTAATGATTTCTTCATTCCCGCCAAAATCGGGAAAGGCGGCAAAATAGATACCTTGTGGCGACGGAACCAGTTTGTTATTATCAAAAACCGGTTGATTAACAAAAACCGAAGGAGCAACACTACGACGAAAAGCTTCCAAACTTTCGGGTGAACTGTCAATGCGAAGTTGTACTATTTCGCCGTCTTCTTCTTCCCAGTTTTCATGCCACCACGATATGGCTTTGATGCGGTCAAAACGACTTTGTTGCACCGCTTCAAAAGCTTGTTCAATCCAGCCGGGTTTTAAACTGACGGTTTTTTCTTTATTGTCTTTTGAACAGGATTGTATGCCCAATAAAAACAAAGCAACAATTGCTATAAGTAGATTTTTCATTTAATTGTGTGTTTATATATAAAAATATTAAACGAATAAGTTACAAAAAAAATTGTAGATACCAAAATCAATCTTTTTTAATTTTAATAAAAAATTATCCTTCCTTGCATGAGCAGGGAAGGATACGTAGTAAACCAAATATAATGCAATAATTCTTCAACTTGACATCAAACATCTACTTCTGTCCAATCGTAATCCATGCTTTCGAGCATCTCTGCCGCCTCAATCAACAATAATCCGTTTTCACTGACGGTATCTTTTCCTATATAACGAGCATGACGTAACAAGGTTAAAGTATTTTCGAAGGTTTCCAAGTCCATTTTTAACAGTTTTAAAGCTTTTTTCCAATTATCCGGCAAAATACGCACTTTTCGTTCCTTGACGTGCAAACTTCCCACTTCTTTTAAGGCTTTTAAAACATTGATTATATCGGGTGTTACGGGATATTTGAAATGTCCTGCCAATCCCGATGTGGCGTGTTTTATTTTTTTGCCCGGTTCGGTCAGCACAATCATATCATTGGGATAAAAATTCACAATACCGCGGGCATCTAATTTTTCTAACAATTGAATAACTTCCTCTTCGGCATAGCCTTTCAAGTAAGTTATTAAATCGGACAAATACATACCGGTGGTATAAGGAAGCGGTTTGATTACTTCCAGCCCGAATTTGGTCATGTTGGGGGTTTTGTTATTGTAAGCCAATCGGGCAAAAAAGCGTCCTGTTGGTGTAGGAGCCGTATCAATGGTTTTGGCTTTTTTGGCTTTTTCTATCCAACGTCCGTCGGGCGACAAAAATACATGACGACTTATGGTAATGGCTTTGACGGCTTCGGCGGGGATTTCTCTCGGGTTGGATTTCAATAAATCATAGAGTTTTTTTCCATCATCGGTCAATTGATAAAACATTTTGCCGTCTTGCAATTCGGGTTCAATCAATTGAAAACCTTGCAAACCGAACAAAGCGGCATCAAAATCATATACTTTGTTAAACCATTCTTCGGCTGTTTTGGTATTTTCAAGTTCTTCAACATATTTTTGTTTGATTTTCGGAAGTTCTTTTATGCGTCTTCCGTATTGTTCTTTGAGTTTTTGAGCTTCTTTAAATTTTTTATCTATAAATTCTTTACGAATATTGTCTTTGGTTGCCAAAAAATCGGCATTAGCTTTATCGTTAATTTCTTTAATAGTTGCCAAAACACCGAATTCGGTTTCGTCTATATCAATACTCATGGGCTCGTCATAAAATCCGTAAAAATACAAATCGCCGGCACGCAACAGGTGTTCACCTGCGGGCAGTATGTTATTTTTTTCGTCTATAACGGCTTGGGCTATTAAATCTTGTTTGAGTTGATTATCTTCAATATCTCCTCCTGCTACCAGTTCAAATAAAGCTTCAAAGTATGCTTGTGTAACGGGTTTAAAGAAAGCTCCTTTGAGCAAAGCGGCTCTTATTTGTTGTCCGATACCGCTTAAGGTATAATATTTGGCATCGGGTGCCGAAAAAGACAACAAACGCAAAGCTTCGGCTTCGAGTATTTGAAAACGGTCGGCATCGAGCAATTCGCGTTTGGGAGCCGGACCTGTTAAAGTTTTTTTCAAAAATTCTTGCAAAGTTTTGTTGATATAAAAGTAAGGTTCTACTTCTTCATAAACTTCCAATACTTTTTTGCCGAATTCACTCAACATACCATCTACAACCATACCTCGTTTTTCGAGTTTGGAACGGATAATGTCATTTACTTTGTCCTTAGCCGTTTCAGCGGTATAAAGCATGTTGATGATATGGCTTCCTACAAATTTAAAATCATCGTCATATTGATTAATATCGGGCATAACTCCCTTGAGTTGTGCCATACGGTAAGCTTCCATCAACATCATGCCCGGATAGGTCAAAAAGAAATGATCTTCGTCCTCACGAAGCAATCCCATTTGAACCAATTGCACATAATATAAATAATCCTTGTCGTCGTTCAATATCTCCAAGGAATCGATACTTTCCATTTTTTTATCGAATACCGCTTCTAAGATATTCAGGTGTTTTTTTGTCAAAATCATAGTTTATTATTTTTTAATTTTCAATTTGGTTACAACAAAATCGGAACCATAATTTTTTTTTTTGACAGATTGGCAAAAACAAGATACAATTTGGCAGAAAATCATAACTTATGTCAGGTTATATTCAAATATGACATATACCGATTTGTAGTTACCGATAAGTCTATTCCGAAAAATTGAAAAAAAATAAAATTTGTGCCTTGACATTTTTCATTTTTGATTGTCATTTTATTTGTAACTTTGAATTTTGTCTTGATGTTCAAGAGTTATCATTAAAAAATCAATGTATGAAAAAGATATTTTTTATTCTGATTGTATTCATATCTGCAAACGGTATTTCGCAACAAATTAATCCGCTATATAAAAATCAAGCCCAGCTCAAATGGGTTGATTCCATATACCGGCAAATGAGTTTGGACGAACGTATCGGGCAGTTGTTTATGCCTTATATAGCTTCGGACAATACACCCGAAAACAAAATAAAAATAAAGAAACTGCTTGATAGTTTGCATATTGGCAATTTTTTCTTTTTAAAAGGAAAACCTTCCGACGAGCAAGCCTTGAACAATTTTATACAACTCAACAGCAAATATCCTGTTATTACGGCAATTGATGCCGAATGGGGTTTGTCCATGCGCCTGGATTCAACACCAAAATTTCCATGGAATATGACTTTGGGTGCCATTCAAAACGACAGTATTATATATCGTATAGGTCGTCAAATAGGTAAAGAAACTGCCGCTGCCGGATTTCAAATGAATTTTTCGCCGGTTATCGACATCAATACCAACCCCGATAACCCTATCATAGGCAATCGTTCTTTTGGCGAAGACAAAGAAAATGTAGCACGTAAAGGTGCCATGATGATGAAAGGACTTCAAGACGAAAAGATATTGACAACTGCCAAACATTTTCCCGGACACGGAGATACCAGTCAAGACAGCCACAAAACTTTGCCTTCGGTTGATTTTGACTATCAACGTATTCAAAATGTTGAATTATACCCTTACAAACAACTCATTCCCAAAGGATTAACAGGTATTATGGTGGCACACCTCAAAATTCCCGCAGTTGAATTCATAGGGCTTCCCACAACCCTTTCTTACAAAGTGGTTACCGAATTGTTGCAACAAAATTTGGGTTATGAAGGGCTCATTATAACCGACGCCATGAATATGAAAGGGGTAGCAAATTACACACCTTCGGGTATCGCCGACTTGCAAGCTTTCTTAGCCGGCAATGATATTTTGTTGGGGACTATTGAAATTGAGAAAGCTTTTGATGAAATCAAAAAAGCATACCGACAAGGAATTATTTCGGATAAACGACTGGAAAAATCGGTCAAAAAAATATTGATGGCTAAATATTGGGCTAATCTGCATCGTTGGAAACCGGCTGTCGGCAAAGGTTTTTTGCCGAGTTTACAAGATAGTTTACTCAATCAGGAAGCCTTTGAAAGTGCCATTACTTTGATAAAAAACGAAAATAACATTTTGCCTGTAAAAAATGTGGCTCAAAAAATAGCTTTCGTAGCGCTCGGCGATGCTTCTTCGGACACATTTTTTCAATATTTGAACAAATATACCCAAGTGGATAAAGTGCCTGTCAATTCGGTGAATGAAGTTGAAAAAAAATTAAAAAATTATGATTTGATTATTGTAGGTTTTCACAAGTCTTCCGCAACACCTTGGAAATCTTTCAAATTTTCTCAAACCGAAAAGGACATCTTGCAAAAAATAGCAACTCTCAAACCTACGGTTGTTGATGTTTTTACATCGCCATACAGTTTAATCGGTATTGCCGATACTTTGCCGGCAAAAGCTATTGTTGTATCTTATCAAAACGATTGGTATGCACAAGAGGTTAGTCCGCAAATGATTTTCGGAGCTTTACCTTTCAAAGGAAAATTACCGGTAAGCATCAGTTCGGCATATCCGGTTCATACAGGTATTGCAACACACGATATTAAACGTTTGTCGTATGGTTTTCCCGAACAAGTGGACATGGACAGTCGTAAATTTAAACGGGTTGATTCGTTGATGCAATTCATGATGGATACCATGGCGGCACCGGGGGGCGTTTTATTGGTAGCTCGTAACGGTAAAGTGGTTTATGAAAAAGCCTACGGATACCAAACTTACGACAAAAAACGTCCGGTAAAAACAACCGATTTGTACGATTTGGCTTCGGTTACCAAAGTTTTGTCGGCAACAACACTTATGATGAAAGCCTACGACTTGGGCATGTTTAAACTCAATGATAAATTGGGAGACTTGATGCCCATGCTCAAAGGTTCCAATAAAGATACCATAAAGGTCAAAGAAGCCCTGTCTCATTATGCTCAAATCAAATCATGGATACCTTTTTATTTGGAAACCATTGACAAAAAAGGACGTCCCATGCGAAAATATTATCACAAAAAACCTACCGACATTTATAATATTGAAGTGTGTAAAAATCTTTATTTAAACAAAAATTATTTAAATCATTTGTGGGATACCATTTGTAAAGTGCCTCAATATGAACAACGCAAATATGTTTACAGCGGATTGCCTTTTTATTTGTTTAAAAAGTTTATAGAGGACAATACCGCCAAAGGTATGGACGAACTGGTCGATTCATTGTTTTACCGACCTATCGGAGCTGTTACGGTAACCTACAATCCGTTAAAGAAATTTCCGGCAGATCGTATTGCTCCCACCGAAAAAGACAATTATTACCGGCATCAAATACTGCGGGGCTATGTGCATGATATGGGCGCCGCTATGTTGGGAGGAGTCTCGGGTAATGCCGGATTGTTTGGCAATGCCAACGATTTGGCAAAGTTGATGCAAATGCACCTAAACAAGGGCTACTACGGCGGTAAACGTTATATTTCGGATACAACCGAAACCGTATTTAACAAACGCTATTTTGCACAAGACAGTGTGCGAAGAGGTTTGGGGTGGGACAAACCCCAATTTAAGGATCAACCGGGACCGACTTTTGAAGAAATTTCACCCCAAAGTTTCGGACACCAAGGTTTTACCGGCACTATGGTTTGGGCAGACCCCGAAGAACAAATTGTGTATATTTTCTTGTCTAACCGAACTTATCCAACCATGAAAAATCGCTTGTTATACAAATTAAATATTCGCAGTGAAGTGCAACGACGTATTTATGAAACCATAAAACACCCTAAACATGACTATCATTATCATAAAGGCAAAATAAATCCTTATGAATATTGGAAAAAAGAAAAGAAAAATATCGATCGGTAATTACAAGATGTTGTTAAATAAACTGATACTACCGGTTAAAGACATAATATAAAAATCATTATCTGTATGACAATTAATAACCACACCAAATGAATTGATTTCAATTTTGCAAAAAGCAAAAAAACAAGCAAAAGAAAATAAATCGTTTTTCATGATAAAGGATTTCAAAAAATACCAAGCACAAACATCATTACACCCCATCGGTTTGGAAGTTTCGCATGCACAAGGCAGCTATATATTTGATATTTACGGAAAAGCATATTTGGATTTTGTGGCGGGTGTTTCCGCCAATGTTATAGGACACCGACCCGAAAGTGTTATCAAAGCCGTCGAAGAACAATTGCATCGTTATATGCACGTTATGGTTTACGGCGAATTTGTGCAAGAACCACAAGTTCGACTAACTCGAAAATTAGCACAACTATTTCCGGGTGATTTATCGGTTACATATTTGGTCAATTCGGGTACCGAAGCTACCGAAGGTGCCATAAAATTGGCAAAACATTATACCGGAAGAGCTGAGATAATAGCGGCACACAATTCTTATCACGGCAATACACAAGGGTCCATGTCCGTTATGGATTATGCAGAACGAAAAAATCCTTTTATGCCACTCATTCCGGGGGTTCGTTTTATCGGGTTTAATAATACGGACGAAATAAATAAAATAACCGAAAAAACTGCTGCGGTTATTTTGGAAACCATACAAGGCGGAGCCGGATTTATAGAACCCGAAAACAATTTTTTACAAAAGGTAAAAAAACAATGTGAAAAAGTAGGCGCTTTGTTAATTTTAGATGAAATTCAAACGGGTTTTGCTCGCACCGGTAAAATGTTCGGATTTGAACATTACCATGTAATTCCCGATATTGTTATTACCGGAAAAGCACTTGGAGGCGGTATGCCGATAGGAGCATTTACTTCAACTCCTCCGATTATGAAAACTTTAACCCAACCTGCCATGGGACATATTACAACCTTTGGCGGACATCCGGTTATTGCAGCTGCCGCTTTGGCTACTGTTAATTTTATTGAACAAAACAATTTACATCAAGAAGCCTTACGAAAAGAAAAACTTTTTAGAAAACATTTAAAACACGATAAAATAAAAGAAATTAGAGGGCGCGGTTTGATGCTTTCGCTGATTATGCAATCACCCGAACAAGCCAACAACTTAATTTTAAAAGCTTTGGATAGTGGTTTAATACTATTTTGGTTGTTGTATGAAAAACGCGCAGTTCGTATTACACCACCATTAACCATAAGCGACGATGAAATAATGAAAGGCATAGAAATAATTCTAAGCCTGTTATAATTTTTTGAGCGATAGATATTTTTTAATTCGTCCAATAGCTTTTACTTTTTAATTTTCAGATAGTAAGTCTTTTTATTTTTATTGGTTAGTTTATTACTTCGCAACCAAGGGTTTAAAAGTTTTAACTCTTTGTAGGTGATATTCATCTTTCGGGCAAAAATTGCCAAATCACCAATACTGCTATCGACGGCTACTTCATAGTAGTTGTAAGGCGTATATAAATCTTCATGACTGTAAACAAAACCAAAATCTTTGGGGTGTTCCAAAATATGTTTTAAGGCGATAATACGCGGTATATAGCGCGACGTTTCTTCGGCAAGTAACAGGTCATAATAGTTTTGTACTTTTTGTTTATCCAATTCGGTCGAAATTTTGTTCATTCCGGCGTTATAAGAAGCGGCTGCCAATGTCCAAGAACCATATTTTTGTTTGGCTTTTAACAGATATTTACAAGCGGCTTCGGTTGCTTTTTCCAAATGATAACGCTCGTCCACTTCGTTATTGACTTCCAACCCGTATTCTTTGGCGGTATTTTTCATCAATTGCCAAAAACCTTTGGCACCGGCAGGCGAAGTTACATTTTGCAATCCGCTTTCGGCAACTGCCAGATATTTAAAATCATCGGGTATGCCGTTGCGTGCCAGTATGGATTCGATTACCGGAAAATACTTGTTTTTTCGTTTAAGCAATAACAACCCGTTCGATTGCCAATAAGTATTAACCAAAAGTTCTCTGTCTATACGTTCTTTAACGTCTTTTTGTTCTACGGGTACTCGTTCGTCCACCAAATACAAACTATCCGGAATAGGCAAAGCATACACCCGGTAGTCGTTAAGAAAACCGTTCTTTACCGCCGTTGCGGTATAGGGATCGGATTTAAAATTATATCCCAAGATACCAATAAAAAACAAAATAAAGGTATAAAAGAAAACTTTTTTGAACATATTTAATTATTTAATTTACAGCAATATACAAATATAAAAAAATATCAAGGTAATTTAAATTAAAAAAATCCTATTTTTTCCTTAAATGATATAAAATAAAACCATAAACATCGGCTCTTTCTCTAACATTACCTACATAATTGGAAGCACCATAGTGTCCGGCACTCTTTTCCACCTTTAACAAAACCGGATTGCTTTGCATGGGATTGTTCTGCAATTTAGCAACAAATTTATAAGAATGAAACGGCGGAACTCTATCATCATTTTCAGAAGTCAGAACCAACATTGCGGGGTAATTGACACCTTCTTTAATATTATGATAAGGTGAATAATGTAATAATCGTTTAAAACTCAAACTGTCATTCACGGTTCCATATTCATCCAAATGAAAACGTCCAACTGTAAATTTTTCAAAACGCAACATATCCAGTGGTGCCACAACAGGCACTACTACCTTAAATAAATCAGGTCTTTGAGTGGCTGCAACAGCTACAACTAACCCTCCATTTGACGCACCGGTGATAGCCAAATTGTCGGGACTTGTGTATTTATGTTTAATAAGAAATTCGGCGGCAGCAATAAAATCATCAAATGAGTTCTGTTTATTCTTACCTTTTCCTGCTATTGCCCATTGAACACCTTTATCTCCACCTCCTCGAATATTGGCAAATGCAAAAATACCGCCTTTATTGATAAAATGAACAATACCGGGATCGTAATATGGCGACGAAACAACCCCAAAACCACCGTAGGCTTTAAGAATAACTGGATTGTTCCCATTTAATTTCATTCCTTTTTTATAAACCAATATCATTGGAACTTTTGTGCTGTCTTTTGAATAATATTCAATATTTTTGTAAACAATATTTTTATAATCAAAACTTACTCCCGTTTTTTTAAGTAACTTTCTTTTAAAAGTTTTTATATTAAATTTATATACAACTTTTGGAATCGTATAAGATTGAATGTAAAATAATAACTCTTCATCATTTTTGCTACCGCTAAATCCCCCGATAGAAGTGCCATGAGGTAACTCAAGTTTATACAATACTTTTCCCTCATAATCATATACTACCAAAATAGGTTGCTGATTAGATTGATACACTGCAACAATTCTATCATTAAATGGTATTACCCGCAACATTACCGATTGCTTATAAGCAGGTGCTATTAAATGCCATTTTTTGGGATTTTGAGGAGAAAATTTAAATATCATACCGTTAGTTTCATCTTTGTATGAAACCGCAACAAACTGATCATTTTGATTATCTAATATATCAATATCATCTTTAATTTTATACAATAACGGTTTTAAAACCGGATTTTGAGAAGTATAATCAATGTAAAATAAGTTAATAAAACCTTTATTTTCGTTAATTTCTTTTAAAATAAAAAATCTTTCATCCGATGTGGTTAAAAATTCAAAATCAGCAAACGGATCATTTCTACGAGCAAAAATAAGTTTATCAGCCGACTGAGGTGTTCCTAATTTATGATAATAAACCTTATTGTTTAAAGTTACTCCAAATTTGTCTATCTGATCATAAGTAGCATAAAAAAAACCATTACCCAACCAAGCTATATTTGAAAATTTTACTCCTTTGATATGATCACTGTGAATTTTTCCCGAAGGCAAATCAATAACTATTATTTCAGACCAATCACTACCTCCACGCCCAAACAAAACCGCCAAATATTTTTCATTTTTTGATATCTCAAACGATTTAATATTGATAACTCCCGTAGCCGAAATGTCTGCCGGCTCCAATATCTGTTCATAGTCTCTTTTTAAATCTGTTGTATAATATAAAGCCGGTCTTTCGTACAAAGAGGGATAAAACAAATTAAAATAATAAGAACCTTTTTTTATGGCATAGCTGTATTTAGTATTCTTTAACTTGTCAATTGACAAAAAGGAGTTGGTTTTATTGGATGTTTTCTTCAAATACCTTTGTGCCATTTTATTTTGCGCTTTAATCCATTTTATTGTTTCCAACGAACCGATGTTTTCCAACCACCTATATTCATCAACAATAATAGTATCAAAATACTTATCTTTTACAGGCTTTTTTGATGTTTTAATCGGATAATAATCTTGTCCGAAAAATAATTGAAAAATAAAAAGATAAATGATAAACAAATATTTTTTCATAAATAATTTTTTTTGAACTTTGCAATATACCAAAAAAAATTCTTAACGATAAATTGTTGGAAAATTTTTTATATTTTTATACTTCACTACATCATTTTAATCTATTTTAATTAAACTCAAAAAAAAATTCTTACTTTTATCCAAAATTAAAAATACATAAACCATGAAAATAAAAAACATCAAACATAAAGACATTAATAAACCGAAAAATGCAATTATCTTGGCTGAGAAAAAAGCGGACATCAACCAATTGCCATGCGATAAAGTAGTGCCGTTTATGAAAAAATCTTTTGACAAAGAAAAACTGCAATCGATTAAAACACCCAAGCACAACATGTATGTTCTCAATGTCAAAAATACCGACAATGAAACCATACGCAAACATGCCTATCAAATACACAAAGAACTCAAAGACAAAGAAACCGAAATACATGTCATAGGTATTGATGACCAAAAACTTATTGCTTTTATCGAAGGTATTTATTTGTCCGATTATCAGTTTCTCAAATATTTTTCCGAAAAAGACAAAAAGAAAAACAAACTTCGCTCAATAAAGGTTACCGGCTTGTCACAAAAGAAAATCGACGAATTGAAAAACGTAATAGAAGCTACCCTTTGGGCACGCACATTGGTCAATGAACCGGTTTCGTATCTTGATGCCGTGCGATTGGCAATGGAAATACAAAAAAAACGAACAATTGACGGTTTAAAAATTAAGGTTTTGCACAAAAAAGAAATTGAAAACTTGGGTATGGGTGGCTTATTGGCAGTCAATCAAGGTTCCGAAATACCTCCCACATTTACCATAATGGAATGGAAACCCAAAAACGCCAAAAATCAAAAACCTATCGTGCTGGTAGGAAAAGGCGTAGTTTACGATACCGGTGGTTTGAGTTTAAAACCTACCCCGCACTCCATGGATTTAATGAAAAGCGACATGGCAGGAGCAGCCACCATGGCAGCTACCATGACCGCTGTGGCTTTAAACAAATTACCGGTACATATAGTTGCTTTAATACCCGCAACCGATAACCGCCCCGGCAAAAACGCTTATGCCCCCGGCGATGTCATAAAAATGTATGACGGCACTACGGTAGAAGTACTAAATACAGATGCCGAAGGACGCATGATACTTGCCGATGCCATTGCTTATGCCGACACTTATAAACCCGAACTAATCATAGATGCCGCCACATTGACCGGCGCCGCCGTAAGAGCCATTGGCAATAAAGCCGCCATTGTTATGGGCAATGCTCCGAAAAAATATTTTAAGCAATTACTTAAATCAGGCAACAAAGTGCATGAACGTTTAGTTGAATTTCCATTTTGGGACGAATGGAAAGACGAAATGAAATCGGATATAGCCGACCTTAAAAACATAGGAAGCGGTAATGCAGGTATGATAACCGCCGGCAAATTTTTGGAACATTTTGCCAAACAACCTTATATTCACATTGATATTGCCGGACCGGCTTTCTTAGAAAGTCCGCAAGATTACAAAGGCAAAGGCGCTACCGGTTTCGGTGTCCGATTACTGTATGATTTCTTTAAAAATATATAAAGTATATCATCAACAAACCAACTCAATAATAAAAAACAAATGAGACTGTCTCAAAATTATTCTATTTGAACAACAAAAAATAGTAACTTTGAGACAGCCTCGTTTTTGTAAATCCTTAACAACAATCATGAAACTATTTTCTTTTATTTGGCTTATAAATATTGGCTTTGTTTTCGGACAATTTCCGCAAGACACTTATTATCAAACAATTAACTCAACAACTCCTAACCTGCCACCCCTTTTGGGCAATATAATTGACAACACGGTACCCGATCCTATCAAAATTACCCGTATTACCGACTATGTCCCCGAATGGGATTGGTATCCTCACCACGAATATAGCAAAACCCAACCTTGGAATGCCGATGCAAGCCTATACAAATTCTATTCAACAGCCATATACGATGCACAAACTCATCAACTTTTGTATCAAATACAAGATGCCGGAAGTATATACCCTACTTATTGGTCCAATACCAACCCCGATTTGTTATACGGATTTATGGAAAACGGAGATTTAAAAACTTACTCCGTTTCACAACAACAAGTCAGGTTGTTTGACCACATATATGCCGACGAAACCACCCGAACCGATTACGAATATTTTAAACTCGGACCCGGCGAAGCCAATATTGACAACAACGACCGGTATGTGGCTTTTGTAGGCAAACTCAATACAGACATGGACGTAATTGTTTATGATTTACAACAACAACATATTTTACACAAAGAAACCTTTAACGGTGCTTGGGGCAACGGACCGGCTCATGCCCCCGATTATGTCGATTGGGTGTCGGTATCGCAATCGGGCAATTATATTGTAATAATGTGGAACCACAATACATGCTCGGCAAACAACCCTTTTAACGGACACTACGGTGTAGAAGTTTATGATCGCAATATGAATTTTCTACGACGCATAGCCGACTATGGAAATCACGGTGATTTCGGTATTGCACAAGACGGCGAAGAAGTATTTGTGCAGTTTTGGGGACCAACCGGAAGCATGAATATGTATTATCTAAATCGTCAAGAAAGAGTTGTTTTGATGAACCACAGCGATTTTAGCAATTTTGCGGCACATATTTCGGGACGTAACCTCAACCGTCCTGGGTGGATTTATGCCAATATCTCCGACCAATACATCGGTGTAACCATCGCCGTAAAGCTCGACAATAGCGGAACTGTCGAATATTTCGGTCATCATTACAGCAGTTGCGACAACTACCTGAAAAGTCCCATGCCCGTACCCAATCCAAACGGAAACAAAATTATGTTTAAAAGCGACTTTGGCAACGTATCACCCGAAGTTGTTTACACCTTTGAAGCCGAAAAACAAACTGCCAATTCTTATACCGACAACTCAGCAAACTCTTGCCAAATTTTTCCTAATCCCGCTCATAATTTTATCTTTATAAACACCAATTCAAACATATATCATTTGAAAATAATGAACCAAAGCGGACAAATATTATGGCAACAAAAAAACATACATACCAATAACAAACCGATCAGCGTTCAAAACATAAAATCGGGAGTGTATTTTTTGCAAATTAAAACCGAAAAAGAAAATATCACAAAAAAAATTATCATTCTATAATCTGGAATTTAAACAAACAATTGACTTTTAAACGCCATGAAAAAAATTCTAATTAAAATCATGTTAGTTCTTGCAACTATTTTGGTTGCTTTGTATTTTGCCGGTTACGGATATATTTTTCAAGCGGCAAAAATTGTTTACGGAAACGGGCACATCACATCATTTATCGACGATTTTCGTTTTTTTCCCACCCGAAAAATCAATAATGATCCGAAACACGTTTGGAACTGGCCGCAAACTACCGATTACAATCGGATTGCACCCACCGACAGATTGCAAAAAGAACATCAAAAAATGAAAACCGTCGCTTTTCTTATCATTAAAAACGACAGTATTTTTAGTGAAAATTATTATTTGGGCTATCATAAAGACAGTTTGTCCAATTCCTTTTCGATGGCAAAAAGCATGACCGAAGCCTTGTTGGGCAAAGCCATAAAAGACGGCTTGGTATCATGGAACGACAAAGTAATAAAATACATTCCGCAACTCAAAGGTAAGTATGCCGATGAGGTTACCGTCAGACATGTAGCTTCAATGAGTAGCGGTTCGGATTGGATAGAAGATTATTACAATCCGTTTCATATCACTACCAAAGCCTATTTTTGCGATGACTTAAACCGATTAATGACCGAAGAAGTCCATATTGATCACAAACCGGGCGAAAAATTTCATTATCTAAGCGGCGACACCCAACTTATGGGCATGATAATAGCCAAAGCCACAGGTATGACTTTATCCGATTATATGTCGCAAAGTTTTTGGAAACCCATGGGTGCCCGCAAATATGCCTTGTGGACTTTGGACAACCAAGGAAAAACCGAAAAAGCTTTTTGTTGTATCAATGCCAATGCACGCGACTTTGCCCGTTTTGGTAAACTATACGAACATTTGGGCAACTGGGAAGGAAAGCAAATACTCGATACCGCTTATGTAATCAAATCGCTAAGCGCTCCGTTAAAAGAAACACCCTATTACGGTTACTCTTGGTGGTTGAGCAATTACAAGGGCAAAAAAATAGCTTATATGCGAGGGGTTTTGGGACAATATGTTATCATCATACCCGAAGACCAAGTTATCATTGTCAGATTGGGGCAAAAACTCGATTTTACCCCCAACGGCAAACCGCATCGCAACGACTTTTATGTTTATATAGATGAAACTTACAAAATGCTTTCAAAAAGAAAAAAATAGCAACAACAATTACAAATCATTGATTTTCAAGATGTTTTAAGTCTTTTAAAACACTATGTGCCGTCAAATCAAATTGAACCGGCACAACGGACACATAATCGTTTTTAAGTGCATAAACATCGGTATCCTTTCCTTTGTCTTCATAAGTAAAATTTCCGTTTAACCAATAGTAATCACGACCAAAAGGGTTGGTTCGTTTGTCGTAAGTTTCGTGCCATTTGTCCATAGCTTGTCGGGCTATTTTAATTCCCTTTATTTTATCAAAAGGCAAATAAGGAATATTGACATTCAAACTGACACCTTGCGGCAGACCATGTTTTAAAACTTGTCGGGCTATTTTTAGCACATAATGTTTGGCGGGATTCAAATCGGCTTCCCAATCATAATTATCCAACGAAAAACCAATAGAAGGGATACCTTCGATACTGGCTTCAACAGCTGCTCCCATGGTGCCGCTATACAACACGTTGATTGAATTGTTTACGCCGTGATTTATACCCGAAACCACTAAGTCGGGCTTTCGCTCAACGGCATGTGCCAATCCGAGCTTAACACAATCGACAGGCATACCGTTGGTTTTGAATTCCTTTTGCGGTCCATTATCGATTTTTATCGGATCCAAATAAAGCGGGTGATGAATGGTTACCGCATGTCCTTTGCCCGAATGAACTCTATCGGGCGCTACTACCACCACGTCCCCCAATCGATTCATAGTGTCGATAAGTGCACGTATGCCCGGTGCGGTTATTCCATCGTCATTGGTTACGAATATCAAAGGTTTTTGAGCCATAATCATAAAATTAAGGTTGTAAAATTACTATTTTTTATACGAACAGCGACATTATTTTTTATATTACTTTTGTCGCAAGTTTATCAAATAATGAATAACAAAACATCTTTTAGGGCTATCAACCGGTTGGCTGTCCCTTCCATTTTGGCGGGAATTATTGAGCCTATCATATCCATTACCGATACGGCTATTATCGGACATGTGCCGCAACATGCCACCGAAAGTTTGGCGGCTGTCGGTATAGTCGGTTCTTTTATGTCGGCTTTGTTTTGGGTTTTGGCTCAAACCAAAAATTCCATTTCGAGTATTGTCAGTCAAAAATTGGGTAGTCGCAATTTGTTGCAAATCAAAACATTGATACCACAAGTTTTATTTATGAATTTTTTGTTGGGGATTGGTTTGGTATTGATAACCGATTTTTTTGCCCGTAATATTTTTAGCCTGTATGCCGCCAAAGACCTTATTTTAGATTATGCGGTTTCTTATTATCACATTAGGGTTTTCGGCTTGATTTTTACTTTAATTACCTTTACCTTATTCGGTATTTTCAGAGGCTTGCAAAATACCTATTGGGCTATGCTTATCAGTTTGACGGGAGGAATTATCAACATTATTTTAGATTATATTTTGGTTTACGGCGTAACAAATTACATTTCTCCCATGCACATACAAGGGGCGGCATGGGCTAGTCTTATCGCACAATTTGTAATGATGCTGGCTGCTATATGGATTTTTTTGCACAAAACTCCGTTTAATTTTGAATTAAAACTCAAAATTCACCCCGAAATAAAACGTTTTTTATCCATGACCGGCAATTTGATTATCAGAACCATTGCCTTGAATGTGGCTTTATTTTTATCAAATCGATTTGCTACATCTTACGGCAAAGATTTCATTGCCACACACGTTATCTTAACCAACATTTGGTTATTTACCACTTTCTTTTTGGACGGTTATGCCGATGCAGGCAACTCGTTGGCAGGCAAACTCTTTGGCGAAAAAGACTATTTTCATTTAAAAATTTTGTCTCGAAAATTGGTCAAATACAGTTTATATGTTGCAATGGGATTGTCGTTTGTCTTTACATTGTTCTACGACAAAATCGGATTGATTTTTACCATTGAACCAAAAGTGTTGAATATTTATCACAAAGTATTTTGGTTGGTTATACTTATGCAACCCGTTGGTGCCATAGCCTTTATATTTGACGGTATTTTTAAAGGTTTGGGGTGGGTCAAGTTTTTAAGAAACATGCAATTGGCTGCTACATTTGTCCTATTTGTTCCGGTATTACTGATTTTGGATTACTTCAACTTAAAACTCTATGCCGTATGGACGGCTTTTTGGTTTTGGATGGCTTTTAGAGCCGGTAGTCTTTGGATAAAATTTAATCGTGAAGTTGGGTAAGCCAACTATAAAAAGTTAATTTATTTGATAAGTTTAGCAAATAACAAACCTTGTTATTGGTATTTCGGTTTCTTTATTTATCTTCAATAAAGTTTTTTCTTACCAAAAGAGCATCTTTTATGATTTCGGAAGGAAATTCATACAATTCCAAAATTTTTATGGCATTACCGGTTGCAACGGCTCCTTTTTTTATTTTATAATCAAAATACAAGCGGTTATCCACTATATGCTCGTTAAAATGATATAATTCATACCGGTTTTTTAATAAATTAACCAATTCTATATCATGTGTAGATACCAAAACAATGTGATGCGAACTGTCAATGTAAGATAAAATGGCTTTTGCAGCTGCTATTCTCTCTTGTGTATTGGTTCCTTTCAATATTTCATCAAGCACAAACAAATAATAATTGTCTTTATCTTCGGAGGCTTTAATTATTTCTTTGATTTTTAAGACTTCTTGCAAATAATAACTTTTATTTTCTAGCAAATCATCGTTAACCCTAATTGATGTCATGACTTTTTTTAAGTCGGGAATTTCAAACTTTTCGGCAAAACAAAAATCAAGAGATTTGCCCAGTATTGCATTCAAAGCAACCGCTCTGATAAAAGTTGTTTTTCCGGACATATTTGAACCTGTTAGCAAAAAACTTTTTTCTGTTAGTAACAAATCATTTTTTATACAGTTTTCAATCAACGGGTGATACATTTTTACAAAGTGCAATCGTTTTTCGTTAACAAAATCCGGTGAACAGGTTTGATTCTTTCTTTCAACTCCGATAATGGAAATCGCCGTATCAATTTTTCCAATAAAAACAAACAAACTTTCAATTGATAATTTATTGTATTCAATATGATCCATTAACGAATAAAAAACCAATCCTTCCAGATTAAAAACTATTTTTACTATTTCAAACAATAGCCAAAAAACAATCAAAGTCGGATGGTTAAGCTTTTCACCCAACAAGATAAAATTTGATTTTCTTTTTAATTCTTCAATTTTTTTTAAAAATGTATCGTCATCAAAAACATTGGCAATTTCTCTCTGCTTAATAACTTCCTTTGCGATCTTATATGCTTTTAGCATCTGAACAATACCGTCGATAAAATAAGAAGTGTAGATTTTATTTTTATAATGCAAAACCGAATTAATCAAAAAAACGGGAATTAATAACAGCAAGAAATACTTATTTAGTATTGAAAAAAATAAAATAAACAAGGTAATAAAAACAAGTATTTTATAATAACGGGCAAATTTCGGTTTGACAAAGTCCGTATGAAACAATTTTTCTAATTCAAAAGCTTTTCTGTGATTTAATCCGGAAAATTGTATTTGAATATTTTGTCTGAGATTAGGATTTGTATAAAACACTTTCTTTAACCGCCGTATTTGTTTATCAGGCTTGTAATTTCGCAGTTTATAATAAAGATATTGTTGTCCTATTTTTGAAGATGTTCTATCGATATACATAAAAACATCATCTAAATCAATATCATTAACCACATCGTCCGAAACAAAATTTTTTGTTTTTTTATGATAAAAATAATTCGAAATATGGTTCTACTGTTATTTTAATGGATAAAGGTCCAATCCGCCATGAAAGAACAATATCACACTTCTAAAATTTTCAAATTTACGATAGCCTCTACCTGCAATTTTAATTTCCTGTATTTTTCCATTTAGTCTTTCAGCCATTGCATTGGTAAAGGTACTTATTAAAGCATTAGTTACCCCGATTAAATGCTTTTTAAACATATTAATTACTTTGTTTATTTCTTTAATATCTTTGTTTAATGAATTTTGTATCCATCTGATTAACAGTCTAAAAGCTGCATCTTCATCTTTTTCTATATTAAATAATGATTTAAAATTTTCTCTAATTTGCCAAGCTCTGCTAACTTGATAATTGGCTTGTTGTATAGCTTCAAATTTTATTCGTTGTTTTTCAGTTAAGTTTTCAGGCTTCTTCAATAAAGCATAACGACTGTTTTTTAGTTCTTCATTTGTTTTAACTTCTCTTCTACGAACTTTGTCAATAGCATCATTTAAATACTTAATTAGATGAAATTTATCGTGAACTTGTTTGGCATTTGGTAACTTTTCTTTTGTAACAGACATATAAGCTTGCCACATATCCATACTAATGGTTTTTACAGAATTTTGCTGTTGTGTCGTCAAAGTCTTATCTAGTAATTTTTCAGTTGCAGATTTATCTCTACCTGCTTCTACATCAATAACATATCCACTTAACGGATGACTTAATACGGTTACGTAATTATGTCCTTTCTTAAAGGATTTTTCATCTATACTTAAATGTTCTAATTCTAAATTTGAGAGTTTCCTTCTTGACATACCTCTTTTTGTGCTCAAATGAATAATCCTATTGATGACATTAAAACCACAACGCATGATTTGGGCTGTTTTTGTTTGATTTTTTGTTGCTAACAATAAATCAATCACTGCATGCTCAAATAAGTGTGTATGTCGCTCATGTTTTGATGCCCAAGGTGGAATTATGGTAGTAACTTTCCCTTGTTTATCCTTAACTCTTGGTAGCTTGCAGGATATATATGTTTTAAACTGCATAGTATCTAAGTGTCGCCATTTACGTTCAGGTGCGTGATCATAAATAGGTAAGGACTCTAAACTTGTCGGGCAGACTGCTCGCTTAGCTATATATTTTACTTTAATCGTTATCTCCTCTGTATTATAATCTGCTATAACATCGGTAACTTGCCAGTTATAATCTAAATTCAATAATAAATCAAAAAATTGATGTGTAAACATATGATATTTTTTTTGCTAATTTAGAAATTTCCATTAAATTCGTGGTAGAACCATTTTTATTTTCCGGCACCGAATTAGATTTTTAAATTCCAACTTTATAATAATTTTTCAGGCTGCGAATTTTGGAATTATAAAAATTATTTTGCGGTACGCAAATATTTATATTTCAAAGAACGGTATTAAAATATTTGATAACCGGTAATATAAAAATCTTTTCTTTGCTGTCACACAACGGCAACTTGTATGGGCAGTAGCGTGATAAAACGCACCTGCCTATTAGTTAATCTCCCAAAGATAGTAAAATTCTTTTGAATTTTGCTATCTTGTATTTTTTCAGGAAAATTCAAAAGAATTTTACGTGAAAAAATACTCAAACCTTGCGGGTTTGACTGTGGTAGCCATTGGCTATACAAAATGTTAGCGGTAGTTGACTATAATATTACATTATTATGATAGAAAATTTTTTCTCTTACTCCTTTTCGATATTCTATTCTTGAAGTAAAATTTTTTTCATCGATTTCAATAACTTCTTCATTTTCACCTGCCCACCTTAATTGTCTTGTTAAATAACTATTATAATCAACAACATATAGTTCTGATTTAGAACCATATAAGTAAAGCTGTTTACCTTCTGTTAGTTTGAAATTTGGTATTTCTATTTCTGATAATTCAAAAACAGCAACGTGCTGATCAGTATGTCTCATTGTTGTGTCAATAATACTTAAAACTCTAACTTTTTTCATATTTTTATTTTAGAATTATTAAACTTAATTGTGCATTTCCAAATAATGATTTATAGTATGGCTTATTTAATCTGCTAACCATAAAATCATTAGAATAGTCTTTAATTTCCCTTTTGTTATAATATGTTAATTTATTAAATTCCACAATAAAATCTGTATTCAATTTATTTTTTAAGTAAGTACTGTTTTAGCCCCCTAAAAACTCGGACAAGATTATAGTTAAATAAATGTAATAATT
>JAMONO010000170.1 GCA_027065715.1 Flavobacteriales bacterium
TTCCGGCGTCGCAAAAGGTCGGTAATTTAATCAATATGGTTAATGATACATTGGCGATTTATATTACCGATTACCGGATTTGGAACGTCCAGATTGATACCTATCGGCGCGAATTGGAACGCTACGATTTAAGCACTTATGACAAAACCGAAAAAATATTTTTTGCAGACAGTTGTTTGTCTTTGCGTATATTACAACAAGTTTACGAACAAGGCAATGAACAACTCCGTTGGCTGGCAGGTATAAAATCGATTGATGATTTTTTGAATATCGTATTTGAACAAAATACAACCGACAAACTAAATTTTATCAAAAAAATGGCTGACGGTTTTGCCGATGAATTTAACATGGATAAAAAGCTCCGTAAAGCCATCAATCAAAAATACAAGAAATTTGCCGGAGAAATTGAAGCGGTTATAAATAATCAACATCTCGGCATACAATTTATCAAAAAAGAACTGGATAACAGAAACAAGCATGTTGAAAATATATTGACAAACGAAACCGTCGATTATATAACCTTGTCCGGGCTGGTTCACATGATGCTGAATCGCTTGTTCAAATCGGCTAATCGCAAGCAAGAACTGGTAATGTATCAATTCTTGTTTTTGTATTACCGTAGTTTGCAAGCACGCAACAAATATCAAAATTCAAGACCGACCACATAACCCGAATGATTACGCACATTAAAAACTCTTCCGTCGTCAAAAAGTAGATACTGTCCTTTGATGCCTGTTAAAACGGCTTCAAATTGAGGTGTTTTTTCCAAATTGATACTTTTTATTTTTTCGGGATATTTTATTACGGGATAAATAATTTCGGTTATTTTATCGTCTTTTGACCAATAAATTTGCAAATCTTCGGGTATCAAATCTTTCATTTGGTTTTTTACTTCCAACAAATCTTTGTTTGTTTTGATACCTTTTAACATTTTTTGCCAACCGGTTTTGTCGGTAATGTGTTTTTTTAGCGTAACTTCCGCCTTTCCTGCTAAAAAACGATTGGGGGTTTTCATAATGACGACCGCTTGGTCAGCGCCTTGATCAATCCAACGATAAGGCACTTGCGACTGACGGGTTACACCGACTTTTATATCGGAAGTTTTGGCTAAATAGACTACATGAGGTTGCAATTGCATCTGTTGTTCGTAGTTCAAATCTCTGTCTTCAATACCCAAATGAGCCTTACTCAATTCGGGTTTCATTACCCATTCACCGACTTGCGGGCTTTCAAAATAACATTTTTTGCACATACCTTGAGCAAAAACCCGAATATCGGCGCCGCAACTCAAACATTGATATTTTATGAATTTTATATTTAATTTTTTGTTTATCAGATTGTTGAGTATTAAAAAATCTTCGTCTGTATGCAAAAAATATCGAACCGGTTGCAACAGTTCGGTAGGCATCCGCTTTAAAACACTTTCGTAATACATATTTTTATATATTGAAAAGCTAAATATACGTATTTTTTCCAATTTGTCATCGGGCAATTTGGGTCGTAATGATATTATTTTTAACTTTGAAAAAGAATAAGTAAAAAAGAAGAACAACCGGCAATATATAATCAATTAACAAACAACAATATGCAAATCGGATTTATCAATTCTATCGCTTCGTGGTGGTTTAACAAACGTTTGTCAGACCTGCGATTATTTATCAAAAATCCTTTTAATACACAAGAAGAACAACTTAGGTTGTTGCTATCAAGAGCCGGATACACTGTTTTCGGCAAAAAATATGATTTTTTGAAGATAAAGACTCTATACGATTTTCAACAAAACGTGCCGTTACACGACTACGAAAGCCTTTATCCGTATGTTGAACAAATGATGCAAGGCAAAAGTGATGTTTTATGGCCGGGCAAGGTCAAATGGTTTGCCAAATCGAGCGGTACCACTTCGTCCAAGAGCAAATTTATACCCGTTACCGAAGAAGCCCTCGAATTTAATCATTACCAAGGCGCCAAAGATGTATTGGCTTTTTACATACACAACTATCCCGATAACAAACTTTTGCAAGGAAAAACCTTGAAACTGGGAGGCAGCAGACAGTTGCTAAAAAACCAAAATGCTTATGTCGGCGACCTGTCCGCCATTATGATTGACAATATGCCTTTTTGGTCAAATATGGTTACCGTGCCCGAAAAAAAAACAGCTTTGATGTCCGATTGGGAAAAAAAACTCGACAAAATTATTGCCGAAGCCCTAAACTCCAAATTAACCGGACTAGCCGGAGTGCCTTCGTGGATGTTAATGTTGCTAAAAGAAGTATTAAATAGAACCGGCAAAAATAATATTTTGGAAGTTTGGCCCGATTTGGAAGTATTTTTTCACGGTGGTGTCAGTTTTGCTCCTTACAAAGAAGCTTTTCAAAAACTTTTTCCAAGCCCCGAATTTCATTATATGGAAATTTATAACGCTTCGGAAGGTTTTTTTGCCCTGCAAGACCAAAAACACAGCGACGAACTTTTGTTAATGCTTAACTATGGTATCTTTTACGAATTTATTCCCATGCAAGATTTCAAAGGCATACATTCCAAAAATATTATTCCGTTGCAAGAAGTAAAAACCGGACAAAACTATGCTTTGGTTATTTCAACCAATTCGGGTTTATGGCGTTATATCATCGGTGATACCGTACGGTTTACCGATACCCGTCCTTATCGTATCAAAATAACCGGACGCACCAAACATTTTATCAATGTTTTTGGCGAAGAAGTCGTAATAGAAAATACCGATAAAGCTATTGAAAAAGCCGCCCGGCAAACCGAAGCTTTGATCAAAGAATATACCCTCGCACCTGTTTTTATGCAAACAGACCGAAAAGGTGCGCACCAATGGTTGATTGAATTTGAAAAAGAACCTGACGATTTCGAAAAATTTAAATTTTTGTTGGATAAATATTTGCAAGAAGCTAATTCGGATTATGAAGCCAAACGATACAAAAACCTTACCTTGGAACCACCGCTTATTCAAAAAGCACGTCAAGGTTTGTTTTACGATTGGCTCAAATTAAAAGGTAAACTCGGCGGTCAAAATAAAGTCCCTCGATTGTCCAACCAACGTGATTTTATAGACGAACTCTTGCAGCTAAACAACAACCCCAACCGCTAATAACTCCAACAAGTTTTGTTATATTTGTAGCCCTAAGTGTTTATAGCAATGATTAAATTAAACAAAAACGATTACCAACTCCCTAATCTCGAACTACTTGCCAAACAAGTAGTGGAAGGTACATTGGTAGGATTGCACAAAAGCCCTTTTCACGGATATTCCGCCGAATTCTTGGAACACAAAATTTATGCACCGGGCGAAAGCACCAAATTTATAGACTGGAAACTTTTTGGAAAAACCGATAAACTTTATACCAAAAAATTTGAAGATGAAACCAATCTGCGGGCACATTTTATTATTGATAATTCAACTTCAATGCACTATCCGCAACGACCGAATTTTGATATAAACCGACTTAACAAAATTCAATTTTCGGTGCTGGCAACCGCAGCTCTTATGGAAATACTCAAAAAACAACGTGATGCCATAGGCATGAGTATATATGCCGATACCTATGAATTTTATGCCAAAGAAAAAAACAATCCCAAACACCACCGCTTACTTCTGCACCGATTGGAAAAAATATTAAATGAAAAACAAAACCGAAAAACTACCCGAACTTATCAATATTTACACGAAATAGCCGAAAATATTCACCGCCGAAGCCTGATTGTCCTATTTACCGATTTGTGGGAAGTCAGAACCGATAAATATGAACTTTTTGAAGCCCTGAGACACCTCAAATACAACAAACACCAAGTTTTATTATTTCATATTACCGATTACCAAACCGAATACCATTTTGACTTTGACAATCAAGCTACCCGATTTGTCGATGTGGAACACGGCAATCATTTAAATATTTATCCCGAACAAATTAAAGAAATGTATCAAATTGCCGTAAAAAAATATTTTAATCAAATAAAAGAAACCTGTTACCAATACAAAATCGATTATATTCCGGTGGACATCAAACAGGGTTTTAAACCGGTTCTAATTCCTTTTTTGCTCGAAAAATAAGCCCCAAACAGACACACCCCTTTCTTATTTATGACAAATAGACACTCTTATGTTTCGTCAAATACCAATTGATGCGGACAAATAGCACCTATCAAAGTGTGTCATTCAAAACGGAGCGACAGCGAAGTGAAGAATCTAACTCACCAACACCAAAACAAAAGATTGCTACGGCGCTCGCACCTCGCAACAGCAACACGCTGTTAATCAACATGTTAAATGATAAAGCATGTCATTTCGAACGCAGTGAGAAATCTTAATTCATTAAAGCGACCAAGCTATTCAAAATTAAAGACAGTCATATTGCGTATTTTCGATGCGGATCATTAATCTGCGATATCCGTTCAATCTGCTTCAAAAAATAAAAAAACAAAACTCTTTTTAACTAATATTTAGCACCTAAAAGTGTTAAAATGTTGTATTTTTGTGCAGAAAAATATAATATCATGGCAGACGAACAAAAATCATTAAATTTTATAGAACAAATTATCGAAGAAGATTTAAAAAACGGTTTACCTCAAAACAAATTGCGTTTTCGTTTTCCGCCCGAACCCAACGGATACTTGCATATAGGACATGCCGCTTCCATTTGTTTAAATTTCGGACTGGGAAAAAAATACAACGCACCGGTAAACTTGCGTTTTGACGATACCAATCCGGCTGCCGAAGAACAAGAATATGTCGATGCCATTAAAAAAGACATAGCATGGTTAGGTTTTCAATGGGACAAAGAACTTTACGCATCCGATTATTTTCAACAACTATACGATTGGGCGGTTCAAATGATAAAAGAAGAAAAAGCCTATGTCGATGAACAACCGCAAGAAGTTATAAACAAGCAAAAAGGAACACCTACCGAGCCCGGTATCGAAAGCCCGTATCGAAATCGACCCGTACAAGAAAGTTTGGATTTGTTGGCACGCATGAATGCCGGCGAATTTGAAGAAGGTGCCATGGTATTGAGAGCCAAAATAGATATGGCTTCGCCCAATATGCACATGCGCGACCCTATCATGTATCGAATTTTGCATCGTTCACATCACCGAACCGGCGATACCTGGAAAATATACCCCATGTACGATTGGACACACGGACAATCCGATTATTTGGAACAAGTTTCACACTCGCTTTGTACCCTCGAATTTAAACCGCATCGTCCTCTGTATGAATGGTTTATCGAACAGGTTTACAACGGAGGACTAAAACCCAAACAACGCGAATTTGCCCGTCGCAATTTGAGTTATACCGTTATGAGTAAACGCAAACTTTTGCAACTGGTCGAAGAAGGGCACGTAAACGGTTGGGATGACCCCCGAATGCCAACCATCTCGGGACTCCGACGACGCGGTTATACGCCTCAATCCATTGTCAATTTTAGCGAACTCTCCGGCATATCTAAACGCGAAAATGTTACCGATGTCGCACTATTGGAATATGCCGTGCGTGATCATTTAAACAAAATAGCACCCCGTCGAATGGCGGTACTCGATCCCGTAAAACTCATTATCGATAACTATCCCCATGACAAAGTCGAATATTTACAAGCCGAAAATAATCCCGAAGACGAAAACGCCGGTTATCGAAAAATACCTTTTGCCAAAGAACTCTATATCGAAAGAGCCGATTTTAAAGAAAG
The DNA here is from genome assembly GCA_027065715.1 of Flavobacteriales bacterium. Lineage (GTDB taxonomy): Bacteria > Bacteroidota > Bacteroidia > Flavobacteriales > Flavobacteriaceae > WGBX01. Next base: position 5,709 of record JAMONO010000170.1, read on the forward strand.
TGCCAATCGCAAATTTTTTAGATTGACTTTGGGAAAAGAAGTGCGACTCAAAAATGCCTACATCATTAAAGGCGAAAGCGTAGTAAAAGACAACGAAGGAAATATTATCGAAATACATGTTACCTACGACCCATTGAGCAAAAGTGGTAGCGGAACTCCCGAAAGCAAAAGAAAAGTAAAAGGAACATTGCACTGGGTTACCGTTCGACACAGCATACCGGCTGAAATCAGAATTTATGACAGATTGTTCCTCGACGAAGCCCCCGACGGACACAAAGACAGAGATTTTCGAGAGTTTTTAAACCCCCAAAGCTTACAAATTGACAGAAAAGCCCGTTTGGAACCAAATTTGAAAGAAGCCAAACCGGGCGATCGTTTTCAATTTACCCGATTGGGGTATTTTGTAGTCGACCCGGACAGCAAACCGGATTATCCGGTATTTAACAGAACCGTAACCCTGCGCGATACTTGGAAAAAGAAATAATAAGTATCAATAAATTTGCTGTTAAATATGCCGGATTTTCTCTTATAAAAAAACTTAGGAAGATGAAAAAGATATTTTACATATTGCTCAGCCTGTTTTTAACAGCAAATATACAAGCACAAGTCAATTTTACAACAAAGGTTTCCAAAACCCGACTTTCGACCGACGAACGCTTGCGTGTAAGTTTTGAAATGACCTCAAACTCGGGCAATTTTTCACCAAGCAACTTTGTGCCCCCTTCTTTTGACGGTTTTCAAAAAGTAATGGGACCCAGCCAATCACAAGAATATTCATATATCAACGGACAAGTCTCTGTCAAATTGGCATACGTTTATTTTTTACAACCTCTCAACCCGGGCACTTACACCATTGGATCCGCCCGTGTCAAAATTGACGGAAAAACTTACCAAACGCAACCGGTAACCGTAAAAGTGGTCAAAGGACAAAAACCGACAAATAATTCATCACCTCCTGCGGGTGTTAACCCGAATAACGACCACAAAACCGGAAACATTAGTGTAAAAGACAAAATTCAAGGGGCTTTTTTGACGGTTGATATAAGCAATTACAAACCTTTTGTCAATGAAGCCGTAGGCTTAACTTACAAACTTTATATTCCCCAAAATTACGGTGTGGTTAATTACAACGAAACCGAACAACCTCAATTTAACGGCTTTTGGGCACAGGATGTCAATAAAAACATTTCGGGACCTTTTCAAGGCGAAGTAAACGGCAAACCTTATACTTATTATGTATTGAGAAAGAAACTGTTGTTTCCGCAACATGCCGGCAAATTAACTATCAAACCTTTAACCTTGCAAATTGACTTACAAGTACCGGTTTATCGAAACTTTTTCGGTATGCGGGTACCCGATTACGAAATACAAAGAGTAAAATTGACTTCGGGCAAAAAAGTATTGCAAGTAAAAGCTTTACCGCAAGATACACAACCGGTTGATTTTTCGGGTGCTGTCGGTCAATTTGATTTTGCCGTTCAAATAGATAAAAATCAAGTGAAATCCGGCGAACCTGTCAATGTAAAAGTATCGGTAAAAGGAACCGGTAATCTTAAACTTTTTGATTTGCCCCGATTAAAAGCTCCCGACGGATTAGAAATTTATGACCCCAAACACAACGAATTGGTGCGAACCGGATTTAAAGGCAATACAGGAACCGTATCCGATGAATATATTATCGTTCCAAATCAGGGCGGTAAATTTATCATACCCGGACTGCGTTTTGTATATTTTGACCCCAAATCCAAAACCTATGTTTCCAAAACAACCGACGACATCGTTTTGTTCGTCTCGGGTGAAACCTATCAAAACAATCGGCAAACCACTCAAACTCCTACGCAAAAATACCAATCGGCTGATTTTAGATTTATCAAAGAAAAAGCCGAATTCACACCGGTTCATAAACCGGACTTTTACAAAAGCAATCTTTTTAAAGGATTAATTGTAACTCCTATTGTGTTGGCTTTTTTGCTTTTTGCCTATCGTAAGTATCTCGACAATCGAACTTTTGATGCTTCATTGGAAAAACAAAAGAAAAACAAATCGCTGGCTAAGAAATTTTTGAAAGAAGCTCAAAAATCGGTAGGCAACAAAGAAACTTTTTATGCACATTTGGAAAAAGCCTTTCACAATTTTTTAAAAGCAAAATTACAAATAGATACCAGCGAAATGACACGCAATAATATCCGAAAAAAATTACACGAAAAAGGTATTTCAAACGATACCGTCAATGCCTTGATCGATGTTTTAAACCGTTGTGATATGGCTCGTTATGCACCGGCTACTTCAACCAAAATGGAAGAAGATTTAAAAGATGCCGAACGTATCATGAACAGTTTTTAATTGTAGTTTTTATGTTGATAAATGTCGATTTAACCGATTTTTCAAAAACAAAAGACCATGAAAAAGTTACTAATAATATATTTTTTGCTGTTAGGTATAAGTTTGTTGGCACAACAAGCTGTTTTTAGACAAGCCAATGAAGCTTATAAAAAAGGTGATTATCAAAAAGCGATAAGCTTGTATGAAAAAACTTTACAAAACGGAAAAGTATCGGGTGAAGTATATTACAATTTGGCAAATGCTTACTACAAACTCAATCAAATAGCTCCTTCCATTTATTATTATGAAAAAGCCAAACAATTGCTCCCCGACGATGAAGATGTAAATTATAATTTGAAACTTGCCAATCAGATGAAATTGGATAAAATTGAAAAAGTTCCCGAAAATCTTTTGGTTCGCTGGAAAAAAAACATCAATCGAAGTTTTGTCTATAATACATGGGCATGGTTATCGGTTACCGGAGCTTTTTTGGGGCTTTTGGCTTTTGGTATTTTTTTGTTTGCCGGTAATCCCAATCACAAACGGATTGGTTTCGTCATCATGTTTATCAGTTTGTTTTGGTGGTTGTTTGCTTGGTTTAATGCCGAATACGGCAAACAATCGGCACAACAAAAATATGCAATTGTATTTGTGCCTCAAACCGATTTGCTAACCGAACCCAATTTGACGGCCGATAAGGTAACCGGCATACACGAAGGAACCAAAGTGCAAGTGCTCAAAACAGAAGGCGACTGGCACTTGGTTAAACTTCCCGATGGCAAAAAAGCATGGTTGCCCAAATCGGATGTTCGCATGTTGCAATAAATAATTTGTTACTTTGATGAAAAAGGTATATCACTTAACTAATAACCGGCAACATCGTCGTCGGGATTGCGTGTGTCGCCGCTGCCTTCGAGTTTGCCGTCTCGTAACAAAATGGCTTTTACATATCCTAAAGCTTTAATTTGTTTTAATTTTTGACCGGATTTTTTTAAACTGTCCAAAACATTTTGTTCAAAAGCTTTTTTCTCATACATTAATTCGTCGGGCAAAAATTGATGATGAAAACGTTTGGCTTGCACGGCATCATACATATTCATATCATATTCGATCACATTTAATATAACCTGATAAACCGAAGTAATGATAGTGGAGCCGCCCGGGGTTCCCAAAACCATAAATACTTTGTTATTTTTTTCGACTATGGTGGGGGTCATGGAACTCAACATACGTTTACGAGGTGCTATGGCATTGGCTTCGGCACCAATCAAACCAAACTGATTGGGAACGCCGGGTTTGGCACTAAAATCGTCCATTTCGTTGTTAAGAAAAAAACCGTAACCGTCCACGATAACTTTTGATCCGTAATTTGAATTTAAAGTTGTAGTGCACGAAACAGCCATGCCGTTTTTATCAATTATGGAAATATGAGTGGTTTCAAAACTTTCTTTGTGCAAAGTAAAATCACCGGGCATAATGGATTGAGACGAGGTGGCTTTGTTCATGTCAAAATCATGCATCTTTTGTCGTAAGTAATTGTCATTGAGTAAACTGTCAATGGGAACCGGATAAAAATCGGCATCACCCAAAAATTTGGCACGGTCGGCATATACTCTTTTTTCGGCTTCAACCATCAAATGGGTTGTTTTGTATGAATGAAATCCCCATTTTTTAATAGGATATCGTTCCGTTATTTTGAGCAATTGTCCCAAGGCAACTCCGCCGCTCGAAGGGGGTGGCATCGAAATAATTTTATAAGATTTGTAAGGAATAACAATAGGAGGTCTAAATTTAGCTTCATAATTTTGCAAATCTTCTTCTTTGATAATACCGCCGCTTCGAGTTACTTTTTGTATTATTGCTCGGGCTACTTCTCCTTGATAGAAGCCTTTGGGTCCCTTTTGAGCAATCAATTGTAAAGTGTGTGCCAATTCGGGTTGTTTTAAAATATCACCTTTTAACCACCTTTCTTTTATAAAAGTTTTATTATCAGGATTATATTTTGTAAAATATTTTTGATATTTATTCAACCGGTGTGCTTCGGCTTCCGATATGGGAAAACCTTCTTGGGCTAATTTTACAGCCGGTTGCACCAGTTTTGACCAATCTTTGATACGACCGTATTTTTGCCATGCCGCATATAATCCGGCAACTGTTCCGGGCACACCTACCGCCAATCCGCCTTCGGTACTTAAACCTTCAATTACATTGCCGTTTTCGTCCAAATACAAATTTTTGTGAGCTTTTGCCGGAGCCATTTCTCGATAATCCAAAGCTTCGGCATTGCCTTCCGGAGTTCGAATTATCATAAAACCGCCCCCGCCTATATTACCGGCACGCGGATATACTACCGCCAAAGCAAAATTGGTTGCAACCATGGCATCAACGGCATTGCCGCCTTGTTTCATCACTTTTACCCCGATTTCGGAAGCCAAAGGGTGTGCCGATACAACCATGACGGTATCGGCAACCAAATGTTTTTGAGCTTTTGGAATATGTTGATTAAATTTGCACGAAACAATAAACAACAAAACGGTTAAAAAAAGGAATAATCTTTGCATTGAACTTGTTTTTAAAAAGTAAAGATAAGATTTTTTGAGAAAAGTATAGTTGAACTATATGTTATTGTCCAATCAATTAAATAACAAAAAATGAAACGAAATATAGTTTTTGCTTTGATTTTGGGATTTATTAGTCTTCATATTTCGGGACAAACCCAAAAAAAATTTGAAGTTTACGGCATACATATTGACACACTTGCCGACATGGTGCACAAACACCCCGAATATTTTATCCATTTAAAAAATGTATGGTTAAAAAATCCCGTCAAACTGTCAGACGACGAAATGATTTTGCTTTACTACGGCAGTGTTTTTATGCCCGGTTATCAACCTAAAAAAGAAGATAAAGCCGTAGAAAAAATAGCCGGATATATGGGCGAAATGAATTTTGAAGAAGCTGTAAAAGAGGGTGAACAATTGCAAAAAATATATCCGTTTAGTGCCCGTTTGTATATGTTGCTCGGCTATGCTTACAAACGTATCGGCGAAAAAGTAAAATCAAAATATTACTACAAGCGCTATGCCCAACTCCTGCGTGTGCCTTTATACAGCGGACAAGGCAAGTCTTTTTCAAAAGCTTTTGTTGTGCGTAATATCAGCGACGAGTATTTAATTTTAAATCATCTCGACTTGGAATTAGTTCAACAAGAAGTGCGTTACTTCAAACAAATTCCGTTTGATGTCATGCTGATTAAAACTTTGTCCAAAGACAATAAACGTATGAAAATCCTTCCCAAAGAAAAAATGTATTTTAACATTTATCTGCCTTATTTCATAGGACAAGGCAAAAATTATAAGATGCTACAAAACGAAGCCAAACAAAAATATAAACTTCCCGATTAATTACATCAATAATAATATCCTATTTGCACATAAAATTGTTTTATACAATATCATCGGGCTTGTAATTTAGGTTTGCTATCTTTGAAACATATTAACCAATAAAAAAATAATAAAATTATGAGTTTAGTAGGAAAAAAAGCCCCCGGTTTTGAAGCGGTTGCCGTAGTAAACGGTAACGAATTTAAAGAAAACTTTTCGTTGGAGCAATTTAAAGGCAAAAAAGTGGTCTTCTTTTTTTATCCTTTGGATTTTACATTTGTTTGTCCCACCGAAATTATTGCTTTTCAAGAACAAATTGCCGAATTTGAAAAACGCAATACCGTTGTAGTGGGTTGCAGTATTGATTCGCAATTTTCGCATTGGGCATGGTTGAATACCCCGCGTAACAAAGGAGGTATTGAAGGGGTTAAATATCCTTTGGTAGCCGATTTGGATAAAACCATTTCGATGAAATACAATGTTTTGGGTGGCGAATATCTGATTGACGAGGAAGGCAATTTGAGTTTTGAAGGTGAACCGGTGGCATTCAGAGGCTTGTTTTTGATTGATGAAGAGGGTGTTGTGCAGCATGAACTGGTCAATAATTTGGGCTTGGGACGTAGTGTTAAAGAAGTTTTACGATTGATAGACGCACTGACCCACTTGCAAAAATACGGTGAAGTTTGTCCCGCCGATTGGCATGAAGGCGAAGAAGCTCTAAAACCTACTTTTGACGGTGTAGCCGATTATTTATCAAAAAAATAATTATTGCCCAATTACCAACAGACTACAAAAAAGTCAAATAATAGACAGTAGCCTAAATATTTACTTTGCTATGTTCTCCTCAGCGGTTTCGCCAAAGGCGAAACCGCTGAGGAATTTTTTATTCGTTGTGGTAGCGGAATTCTATCGGAGTTGTAAAACAACATGATATTATACTGTCACCGAAATCCAAATATTATTGTCGGTATTTGTTTTAATTGAATAAAATATGTATAAGAAAAATGTTGCAGTAATCTTTTTCAAATAACAGTTTGCCTGATTGACAGTAGTAACTTTTAAACAAATTAAGAATTCCAAATCGAATAACAAGGCTATGTAGTTCAACGAATTTAATGTATATTTGCACAGCCAAAAATCATTACAAATATGTTTGATAATTTAACTTCAAAATTAGATAAAGCCTTACACGTTTTAAAAGGACACGGACGTATCACCGAAGTCAATGTAGCCGAAACCATGAAAGAAGTGAGACGTGCTTTGCTCGATGCGGACGTCAATTACAAAATAGCTAAACAATTTACCAATAAGGTTAAAGAAAAAGCCTTGGGACAAAACGTATTGACTACTTTGCACCCCGGACAGTTAATGGTCAAAATAGTAAAAGACGAATTGACCGAACTTATGGGAGGCGAAACAGCCGGTTTAAATTTGTCGGGCAATCCGACCGTTATCTTAATGTCCGGTTTACAAGGTTCGGGTAAAACCACTTTTTCGGGAAAATTGGCAAATTGGCTCAAAACCAAAAAAACCAAACAACCTTTGTTAGTAGCAGCCGATGTGTATCGTCCGGCAGCTATCGACCAGTTAAAAGTGGTAGGCGAACAAATAGGCGTGGAGGTTTATACCGAACCCGAAAATAAAAATCCGGTGCAGATAGCCCAAAATGCCATTGAATATGCCAAACGCAACGGAAAGAATGTCGTTATTATAGATACAGCCGGACGATTGGCGGTTGATGAAGAAATGATGAACGAAATAGCTGCCATACACCAAGCCGTTCACCCGCACGAAACATTGTTTGTAGTCGATGCCATGACAGGTCAAGACGCCGTTAATACGGCAAAAGCTTTTAACGATCGTTTGGATTTTGAAGGAGTTATTTTGACCAAACTCGATGGTGATGCGCGCGGTGGAGCGGCCTTGTCCATAAAATCGGTGGTAAACAAACCTATTAAATTTATAGGAACGGGTGAAAAAATGAATGATATCGATGTGTTTCACCCCGACCGAATGGCAGATCGTATTTTGGGTATGGGTGATGTGGTATCATTGGTAGAAAGAGCACAAGAACAATTTGATGAAGAAGAAGCCCGCAAATTGCAAAAGAAAATTGCCAAAAATCAATTTGGGTTCGACGATTTCTTAAAACAAATTCAACAAATCAAAAAAATGGGGAACCTAAAAGACCTCATGGGTATGATACCGGGCATGAGCAAAGCCATGAAAGGTATTGATATAGACGATGACGCTTTTAAAGGTATCGAAGCCATTATTTATTCAATGACACCCAAAGAACGACGCAATCCGGCTATTATAAACAGCAGCCGAAAAAAACGTATAGCCAAAGGCTCGGGAAGTAGCATAACCGAAGTCAATCAACTATTGAAACAATTTAATCAAATGGCAAAAATGATGAAAATGATGCAAAGCGGCAAAGGTAAAGCCATGATGAATATGTTTAAAGGCTTGAAGTAATTTCTTAGCTTTGTCTGTTTGGTTGCTCGTTTTATAAATCGGGATTTTTAATTTACTCAATTGTTTTTTTACTTTAATTACAAGTTCCGGAACCGGAAAAGGCTAACCGCATATTAACTACGAATAATTTGGTATGACAATTATAGATGGAAAAAAAGTAGCTTCCGAAATAAAAAATGAACTTAAACAAAAAGTTGCGGCTGCCGTTTCAAAAGGTTTACGTCCACCGCACTTGACAGCTGTTTTGGTAGGAAACGATCCGGCAAGTTGGGCTTATGTCAAGAGCAAAGAAAGTGCTTCGCATAAAATAGGTTTTACTTCGTCGTTGCTTCATTTTGACGAACATATTTCCGAAGCCGAACTGTTGTCCGTTGTTCACGAATTGAACCGTGATACCAATGTTGATGCATATATCGTGCAATTGCCTTTGCCCAAACATATCGATGAACAAAAAGTGATATTAGCCGTAAATCCTCTAAAAGATGTAGATGGATTTCACCCCTTAAATCTGGGAAAAATGTTAGCCGGCTTACCGGCTTTTTTGCCTGCAACTCCTTATGGAATATTAGAACTTATAAAACGTTATCAAATACCAACCCAAGGTAAACATGTTTTGATAATAGGCAGAAGTTTAATCGTAGGACGTCCTTTGAGCATATTGCTCGGTCAGAAAAGACAAGGCGGAAATGCCACGGTTACGGTAGCACATAGTAAGACACAAAATTTAAAACAGTTGAGTTTGCAAGCCGATATTATAATAACTGCAATGGGAAAACCTTTGTTTTTGAAATCCGATATGGTTAAAAACGGTGTGGTGATTATTGATGCCGGAATTAACAGTATTGATGCACCTCAAACCCAAAGAGGATACCGATTGGTTGGAGATGTCGATTTTGAAAACGTTCGTCAAAAAGCTTCTTATATTACACCTGTTCCCGGAGGTGTTGGTCCCATGACCATAGCCATGTTGCTACAAAATACTTGGAAAGCTTATACCCTGCAACAAGGTTTATCGGAATAGGCGATAAATGTATAAGGCTGCAAGTCCGCCGGTGCTGTTGGCAAGAGCATCAAAAATGTCCCCTGTTCGTCCTTGTATCAGGTATTCTTGCAAAAATTCTATGCCAATACCCCACAAAATAACAACGGTCAAAAATCTGTATTTTTTTAGATAGAACCTCGGACAAGCTTTGAGCCAAACAAGCATCAAAAAAAAGTATAAGAAAAAATGAACAATTTTATCGGCATAAACAAACGAAGGCAAATGAACACCCCGAAGCGGTGTCAAACTAACGGCAGTCAGCCAAACGGTATAGCCGACTGCCCCCGTTTTATATTTATGCTTTGATATATTTTTTATAAGCTTCTGCATCTAATAATTCTTCAACAGCCGAAGGATCTTTGACTTTTAATTTGATGATCCAACCTTTACCGTAAGGGTCTTTGTTGATAAGTTCGGGTTCGTCTTCCAAAGCTTCGTTAAATTCCAAGACTTCACCGGCAACCGGCACAAACAAGTCGGAAACGGTTTTAACGGCTTCAACGGTTCCGAATACTTCATCTTGATCCAGTTCTTCTCCTTCGGTATCTACTTCAACATAAACGATATCACCCAATTCGCGTTGGGCAAAATCCGTTATGCCTACTTTGGCGGTATCACCTTCCAATAAAACCCACTCGTGTTCTTTGGTATATTTTAAATTTTCGGGTATGTTCATTTTATATTGTTTTTGGTTTTGATTGACAAAAATAGAAATAAATCATTATTAAAAAAACATTTTACCTCATATTAATTTCCAAAAGTATATTTAATGGTTAAACCTCCTCTAATATTGGTAAAAGGATATGAGGTTGAAATGGCATATTCGGAATATGAATGATTGTAGAATAAGATTGCCGACAACGAACGGGTCAGTGCATAGTCGGCGGTAAATTTCAAATTATACATGGTTTGTCCCGCCGTTACCTGATTGTTATTGTCCGACAAACTACGCAAAATGGTAATGTTATTGCGAATTGATCCGTTTAGTTTGAGTATCAAATCACTGTTAAACTCAATACGTCTGCCGGCTATACGCAATGGCAATGTAATGTCTTTTAGTCGGTAACCCAAACCGACAACATATTCTCTGCCCGAAACTTCCGAAAGCGTATAATTGTTGAGATTTAAAGAGATGCTTCGATCTTGTTTTAAACTAAAATCGAGTTTTAACGAATTTTTTAATTCCATATTGACTTTAATCAAAGGATTAAAGGCTTCGGTCAAAGTTACATTGTCCATGACATAAGGCGAATAATAGTTACCGGCGGCATCGCGTGCATTGGGATCTTGATGTGTTTGTAGGTTATTGGTAAATTGATTAATGGTATAATCCGATTTATAACTGTGTTCCAAACTCAGATTTTTAAAGATTTTTTTAACCCATTTGTATTTGGTCAAGCCCGAAAATTTGATTCGCCAGTTGGGTATGGGAAACTTATTAAAGGGTGATAAACTTACATTGTCGGGGTCGGTATCGGCATAGCCCGATAAAAAGGAATACATCACTACTTCGGTTTGTAAAGGTCCGTAACCATCGGGGTAGCCGGTTGCAGGCACATTGACGCCTCTTTGTGCGGCTAATTTGCGTGCAATAGGCAATCGGTTGTTGAGCATACGGTTAAAAGCCGGACTGTTTTTTTCGGATATTTCTTCAAACGCCGTTCTGATTAAAGCGGTCGAAACAGAATAATTACCCATAGTAGTCGGGATGAGGGCATGATATTGATTGCCTGTTGCATTGAACTGTTCGTTCAAGTTTTCCATATAAGATTGTTGTCCTTTAAAGGTAACGGATAGGGTTTTCAACGGTTTGATAGTGCCTTGATAAGACAATTCTTCGGAGTATGTTTCGATATACGGCTGATTAAAATCGGGGTATTGAGACAGCCAACCGCGTTTGGCAGCTTCGTAACGCACTTCGTCGTCATTCCAACCCAAAGCATAAGGGAGTGATGGTTGATCGGTGCCAAAAAATCCGACAGATTGCAAATATCCGGGTAACATGCTACCGTTTTTTTGGCGGTAATTAATTTTTAAACTTTGAAAACCGGTCAAAATTCCAATGAGGTGTCCCAATATTTTACCTCCTGTGGTAACTTGTGCATATTGGTTGTCGGTTTTCTTTTTCTTGGTATCTTTTTTCTTGTTTGCTTTATCTTTTTGGGCCTCTTTTTGGTTTTCTTTTTGGTTTAGTTGCGGTTTTTTCTTATTGCTTTTTTTCTTTTTGCGAACACGTGTTTTACCTAATAGTCGTTTTTGTAATTTAGTGATACCCAGTTCTTTATATAGTTTTCGCATGTCGATATTGGCATTCAATTGATGCGAATTGGCATTTTGTATGGTATTTCCCAAATCAAATCCGTCCACGTCGGCTAAGGCTTCTGAACGTTTTTGCCATTGATAGTTGCCGTTATATACATAAGTTGCGTTGATAAAACTCAACAAAGGGATTTTTTTCAAAGGTAAAGTATAGGATACATTGATATTTTGGTTATGTGTAAGCGGTTCGCCTACATCAAAAAAGTCTGACCACAAGTTGTTGTTATAATCGGTTGAGCCGTCGGGCAGCAGGTAATTTTTTACCATACGGTTGTGGGTAATACCAAACGAAGTTTGTATGGATTGGGTGGGGTTGTAATTGACCGTATAACCCCAATCAAATGTATAATTGCGATTTTGCAAGGGAGGGATACGCAATCCGTAATCTTCTATTTCTCTAAATCTCAAATCGTTAAATCGTCTGTTGATGTTGCTGGTAATTGTAATGTTGGAGGGCATCAAGTTGAAATTGAAATCTTTGATAAACCGCAAATGTTTTGATTTTATTTTTTTGGACTTACCAAAGGGTTTAAAAGAAAGTTCTTTAAAACTATATGAATAATTCATACCCAAACGGGTAGTTTCGTTTTTGTTGGATTCTACTTCGTAATCGGAGTGATAAACTTCGTTGTAAGCAAAGTCAAAGGTAAAGTTTTCAATATCGTAAAAATGTTTTTTATTCTTTTTGGTTTTCTTTTTGTTTTTGGCTGTATTGTTTTGGGTGTTATTTCCCGATTTGTTTTGTGTTTGGCTATAACCTTTTTTTACTCCCGACAAGGTAATTCCTCTGTGTCGGGTATATGCTTGCGCTACTTTTTTAATGGAATCGCGTTGTGAAGCGTTGGCTACGTCCAATCGATCTTGCACGGTAATATCTCGCCAAATGGGGTCGTATTTGGGAGTGATAAATTCTTCCGAAATAGTATAATTGACAGGGAAATTGATATTCCAACGTTTGGGTAGAAGTTTGCCCATGTTGATATTGGTATTCAGATTATAATGTCTTTTATCTTCCAAGCTTCTTTCAAGTGGTCCTTGTTCCAGACCGCCAAATCCTTCGGTTGTAATACCTCCTGTGATTTGCACGGTGGCAAAATCAGCCAAATTGACGTCCATGCTGGCATTGGAAGCCCAACCTCCTTTGTTTTTCATTTCGGATAAACGAAGTTCGTTAAACCAGTATTCGCCACAAATTTTGTGATTACTTGCATTGCGAACTCCTACCATTACTATTTTGATGTCGCCAAAGTTCGGATTACCTTTCATACCGATACGCAATTGATTGGGTCGGTTGGCAGCATCGGGGTCGAGATCGCTTTCGTTAAAAAATACCGGTTGAGTGGTTGTTCCTACGGTATTGTTTTTAATCATTTCGAGTTTGATTTTGTTGAGGAGTTCCAACTTTAAATCAATTCGGTTTTCGGCGGGCCAAATTAGTTCGGGGTCGGTTGTTCCGGGGGGTGTTACTTTCAGGGGAATTTGTATTTCGTAAAAGTTTTCGGACACGTCGGAGCCGAATCGCAAAAAGGCATAAGCTTCGTCATCTTGTAAATCGGGTTGTCCGGTTATGCTTTCGGCATGTACAAACATTTCCAATCGTTTGTATTGCCGCATATCGACGCTATTGTATTTGTAAACGCCTCGTCCGTCCTTTACTTCCAAGTCGCATACTTTTAATGAAAGAGATTGCTCGTTTTGTTTGATTTGCGAATTTTGTTGATAAATTTCTTCTCGTTCAATTCCCGGGGGTAAGACATAAGGTATGGGTTGTCGCGTTGCATTGTCTTGTATGCTTACGGCGGCTGTTTCGACTGTTGTTCCGTCGTCATCGGGATTAGGATCGCCGGGGTCGAGTGTCAATTGGTATTTTTTCCAGTCGGCACGAACCAAATTGAGCGATGCAAATCGTATGGTAACCCGGTCGTCGGAAAAACCGGTCAGATACATTCGCATAAATTTTATCGAACGAAAATCGGAGATATTACCGACAACGCTGGTGTATTGATGTATCGGTATCTTGAACTGTATCCAACGCGAGGTTTGTTGGTTACGGTTGGGTAAAGTAACGGTTGTTTCTTTGATGTCGGCTACATAGGGGTCGTTGAGGCTGATCCCGGGTTTGATATCGAGTGCATATTCGTAGTAGCTTTCAATGGTATTCATGGTTTGGTCGCGGTCGATATCTTCGGTGTCGGGGAAGGTGTTATTTCCGGTAATTCCGTTATTATTGTTATTATTGACTGCATCGACGGGTGTGTTGCCTTCGGTTCCGTTGTAGTTTTTGTAACGTTCAATAATTCCGCCGTTGGTGTCCAGGTAATTGACATAATCGTCGCCCGAAGGGTCATTGGCTATTGTGTTTCGGATGTTGGCAGGTAAGCTATTGAGGTAGTCGGCAAAAAAATCGAGTTCGCGATTGTCGGGAAGTCCGTCCAAACCTACATCTTGATAGGGACGTTCGGCGGGGTCGTTTGAGAAGGCGTAAACAATGGACTGATTTGTCGGTACTCGTGCCAGGTTGGTAAATACAACATTGTTGTCGGTCCCGTCACCGGGTAAACCGTTTTCGTATTGTTTACGTCCGTCAAACAAGATATCTTCGGACATATACCCCAAATCTATGTAAAGTTTACCTCCTGGGGGTGGAGTAGGGTTGTTAAAATACGGATCCATAATCCAAATATCGATATAATCGACATTGGCTTGTTCAAAATCGTTGGTTTGCAAATAGCGCATGATACCTGCCCAACGTTGTTCGGGGTGTAAGAGTTTGCCGGTATTGGGGTCTAGATCGGTGTCAAAATTGTAAGGACCTCTTTCTTTGGGAAAATAGGTTAAGTTGAGCGGGTGCAATACGGTGGGGTATCCGGCGGGCACATCTTGGTCAAAAATTTCGGAAATGGATATTTGTCTAACTTCTTCTTTGGATAATTCGTCTTGGGTTATATCTGTCGGGGCATTGTTTGAATAAAAAATAGGATCAATGGTGTACCATGCCAGTTTGGCGCGGTTTTTACCCGAGTTTAAATTGTCCAATTGGTTTGCTTCGGGAAAACGTGCCGGTACCGATGCCAAGTGCCATGCGTAGTGTGCTCGTAGGTCGATAAAGTTTTGAGACGATTCAAAATCTTCGATGTAAGTGGTGCTTCGTCCGTTTACGTCGGAAACATCGGCAAGTCCGGGGAACAAGTAAGCTGCTTCGGCTTTGATGGCAAAATTGCTTTCGGCATCTGATTCGACATTGGGCAAACGGTTTACCAAGCGGGTCAAGAACGGAACTTTGGTAGCATATTGACCGTTAAATCCGATAAGTTTGTTGTTGAGTGGTTCAAATCCGTAGTTTGATTTCCAACTCAAGGGTTTTTCTTTAAATGACATATAGGTGGCTCCCAATATAAAGTCGTCGTTAAAACGGTGTTCGACATCAATTCCGGTAAATACTTTGGTGGTTTGTTGAAAGACCGAATTTTGTTCAACCGAAACTTGTATGGGGATATTGGCTTGTGCTATGGAAGGGTTGATGATGTTTACGCGTCCTATTTGATAATTGACCACATAATCGATACCTTCTACCAAGGTTCGTCCACCTGCCGTTACGGTTACGGAGCCGCGCGGAATATTAAATCCGCCAATGGGAATACCACCGCCACCGGCTACTTTGTAGCGTCCTTTGAGTTGAAATTTGTTTTTTTCGGTAAATTGTTCGGCTTGGGTTTTGGACAGGGTATAGAGTTCTTTGTAAACGTATTTCAATTGGTTTTGGTTCCAAGTATTGGTATCGTTATAATCTTCGGAAGGCGATAAG
>JAMONO010000171.1 GCA_027065715.1 Flavobacteriales bacterium
TTATTTACAAATCGAATTATAATACCTAAATATCCTAAATCTATTTTGAAATAATATCACAATATTTATTAAAAAGTTATATATAATATTTAATGTATAAATGAGAAAACTAAAATATGTTTTCTGACACTAGCATCCGTAACTTTTCAGAAAATATTAAAAACCAACCGTAAATACCGGTGTTTATAGTGTCTATATTTATTTTATTCGGAAAACATGTCTTTTTCAAAATTTAATTCGGGGTCTATAATTCTAACTTTCCTTGCTCCGTTTTTTACAACATAATCTATTGAAAGATAACGACATAGGCAAAATCTTATTTTTTCAACAACCATTTTTCGGGATTGAGCTTGGTCATGTTCTTGTAAATACGAAATTTTAATTCGGTTTTTCCGTTAGCATCGGTAGCAACTTTGCCTATTTCTTGTTTGGTTTTAATTTTTTGACCGGGCTTTACATACACTTCTTTAAGGTTACCGTAAATAGTTAAATAATTTCCATGCTTGATAAAAACGGTATTGTTTCCTCCGGGTATTAATTGAATTTGCAACACCGTGCCTTCAAAAACCGCCCTGACTTTACTCCCGGGTTCGGTAGCTAAATAAATACCCGTATTGTTTACCTTAACATTTTTGAAAATTTCGTGTGGTTGTACTCCAAATTTACGCGAAATATAGGCTTTTTTGACCGGCCATGGCAACACTCCTCTGTTTTTTGAAAATTTATCTGCTAATTTGGCCCCTTCGGGGGTTAAAAAAAATTTACTTTTATTGCGTTGAGATTTTCTTGCTTTTCTGTTTGACTTGGCTATGGCTTTTTTTATCAGCTCATCAATCATTCGGTCAATTTTTTGTTGTTCTCGTTGTTTGGTTTTTATTTGTGCCAAATACTTTTTCTTTTTCTTTTTTATTTGTTGAACTACTGCTTCTTGCTTATCTTTTTCTCGTTTTATTTTTAATGCTTCTTTTTGATAATCATTATACAATTGTGCTTTGGCGTTTTTATCTTTTATGAGTTGTTTTTGAAGTTGTTCTAATTCTTGTTGCTTTTCTTTAATGACCAAAGCTTGTTTTTTTCGGTATTTGGCAAATTGTTTGAGATATTGAATACGTTTAAAAGCCTGTTGAAAACTTTCTGCCGAAAATAAAAAATATAGTTTGCTCTCACGCGAACGACTGTTATATGACTGACGTATCATGTCGGCATATTCTTTTTTTATGGTTTCCAGTTCTTTTTGCAAAACTTGTTTTTTATTAATATTTCGGTTTATTTGATGATTGATATAATTTATTTCTTTTCGTAAATTTTTGATAAGTTTTTGACGCA
Organism: Flavobacteriales bacterium; assembly: GCA_027065715.1. Classification (GTDB taxonomy): domain Bacteria; phylum Bacteroidota; class Bacteroidia; order Flavobacteriales; family Flavobacteriaceae; genus WGBX01. The sequence goes on from JAMONO010000171.1 coordinate 1,327, forward strand.
AATATAATTTTCGTTTTATCTGTGCATATTCGTTCAAAGCGTCTGATTCGTATCTTTTGGTTTGCAACAACCTGTTATTGATTTGCAATATCTCCTGTTGAAGTGCTTTGCGTTTAGCTTCCAGTTTTTTTTGTAAACCGGCTTGTGCCGTTAAAACCACAGGAAAGGTAATCCACAAAATAAAGCCCCAAAAAATAAAATATTTACCGAACATAAAACAGTTTAATATAAAAACGTAAAATTACAAATCTAATTTTAATTGAACAGGAGGTAACAAATTAAAAGTTTTGCGATGATGAATAGTAATACCGTATTTTCTAATGGCATCGCGATGTTTAGGAGTAGGGTATCCTTTATTATTTATCCAATCGTATTGCGGAAACTTCAAATGAAGTTTTTGCATATACTCATCTCTGTAAGTTTTTGCCAAAATGGAAGCTGCTGCAATACTTATATATTGGCTGTCTCCCTTAACAACGGTTTTGTAGGGAATGTTTTTGTAAGGTTTAAATTTATTGCCGTCCACCAATATAAAATCAGGTTTACGATTTAATAGATCCAAAGCTTTGTGCATGGCTAAAATAGAAGCGTTCAAAATATTTATCTCATCAATTACATCTTGATAAACAAAAGCCACAGACCAGCTAATAGCTTCTTTTTCAATAACTTGTCTTAATTTGTTTCTTTTCTGTTCGGTCAATTGCTTACTGTCGTTAATATGCAAATGACTAAAATCTTTATCAAAAATAACAGCGGCAGCTACTACCGGTCCCGCCAAACAACCTCTGCCCGCTTCATCACAACCGGCTTCTAAATTATTATTAATATCGTAATGATTGTTCATAATTAATGAAAAATTTTTAATTATTAAAAAACAATAACTGATTAAATACAAATATACACATATTTAAGTAATTTTGTGCCCGAATAAACGTTATACTTAACAAAATAAATTTTAATGAAAAAATACACAAAATATTACTTACTATTATTTTTGGGGGTATTTTATTTGCAGACCTATGGACAATGTGCTCAACTGGATGCCGGTGACGATGTTACAGTGGATTGCACAAATAACGTAACAACACTTACCGCCACTACATTCCCGGGCATTGGTTCGGCAACCGACACTTACCATGTCATTTCAGCAACCCCTTGTCCTTTACCTCCGGCAAGCTCATTTATCTCAACTGATATTAATCAAGACGATGTATGGTCTTCGGTGATAACTTTACCTTTTACTTTTTATTTTTTCGGACAACCTTACACACAAATTCTTATAGGAGCTAATGGGGTCATATCTTTTGACATCAATAGAACAACACCACTGAATCAAACACCAAATGCCATGTGTGAATGGGAATTTAATTCTACATTACCCAACAGCACAGACATGTTTCGAAATACTATTTTTGGGGCTTACCACGATGTTGATATAACTAATGGTGGAACAATTGAATATTATATTTCGGGAACTTATCCGCAACGAAAATTTGTGGTTTACTATAATAATGTTGCTCATTTTGATTGCAACTCCATGAAAACCACACAACGAGTTGTGTTATATGAAACTTCCAATGTAATTGATGTACAAATAGATAGAAAAGACACCTGCTTGTCATGGAACAACGGAAATGCCTTAGTAGGTATCCAAAATGAAGCCGGCGATGTTGCTGTTGTTCCTCCCGGGCGAAATACAGGCCCTTGGACAGTACCTGCTTCGGATCCTGAACTATGGCGTTTTGTCCCTGATTACGATCCACAAACTATTGTTTTTGATTTTACCTGGTACGATGATGCTACCAATACTGTATTGGGACACGGAAACACCATAACGGTTAACCCGACATCCGATACGGTTTATCGGGTTGAAGCTGCTTATGACGATCCCAACAACGGACAGCACCACGTGCTTACCGATACCGTTACCGTGTTTTTTAATGATATATTAGGACAACCCGATTTAGGAAATGACATTCGAGATTGCAACGGCGATCCGGTCACGTTGGATGGCACCACAACTAATGCAATTTCTTACCAATGGCAAAAAGACGGTGTAGATATTCCGGGGGCAACAAATCCAACTTATGTAGCAACTGAAACCGGAATATACACGGTGATTGTTACCAACGGAGTGTGTGAAAAATCAGATGATATCCTTGTGCAAACTCAGGCTGCTCCCATTGTCGATGTAGGTCCCGACTTTCATGAATGTGAACACAATACCGCAACCTTAACAACCGTTGTCGGCAATGCCGTAGGAGACGAAACCTACCAATGGCAAAAAGACGGCATGGATATTCCCGGCGCAACAGCACCTACTTTAGACGTTACCGAAACCGGTGTTTATAGCGTTAATGTAACCAATACAATCGGATGTGTCAGTTCTGATGAAGTTACGGTAACATTTGACGAATATCCGGAATTGGAACTGGGTGCCGACCAAATAGTTTGCGCTTATGACGATGCTGTCATTCAATCAAACATCAATGATGCAGATGCTTATATATGGAACATTAACGGACAAACTGCCGGAAACAATACGGATACACTTGTATTGAGCACTCCAGGAGATTATGATATTGAATTGACTCTCAACAGAGGTACTTGTACCGTTACAGACAGAATTCATATTACAGTTTTACCACCATTATCTATCAATGCTACCCCTATTTTGTACGGTGAACTAAAAGTTGAAGCACAAGGCGGACTGCCACCTTATAAGTTTTCAATAAACGGAGAAGAATACAATACAACCGGTTATTTTGACCAACTACCCAACGGTGATTATCCTATTTACGTAACTGATGCCAACGATTGCACATACGAGTTTGAACCTGTTCACGTAATCAATTTAGTCTTTCCTAAATTCTTAACTCCCAATGGTGATGGCTTTAATGATTATTGGCGGGTAGAAAATTCTGAAAATACACCCAATGCCCAATTACGTATATACAACCGATTTGGCAAATTAATTAAAGAAATGAATACAAACCCTTATGAATATTGGGACGGAACTTACAACGGAAAACCTTTGATTGCCTCAGACTATTGGTATATTCTTAGCCTTCCTAACGGTAAAATCTACAAAGGTCATTTTGCCATCAAAAGGTAACCAACCAAAAACATGTTTTTAACCTGCCCGATAAGGCAGGTTTTTTTATCTCAAATAATACTTCGGAAACTATTTGTGTATAAAAAGTTTCTGTCGTATATTTGCAACAAATTTTTACACACATGAAAACTAAAATCATTGAAAAAGCCGCCGAATTACACTTTAAATACGGTATCAAAAATGTAACCATGGATCAAATAGCATCCGAATTGGGTATCTCAAAAAAAACCATATACCAATATCTTAACGGAAAAGAAGACTTGGTTAAACATACCGTAGATTATATATGCGACCAAATTCAAAATCAAATCGATAAAGTATGTTTGATGAAACTCAACCCTTATGAAGAAATACTAAGTGTACGAAACGTCATAAATAATATGTTGAGTAAAGCGGATTATTCACCTTATCACCAGTTAAAAAAATACTATCCCGAGATTGCCAAAACTTTGGAAGAACGCAAGTTTAAAAGCATAATGGAATGTTTGGAACACAACCTTAATAAAGGTATAAAAGCCGGTTACTACAAAGAAAATTTAAACAAAGAATTTATTAAACGAATGTATTTTTCCAATACCATATCATTGGGAAACCCCGAAATATTTCCTCCCGAACAATTTGACCGACAAGAAACCATGGATATGTTTTTATCCATGTTTTTGTCGGGTATTTCCACCAAAAAAGGTCGTAAAAAATTAAAAGAAATTATGCATAAATAAATCCTTCTTTCATAAACAAAACACAAGCAATAAATATGTATAAACACCATAAAAAATGAAAAAAACTTTGCTTATATTTTCTGTCCTTATTTTTTCTTTCGCCTTTTTGCAAGCCCAAGACCAATCGGCTTTTGATTTGCAAGAAGCTGTTGATTTTGCCTTGCTAAACAATGCGCAAATAAAAAAAGCCCGAAACAATGTATTAAAAGCTCAAAAAAAAGTATGGGAAACTACCGCTATGGGACTTCCGCAGATTGATGCAACGGCTTCTTACCAAAAGTTTATCAAACAACCGGTGCAATTACTACCTGCAAAAATCATGAATCCAATGGCACCTCCCGATACGTATGTGCCGGTTAAATTCGGAACCGAACAAAACATGAAATGGTCTGCTACTTTAAAACAACTTATTTTTAGCGGTTCCTACTTGGTAGGACTGCAATCTTCTCGCACTTACAAAAAAATATCGGAAAACGCTCTGACAAAAACCCGTCAAAAAGTAAAAGAAGCCGTTGTGAGTGCCTATGGCAATGCCTTGCTAACCGACGAAAGCATCAAAATTATGCAGAAAAACATCAAAACCGTTCAAAAAAATCTTTTTGAAGTACAACAAATGTACAAAAACGGTCTGGTGGAACAAACCGATGTGGAACAATTACAAATAACATTATCCAACCTACAAAACCAATCGGACTATTTAAAACGCATGCAAACAGTGGCATATCAAATGCTTAATTTCACATTGGGAAGACCTATTGATGCTCCTTTACAACTTACCGACAATATTGAAAGCCTCAGAGAAAAAAATATGCAACTCGATTTGTTGCAAAAAAAATTTTCACCCGATAACAATATCGATTATTTAATCGCCCAAAACCAAGAAAAAGCCAAACGTCTGCAAGTCAAATTTCAAAAAAGCAAAGCTTTACCTTCTATTGCTGCCTTTGTTAATTACGGCAAAAATGCTTACAACAACGATTTTGAGTTTTTTAACGATACACAAAATTGGTATGAGCAATCGGTTTTCGGTCTCAGTATCAATATTCCTGTTTTTTCGAGTTGGGCTCGTTCGGCACAACTCAAACAAGCCCAACTTGACTTGATAAACGCTCAAAACGATGTTTCAACCAAAGCAAAAGAACTTCAATTGCAATATAATAAAGCAAAAAATGAATATGAACACAGTTTTAAAAACTACGAAATAGCTAAACAAAATTTAAAATTAGCCGAAAAAATAGAACAAAAAGAACACATCAAATTTAATGAAGGCGTCGGCAACAGTTTTCAACTAAATCAAGCACGCATACAGTTATATCAAAGTCAGCAACAATATTTACAGTCTGTCATTGACATCGTAAACAAAAAAACAGTTTTGGAAAACCTCTTGGGACTGTAATATGTTTTTCATCATAACAATATTTATTTTTTAAACAAAAAAATTAAACCAAAATGAACAAAGTATCTTTAATTTTAATCATTTTACTATTATTCGGTTCCTGTCGTCAAACAGACAATTCGAACTCCGGTAATAAAAGTTTGCTGGAACAAAAGCAACAAATTGAAAATCAAATAGATAGTTTAAATAAAATCCTATCCGAAATTGACAAACAACTCAACGGAACACAAGAACAAATCATACCTCAAATTGAAGCCCGACTGTTACAGCCCGAAAACTTTGCACATTTTATCGAATTACAAGGCAGCATCGACACTGACGGCAATGTAATGATCGTTCCTCAAGTTATGGGTAGTGTCAAAAAAATCTACAAAAACGAAGGCAGTAAAGTGCACAAAGGCGAAATCATTATGTTGCTGGACGATACGGTTGTACGCAATCAAATTTCGGAAATTCAAACCCAATACCGTTTGGCACAAACGGCTTATGAACGACAAAAACGATTGTGGAATCAAAAAATCGGTTCCGAAATGGCATATTTACAAGCCCAAACCAAAAAAGACGCACTGTGGCGCAAATTAAAAACCTTACGTTCACAATTAGAAAAATTTAAAGTTAAAGCACCTATTTCGGGCACACTCGACGATATTATGATTAAAGAAGGAGAAATGGCTGCTCCGCAAAGACCGGTTGCCCGATTGGTCAATTTAAAACAAGTGTATATGCAAGCCGACGTATCCGAAAAATACCTGAGCCTAATCAAAAAAAACACACCGGTTGTTATTGATTTTCCCGAAATCAACAAACAAATTAAAGCTATAATTAGTTATGTAGGCAATTTTATTCACCCCAATAACCGAACTTTTAAAATCCGTATCAATCTAATTAATTTGGACGGAGATTTAAAACCCAATTTAACCGGAAATATCAAAATAAAAGATTTTGAAGCACACAAAGTTATTACCTTACCTATTTCTCTCATTCAACAAGACAGACAAGGCAACAGTTTTGTTTTTGTATTGGAGCCCGTTCAAGATCAAACAAATGTTTACAAAATAAAAAAACAAATAATTCAAACAAGCAAAACTTATAAAGGACATACCATGATTGTTTCGGGCTTACAAGCAGGTCAAGTAGTTGCAGGTTTGTCGGGAAGAGGACTTACCGAAGGCGATTTGGTAAAATGGAATAAACCCGAAAACAAAACCAAACTTAGCACAACTGAAAAACCACTATCCCAAAACAACAAGATCGTTTATCATACGGTGCAAAAAGGCGAAACCTTATTTCGTATTCACAAAAAATACAAAGTTTCGTTAGCCGATTTGCGAAAGTGGAATCAATTAAAAAACGACCGCTTACAAACCGGACAAAAAATAATAGTCAAAAAATAATTGAACCGTCAAATTTATCTCAAAATCTATTTGATAAAATCATATCCATTCATAAAACTTTTGGACATTACTTACTCAATATTGATTTTGTAAACAAAAAAATATGAAAAAATTATATAAACAATTCAGCCTTTCCACAGCATCATTAAAAAATTCCAATACCGTTAAACTGGTAATTGCCTTGTTGAGTATGGGCGGTTTGTATGCCTACTTGCACATGCCGCGTGAAGCCTTTCCCGACGTGGCAGCTCCAGAAGTTTTTGTAACCACACCCTATCCGGGCAATTCGGCGGAGGATGTCGAAAACCTGATAACCCGTCCTTTGGAAACCGAATTTAAAAAAATAAAAGGTATAGACGAAATTAAATCTACTTCAAAAGCCGGATTTTCAAGTATCGATGTAAAATTTACCTTTGATGTGGACCCCGACAAAGCCCTTGCCGATGTCAAAGATAAAATCGATGTGGCAAAAGGCGATAAAGAATGGCCCAAAGATTTACCCCAAGACCCCGGTGCCATGAAACTGGATTTTTCGGAACTTAAACCTATTATGAATGTCAATATTTCGGGAGATTATACACCCGAAAAGTTGAAAAAATTTGCCGAATATTTGCAAGACCAAATTGAACAACTGCCTCAAATCTCAGCCGCCGACATCAGAGGCGTGCAAGACAAAGAAGTTGAAATAGCCGTCGATTTAAACCAAATGATTAGTCGTAATATCAGTTTTAACAATTTGGAACAAGCCATAAAAAATGAAAATTTAACCATTTCGGCAGGAGATATAAAAGAAGGGGGTATCCGTCGCAATTTGAGAGTTATCGGCGAATTTAAAAATCCGGACGAAATAGCCCGTATTGTAATCCGAAAAGCCAAAGATAAAATTACCTATTTGCGTGATGTAGCACAAGTTCATTTCAAACAACAAGATGCCGAAAGTTATGCCCGCGAATTCGGAAAACCGGTGGTTATGCTCGATATCAAAAAACGAAGTGGCGCCAATCAAATTGAAGCTTCCGACCAAATAAAAAAAATTATAGAACAAACCAAAGTCAATATTTTTCCTAAAAATGTACATATAAGTATTACTAACGATTTATCAAACAGAACACGGGCACAAGTTTCCGATTTGGAAAACAGCATCATACTCGGAATGATTTTGGTCGTTGGAGTGTTGATGTTTTTTATGGGCTTTCGCAATGCTCTGTTTGTAGGAATTGCCATTCCGCTTTCCATGTTGATGTCTTTTTTGATATTGTCATCAATGGGGGTAACCTTAAACACCATGGTGTTGTTTGCTTTGGTTTTGGCGTTGGGTATGTTGGTCGATAACGGCATTGTAATCGTCGAAAATATCTACCGCTACCGACAAGAAGGTTACCAAGCTTTTGAGGCGGCAAAATATGCCGTTGGCGAAGTGGCTTGGCCTATTATTGCATCAACGGCTACCACTTTGGCAGCTTTTATTCCGCTGGCTTTTTGGCCCGGTATCATAGGTGAATTTATGAAATATTTACCCATAACCCTCATCATTGTATTGTCATCTTCATTATTCGTAGCCTTGGTTATCAATCCCGTATTAACTATGGGCTATATGAGTTTAAAAGAAAGTGCTTTGAACAAACGCAAAGTTTGGATAAGGTTTTTGATATTTTTTGCATTGGGAATTTTGTTCTTTGCAATGAAATTGGTGTTTGACAAATACCGGCTGCATCATTATAATCCGGTTTTAAATGCTTTTGGACTACTTTTTATTTTAATTGCCGTTTGGCAAGTCTTGTATAATTTTGTTTTGGTGGATACTATCAAGTGGTTTCAAGATAAGTTTTTGCCGGCTTTGGAAAACTATTACGAAAAATTGTTACGCTTTGCGTTAAAAGGCAAAAATGTATATTTATTTTTCTTTGGAACCGTTTTGTTGTTAATTTTATCGGGTATGCTTTTAAAAATATTTCCACCCAAAAAAAGTTTTTTTCCCGACACCCAACCCAATCAAATTTATGTTTATATTGAGCATCCTGTAGGAACCGACATTGAGGTGGTCAATACATTTACGCAAAAAATTACCCGTAAAATTCAAAAATATTTTGATCAAAACAATTACAATTATCTATTAACCTCCATTATAGAGCAAGTCGGCGAAGGAACCGGAGACCCCAACAAAGGACCTCAGGGCGGCAAAACACCCAATCGTTCCAAAATTATCCTCGATTTTGTCGATTATAAATACCGTAAAGGCATAAACACCTCAGGTATCCTAAACGATATCAGAAATTTGGTACAAGGATATGCGGGCATTAAAATATCGGCAGACAAAGATCAACACAAACCACCAACCGGTGCCCCCATCGATTTGGAACTCAAAGGTGATGACTATGATCAATTACTTTCCGAAGCCGTTAAAATAAAAAAATACTTGGAACAAGCTCATATTCCGGGAATCGAAGAATTACAAATAGACGTCGATAAAAACAAACCCGAATTACCCCTTATAATCGACCGCGAAAAAGCCGGACGTTTAGGCATTAAAACCGGTCAAATAGGTATGGCACTGCGAACTTCTGTTTACGGCAAAGAAGTTGATCGATTTAAACAAGGCGACGACGACTATCCCATCAACATACGTTTAGCCAAACAATACCGCTACGATCGGCAAAGTCTGCTCAATCAAAACATTGTATATCGCGACCAGCAATCGGGCAAAATAGTCAGTATTCCGGTCTCTGCTGTTGCCAATTTGCAATCCACTTCAACTTTTAGTGCCATTAAACGAAAAGATTTAAAACGAGTAATAGCCATCACTTCAAATGTTTTGGAAGGATATAACGCCAATGAAATCGTTGCGAAACTCAATCGAAAAATGAAGCAATATCAATTACCGCATAATATAAAATACGAATTTTTGGGCGAGCAAAAAGAAATGAAAAAAAATATGGGCTTTTTGTCCAAGGCGCTAATGATAGCCATATTTATGATATTTTTAATCTTGGTTACCCAATTCAATTCAATGACAACACCGGTTATAATTTTATTGACAGTGGTTTTAAGCATGATTGGGGTCTTTTTGGGGCTTATCATCATGCGACAAGATTTTATAGTTGTTATGACCATGATTGGCATCATATCATTGGCGGGTATTGTGGTAAATAATGCCATTGTTTTGCTCGATTATACTTTATTAACCATCAAACGAAAACGTTTGGAAGCCGAAATTGAAGAAGATGAAAGAACGCCGCAAACTTTGGTTTTTGAAAGCCTGATTGAAGCCGGCAAAACCCGTTTGCGTCCCGTTTTGCTTACGGCAATTACCACCGTATTGGGATTGATACCGCTTGCCATTGGTTTAAATATTGATTTTATAGGTCTGTTTACTCACTTTGACCCCAATATATATTTGGGTGGCGAAAACGTAGCTTTTTGGGGACCTATTGCCAAAGCCGTTATCAACGGATTAACTTTTGCTACATTTCTAACATTGGTTATTGTGCCTGTGATGTTTTTTATTCAATTCAGTATAAAAGAGCGATTTGTGAAATAAACACAATATAAAATTTACACGCTATTTTCCGATTTAACCAACTTATACAGTTTGTCGGCTGGTCTGATTTTTTGGTCAATTTTTAATGAAACGATATCTCCTTTGCGAGCTTGGTTGCCGGGTTGGTCATTAACATACATTTGTTTTATATCCATTTCGATCACTCCGGTTGTAGGACCGGTTATCAGTATTTTATCACCGGTTTTCAAATCGAAGGCTTCCATTTTAAATTCGGCGACTTTGGCTTTGGGATAATAGTGCCAACCTTTGCCCAAATATATTTTTTTTTGGGTAGCATGAGAGCCGGGTGTTGTCCATTCGCCGAGTTTACGCCCCAAATAATATCCACTCCAAAAACCACGGTTATATACGGTTGCCAATTGTTGCACCCATTGTTGTACACGTTCGGGCGAATAGGTGCCGTCATACAAAGCATCTATCGCTTCGCGATAGGCTTTGACGGTAGTGGCTACATATTCGGGAGCTCGTCCGCGTCCTTCAATTTTTAAAACTTTAACACCGGCTTCTTTTACCTGATCCAAAAAATCCATTACCATTAAATCTTTAGGTGACATGATATATTCGTTGTCTATTTCGAGTTCAATACCCGATTCTTTGTCTATAACAATATAAGGTTTACGACAATTTTGTTTACAAGCACCTCTGTTTGCCGACGAATTGTAGGTATGTAAACTCATGTGACACATACCCGAAACCGCCATACACAAAGCACCATGTCCAAAAATTTCAATTTCAACCAAACGTCCCGAAGGTCCTGTTATTTGTTGTTTTTTTATTTGGTCTGTTATATGTTTAACTTGTCGCAAGCTCAATTCGCGACTTAAAACCATAGTATCGGCAAAAGTACTGTAAAATTTGAGTGTCTCAATATTGGTAATATTGATTTGAGTGGAAATATGCACTTCCAAGCCCAGCTCACGCGCCATGAAAATAACCGCTTGATCGGCAACAATTACCGCACTCACGCCGGCATCACGAGCTGCTTTGAGCAAATTTTTTGCCATTAATATATCGTGATCATAAACTATGGTGTTTAAAGTCAAATACGAACGAACCGTTTTTGCTTGGCAACGATTTACTATTTCGGGCAAATCGTCCATGGCAAAATTGATACCCGATACGGCTCGCATATTAAGTTGTTCCACACCAAAATATACCGAATCGGCACCATTGTCAATAGCGGCTTGCAAAGCTTCCCAACTTCCTGCCGGTGCCATTAATTCTATTTTGTCGTTTTGCTTTCTCATACTGATCTTTTTCAAAGTGCAAAGTTACATATAATTTGACAAGAATATTTTCGGTGCCATAACAAAACAAAATACCGGCTGCCACAAATGATAAAAAATCGTGATACAAAAAAAACCATCCGGCTAATCGAATGGTTCTTTTTTTATGTTTGTTTGTCGTTATTTTCTTCTTCTTGCAGCCTGTTTGCGTTTTTGCAATCTTTTGAGCATCTGTTTATTAAATTGTCTTTCCAATTTAAAATAACGAATTACCTTTTCGGGAGGTAGTATTTTTGTCAATTGTAAAGTAAAATCCCTGTTGTTTTCATAACGTTTTTTGTCTATTTCCAATTTTTTGGCAATGATTGCTTCTTGTTCTTTTAAGCTTAAATTGTCAACCGAATTATTTCTTAGCTTTCTAATTATGTGTTCTTTAAACTCTCGGTTTAGTTGCAATTTGGTTTGTGTATAAGTTCTATATGCCGCTTCAAAAGCTTCGCTTTCTCGGGGTGACATATTGAGTTTTTCTTTAAAAAACCGAAGTTTTATTTTAAAAACTTTGGCTTGTCGGTCAGCCGGCATCATTCTTTTTGATTGTGGTTGTGCGTATGAGCCGGTGATAAAAATACCAAGAATCATCACTATTAATTGTATTTGTTTCATAATAACATTTTTTTAGGGGTTATAAAATTGAGTGTCGTCATAAGGAAGCGATTCAAAATTATCGACAAAATAATCGATGATTTCCTCATCGGTTAAATCGGAAAACAAATCCGACTGACTTTCAATACTTGTATTTGCCGGTTGGCGAGCGTTTTCTTCCCAAATTTTGTAACCCAAACCAAACAATAGCAATAAACTTGCCGCCAAAGCCCATTTTAATTGTAAAGCATGTATAAGTTTTGATTTGGGTTGCTTAGGTATCGATTTCAAATTCTCAAAATATCGGTCGGGCACCCGATAAGCTTTTTGCCAATCTTGTAATTGTTTTTCTATGTCTGTATTTGTTTTCATACATTTAATTAGATATTTTAAAGTGAAAAAAGTTTAATTTTCGCTCAATATTTTTTTTAATTTTTTTACAGCCAAATGATAACTGGCTTTTAAAGCCCCTTGTGTGGTTCCTGTTAATTCGGATATTTCACTGAATTTCAAATTATTAAAATATTTTAAACGAAAAACTTCCTGTTGTTTTTCGGGTAATTGCAACAAGGCTTTTTCCAACTTTAACAGTATTTCGTTGCCATCGTAATAAGGGTCGGCATGCAACATATTTGTCAAGGTTTCGAGGTAGTCGCCTTTGTGTTTGTTAATGTGTTTTTTCAAATAGCTCAAAGCTTCATTGACGGCTATGCGATACAGCCACGAAAATATTTGACTTTCAAATCTGAAACCGGGCAAAGCTTTGTAAACTTTTATCAAGGTATTTTGCAATACATCATCGGCATTTTCGTGGGTTTTGACAATAGGTCTGATTACCCAATACAAATCACGTGCATAATCATCTACAATCCGTCGAAATTGTTCGTCGGTATTAAGCAATCGAAACTTTTGTGGGTCCAAGTTTTTTTTCATACGAATATTGTCTGTTGTTTAGACACCGAAAGTTTAAAAAGGTTTAAAAGCAAATTTGAGAAAAATTTAAAACTCAATAAAATAACCGCTTTTTTGCTTAAACATATTATTTTTAATTGAAAGCCAAAGAATATATACAAATAAGTATTATTTTCCATTAAAATTTCTATTTTTGCAAAATAATTAAAAAAAACGAACTAAAAATGACTCAAAACATTATTTATGTAGTCTTGGCAATTGGGATAATTGCCTTATTATTTACTTTTTGGCGTTCTGCCTGGGTTGCCAAACAAGAGGTAGGAACAGACCGTATGGCAAAAATTGCCAAACATATTCGTAGTGGTGCCATGGCTTTTTTGATGGCTGAATACAAAGTATTATGGATATTTGTAGCGGTAGTTTTCGGATTATTGGCTTTTTCGGCTGACCCCGAGACATCTTCATGGTTGGTTGGTATATCTTTCATTATGGGAGCTTTGAGTTCGGCACTTGCCGGATTTATAGGTATGCGTGTTGCCACCAATGCCAATGTCAGAACCACCAATGCCGCCCGAACCAGTTTAGGCAAAGCTTTGGAAGTGGCTTTTACCGGTGGAAGTGTTATGGGAATGGCTGTGGTTGGTTTGGGAGTTACCGGACTGACTTTGTTATTTATTATTTATTCCAATATGGATTGGGATATCAATAAAGTGATAACCGTTATCACCGGCTTTTCATTCGGTGCTTCTTCCATTGCCTTATTTGCTCGTGTAGGAGGTGGTATTTACACCAAAGCCGCTGATGTAGGTGCCGACTTGGTTGGAAAAGTAGAAGCGGGTATTCCCGAAGACCACCCGCTAAATCCGGCTACTATTGCCGATAATGTAGGAGATAATGTAGGAGACGTTGCCGGTATGGGTGCCGATCTTTTTGAATCGTATGTGGGAAGTATCATTTCGGCAATGGTTTTGGGAGCTTTATTTATTGGTGCCGACGGTTTTACCGGTAACAATGCTTTAAATGCCGTATTATTGCCTCTTATTTTGGCAGCTGCCGGAATTATCACTTCAATAACAGGTAGTTTCTTTGTAAAAGTAAAAGACGGCGGAAGTCCGCATAAGGCTTTAAATACCGGCGAAATTATAGCAGCCGTTTTAATGATAATTGCCACTTATTTTATCGTAACCAATTTCTTGCCCGAAAAATGGGAAGTAGGCGGTAAAGAATATTCGTCAATGGGTGTATTTGTAGCCATTGTGCTCGGATTGGTTTCGGGTGTAGCCATTGGTATGATAACCGAATATTATACCGGAACCGGCAAAAAACCGGTTTGGAAAATCGTAAAACAATCATCTACCGGACCGGCTACCAATATTATTTCGGGATTGGCTGTGGGTATGCAATCTACTTTATTTCCCATTATTTTTATTGTGATTGCCATTATCGGTTCATATCACTTTGCCGGACTTTACGGTATTGCTATTGCAGCTATCGGAATGTTATCTAACTTAGGAATACAATTGGCTGTCGATGCATATGGTCCCATTGCCGATAACGCCGGTGGTATTGCCGAAATGGCAAACCTGCCTCACGAAGTACGTGAACGAACCGATAAACTCGATGCCGTAGGAAATACCACTGCCGCCATTGGTAAAGGGTTTGCTATCGGGTCAGCCGCTTTAACTGCCTTGGCCTTGTTCTCTGCCTTTATGCAAACAGCCGGAATTGAAGTTATAGATATTTCCAACCCCAAAGTAATGGGCGGATTGTTATTGGGTGGTATGTTGCCCTTCTTGTTCTCATCAATGGCAATGGATGCCGTGGGACGTGCCGCCGAAGATATGATTGACGAAGTAAGACGCCAATTTCATAATATCCCCGAATTAAAAAACGCTCTTTCGGTGATGCGTAAAAACGAAGGTAAAGACGAAGCGGAATGGAGTGCCGAAGATAAAGCTGTTTTTGAACAAGCCGACGGTAAAGCCGAATATGAAAAATGTGTAGCTATATCGACCAAAGCTTCCATTCGCGAAATGTTGATGCCCGGACTGATAGCCGTTTTAACCCCTGCCTTGGTCGGATTTTTAGGTGGTGCCGAAATGTTAGGCGGATTACTCGCAGGTGTAACCGTTACCGGTGTTATGATGGCTATCTTCCAATCCAATGCAGGAGGCGCTTGGGATAACGCCAAAAAAATGGTTGAAGAAGGTGTGGAAATAAAAGGTAAAAAATACGGAAAAGGAAGCGAAGTGCACGCAGCAGCCGTTACCGGTGATACCGTAGGTGATCCTTTTAAAGATACTTCGGGACCTTCTTTAAATATTTTGATTAAGTTAATGTCGGTAGTTGCCTTAATTTTGGCTCCGCTATTGAAATAATATTTTAATTTCCATATTTTAAAAGCTGTCTTGAAAAAATTTTGAGGCAGCTTTTATTTTTTCAATCACAATTTCAAGGCAAGTCAATAAACTGATATCCGTTTTGAAGCATATATTTTAAGGTTTCCAAATGAGATTTGTAATAAATATCCATTCTTTGCAAAGTGTCTTGTTCAATACGAGCATAATTTTTTAAACCTTTCTCTTGGTATTTATACAAACCTATAATTTTATTTTTTTGCGTGATTAAAAAATAATTTTTTGACAAAATCCCGTATTTTTCATCTTTATTAAACAAAATGTATGGACGCGTTTCACGCATCAAATCAATACCAAAGCTGTTGTTGATATACGGAAGTCGTAATTGTCCCATTACCGTTGGAAACACATCTATTTGACCGGCAATTTTATCTATAACCTGCGGCTTGATGTCTTTTTTGTAAATAATCAATGGAATGTGGTGGTAATTAAGCGGCATATCATAATCTAAGCTGTAAACTTTGCCGTGATCGGCAACAAAAACAAAAAGAGTATTGTCAAACCAATCTTGTTTTTGAGCCAATTGCATGAATTTCTTTATTGACCAATCGGCATATTTTACGCCTTTTTTTCGTTCGTCGGTTTCTTTATCTTTATAATTATCGGGAAAACGATAAGGCGAATGATTAGATACCGTTAAAATAGCAGCAAAAAAAGGTTGTTTTTGTTTTTGATTGATTTTTTGAACGGCAATTTCAAACAAGTAATCATCGGGAACACCGTAAATACCAATACGCTTTTCGGATTGATAATCATTGACAGAATAAATGTCATCAAAAAAATTTTTGGATAAAAACGACTGTAAATTGTCAAATTCGGCATCATGCGGAATAAAAAACGAAGTATGATATCCGTGTTTTTTGAGGGTATAAGCCCAATTGTTGTAAGGCACATCCATTTCGGCTTTCATCGGATGTGTTTCATACAAAGCCGGATAACCGGTCAAAGTGCTGTATATACCAAAATATGTATGTGTCCCCGAACTATACAAATTACTGAAAGACAAACTTTTGTCATACAAACTATCTAAAAACGGGGTAAGATTTTCGGTATTGCCAAAATGTCGCATACGATACGATGCCATACTCTCCATCAATATCAAAACAACATTAGGATGACTATTATTAACGGTATCGGGTATCACATTACGCGCGACAGGGCTTTTATATTTTTGACTGTCAATATGCAAATAGTGTTGCATGTTGCGTATGGCTGTATTTTTGTCAATCAATACTTTGGGATAAAATTTTTCTTCGACACGGTGTTCCACACTCTTGCTCAATGTATAAACCGGATTGAGAAAAAGGTATTTCAAATAAACATTTTTACTGTCAAAAGATTGATAAATGGAAATGGGCGTATTGTAACCTTTTAATAAAATTCCACCCAACATAAGCAAACCGAATACCGAAAAAATAATAATATCTTTGCGTTGTAACGGATAAATATGTTCGGGTTTTTGTCGATATATTTTTTTTACAATTTTATAAAAAATCCACAAAATCAAAACAATAGGCAATAAAATATACCTGAAACGCGGTTCAAATAAAATCATTTTAACCACAATAAGCGGTGTGTTTAACCACTCGAAAGCGTTGGCATTAAAACGCAAAAAGAAATTGTTAAAATAAGGTATATCAGCCCCCGAAATAATAAAAGCTATCGAAAAAAAAACAAAAGTAAACCAAAAAGCCAAAGTATATAACCGCCTTTGTTTTGAATGAAAAAACGATAAAACCAATAACAAAAATATCGGAAAAATCAAATAACTTGACACCATTAAATCAAATTGAAATCCGTATAAAAAAGATCGTATTATATCGCTGACTGTCAAACTGTTATCTTTAAGTATATGAAAATTGGTCAATAACAACAACAATCTGAAAAAGAAAAAAGTTACCAGCCCGAAACCATAAATACGCAAAACGATACGAACGGGATAATATGTTTGCAATAATCTTTTCATGGCGTTGGCAACGTTTGTAAATTGTTATCTAAAATATATTGAGCCGTTTGAATATGAGCTTTTAAATAGGTTTCCATTTCTTGAGTTTTTTCGGGTTCTTGTTGCATATAATTGGTTAAATCGCCTTCTTTATACCGGTATAATCCTATGGTTTTGTGTCGGTCTAAAACAAGCAGGTAATTGTCGTCAATTATACCATATTCCTTATCATTGTTAAAATAAATATACGGACGTGTATCTTTAAACAAATTCTGTCCGAAACTCATATTGATATAGCTGCTCTGCAACAAGTGCATAATCATAGGAAAAATATCCAATTGCCCCGCCGTTTTTTCTATGATTACCGGTTGCACGCCTTTGTAGTAAAAAATAGCCGGTATATGATTATAGGTCAGCGGCACGGGATATTTTCGTCTATAGGCTTCACCGTGGTCGGCTACAAAAACAAAAAGAGTGTTGTCAAACCAACTTCTTTTACGAGCCTTGTTAAAAAAATCACGCAAAGACCAATCGGCAAAACGGGTTGCCCTGACATAATCATCATCTCCCTTAATATAATCGGGTATATAAAAAGGACCGTGATCCGAAATAGTTAAAATCGTAGCCAAAAAAGCTTTGTTTTGACGAGCCATTCGGTCTATTTTTTTTAAAGCGAAATTCAATAAAAAGTGATCATCAACTCCCCAAACATTGCGAATACTGTCTTTCGGATAATCTTTTTCAAAATAAATTTTGTCAAAACCGTTTTTGCTCAAAAAAGCTCCCAAATTGTCAAAATCTTTATTATGCGGAATAAAAAAAGCCGTTTGATAAGCTTTTTGCTTCAAAATCTGCGGTAAACCATAATATTGTTTGACATCGACCCCTTTAAGCGGGTGTTTGTCAAATATTTCGGGATAAGCATAATGAACACCGTAAATTCCGGCATAGGTATGCACCCCGTTGCTATACATATTGGAAAAACTTATACCTTGCATAAATAAACTGTCTAAAAAAGGCGTGCGGTTTTCGGTATTGCCAAAATATTTCATTTTCCAAGCCGCCATACTTTCCATTAACACAATAACTACGTTGCGAGGCTTCCGAACCGAATCAAAATCGCAAGATCTCGAAATTGGATTGGCATTGACCGGTTTATCCACATGCAACTGTTTTTGAACATACGCAACAGCTTCGTTTACCGGCATCAGTTGTATAGGGTGTAGCTTATCTTTTACAAAATTTTCATAACTTTTTTCCAACACAAAAACCGGATTGAGTTTGAGCTCATTCAAAAAATTATTGTGTTGCGTAAAAGCATCTTGTGCGCGCAACGGTGCATGCAAAACCGTACCCCTGATACTGATAAAAATCAAAACGAAAAAAACAAAATATAAAACCGATTTTTTCTTGATCGAAATATTTGTAACAGGTGTTTGAATAAACAACCCGTTGAGTAACCGGTAAAACAAAAAAACCACCAAACCGAAAGGAATAAACATAAACCAATATTTGGGCTCTTGAAAAATCATACCCAACACTACAGCAGGTTGATCAAACCATTCAAAAGCTTTTAAAGTTATAGGTTGATAAAATTTGTTATAATAAGTTACATTGCCAGCCGCCAACATAAAACCTAATGACAGCAATACAAACAACCACCAAAATGCCGTTTTTTTCAAAAATTTTTTAGCTGTAAAATCATAAGCCACCAATAACAAATAAGGTATAACAACGACAAAACCCGTAACTAATAAATCGTAACGCAAACCCATAACAAAACTCGATACAATATCTTGCCAAGTACTGATACCGTCATCAAAAACTTCGTTTTTATGATAAAAGAAAAGCAAACTTCTGAAAAAACCGAAGATTAAAGCGGAAACAAGATAAATTTTAAAAATAATTTTGGGGGCGCTCATGCCAAATTTTTTTAACGTGCGACAAATTTATAAAAAAAACAACGAATAAATTTCAATTTTAAGTTAATGTAAAGAAAAGCAAATCTTGATAATTGATAGGGGTGTTTTCAACAAAAAAAATTATATTTGACATTCAACATGAATCAAACGATATTAACACATAAAAATTTATAGCTTATGAAAGACACCAAAAGAGTTTATTTTTTCGGAAATAAACAAGCCGACG
>JAMONO010000172.1 GCA_027065715.1 Flavobacteriales bacterium
GCCAATAATCGGCAATAAATGATGCTCACAAGTGGAAAAAACACTGATGTCTCGCTCTACCAACATTTGTCCATATTTATATTTGTTTTCAAAAGACGAAAGATGAGGCATATTGTCGGGATTGAGGCCTTTAAAAATTTCTTTGACATACATTTTTGCCACACGTCGCGGGGTTCCGCTGAGACTGTCATCATTCAAATCCAACCCCAATATGTGCAAAACTTCTTTCATTTTGGCTTCTATACGAAGCATTTTTTCATCATCGGACATACTATTGGCATCGGAACGAACCGGTGTGGTTATGGTAGTAAACAAATGTTTAGCCGATTGGTCTTTGTTTTTTTTTGACATTATGTATTTAAAATTTTACTGAGCAGACAAAATTACAATAAATTTAGGAACAAAAAATATTTCTGTTTCTAATAATTTTTTTCTTATTTTTAAGCATTAAAAAAATTTACATAAAATTTGTGTTATGAAAAAAATTCAAACCAAAGAATTTAAAATCAAACCCGGCAAAAAAGTCAAGATTGAAGATTTGGCTACCCGAATTGATTTGGGAGCCGATAAAAAAGAAATAGAAGATGAAATAAGAAAAGTGCGACGCAAAATTGCCGAAATTCAGACCAAAATATATGCAGCAGGCACTCCGGCGGTTTACATTGGTATTCAAGGCATGGACACAGCCGGCAAAGACAGTTTGATTAGAGAAGTTTTTAAGGATATAAATCCCAGTGGCATAGAAGTATATGATTTTAAAAAACCCACACCTTTGGAACATGCCCACGATTATATATGGCGACATTACATTACCTTACCCGAACGCGGCAAATTCGGTATTCATAATCGCACTCACTACGAAGATGTGCTTATTGCCCGTATCCACCCTCAATTGGTATTAAATCAAAATATTTACGGCATAAACAAACTGGAAGACATCAATGATAAATTTTGGAAAAAACGGTTTCGTCAAATTCGAGATTTTGAAAAAACCCAAGTTGAAAACGGTATGAAAATGTTTAAATTTTTCTTGCATTTGTCCAAAGAAGAACAAAAAAACCGTTTTTTGCGTCGTATCCGTCGCGAAGACAAACAGTGGAAATTTAACGCCGCCGATCTTAAAGAACGCGGCTATTGGGAAGACTATCAAAAAGCTTATGAAGATGTGCTCAACGAAACCTCAACTTCGCATGCGCCTTGGTATGTTATACCGGCTGACGACAAACCTACCGCCCGTTTGATAGTCGCTAGAATTTTGTTAGACGAACTTAAAAAACTAAACATCGATTATCCCAAATTGTCCGACGAAGAAAAAGCAAAATTTCAGAGCTACAAAGAAGCTTTGGAAAAAGAATAATGAAAAGGAGACTTGTATATAATTATCTAAAAATGAAGCTATAAACATTTTATTAACATATATTTAACCTTTTTAAATGTAAGTTTTATTACATTTGTATATCATTAATTTATAAAAATTCTACTTATGAAAAAAATTACTACTTTACTATTGTTGTTTTTCGTAACCTTTACGCAAGCACAATTATTTTCTTCCATAAGAACAAATGGTGGTGTTGACCACCATACAACTACAAGAACCGTAACGGATTGGTTACATTATGATAACGGCTCAAATTATACGGCTTTTGGAGCTTCCAATGGTTCTCATACCTTAGGTGCCTATATCAAATTGACCCAAAACTTATTGGCAGCACACATTAATCGCCAAATTGAAGAAGTTAAATTTTATCTTGGTTCCGATGCCACTAATATCTCGGGATACGTTACAATTGAAATATATACTGACCCTACAGCTGCGCCTGCTTACACCGAAAACATTCCCATGTCAAATTTAACCGCTGGAGATTGGAACACAGTTACATTATCTACGCCATTTGGTATTACCGGAGCCGAATTGTATGTCGGTTACAAATTTACAGCCGCCGGTTATGTTATCGGTGTAGATGACGGTTCTAATTATGTTCAAAATGTCAATTATTACACTTATGACGGCGGTGCTATGACATCATGGGACGGTGTAGCCGCTTACAATTTTAATTTACAAGTCGGCGTTGGCGGTGCCACTGCCAACAATGATGCCGGTGTGTCAAATGTTACCTATCAGCCAATAACATTAGCCGGAACCTTTAATGTTGAAGCAACCATAACCAATTATGGTTCTAACACATTAAATAGTATTGATTTTAATTATCAAGTCAATGGCGGTAATGTCTATACGGATAATTTAACGGGACTTAATCTTGCTACCGGTCAAAGCACAACCGTTACTCATAGTGTAACTTACAACTTGACGCCCGGAACATACAATTTTGACGTGTATGTCTCTAATTTTAACGGCAACGGTAATGATGATATTCCGGCAAACGATCATTTTACTTTTACTATTAATGTTCCTTCAAACAGCACTCAAAAACTTCCTTTATATGAAGAATTTACCAGTTCAACTTGTAGTCCTTGTGCTTCTTTTAATTCCAATTCGTTTAATCAAAGTTTTTTAACCAACAATGCCGGTCATTATTCATTGATCAAATACCAAATGAACTGGCCCGGCAACGGCGACCCCTATTATACCGCCGAAGGTGGCACCAGAAGAGACTACTATAGCGTCAGCGGTGTGCCTACACTGTTTTTGGACGGAAGTACGGGACCAGACTTTTTCCAAAATCCGTCCCAACTGCAACCTTGGTTGGACAATGCTTATGGACAACCCGCCTTTTTTGTCATGAATGCTGTTCATTATATAGATCAAACCAACCAAATGGTATATGTCAATGTTGATATAACACCTTATATAACAGGCGACTATACTTTGCACTGTGCAGTGGTTGAAAAAACAACTACCAACAATGCCACGACCAACGGCGAAACCGAATTCTTTAACGTTATGATGAAAATGGTACCCGATGCCAACGGAACAACTGCCGCTTTGGTAGCCGACACTCCCCGTTCATTTAATCTATCCGCTTCATTAAACAATACTTTTATTGAAGAATGGAACGATTTGGAAGTAATTGTTTTCTTGCAAAATGACAGTAACAAAGAAGTGATGCAATCAGCCGTATCGGTTGAAGATACACAAGGTGTTGTCGATGAGGTATTTAACGAACTTAAAATGTATCCTGTGCCGGCTCAAAATGTATTGTATATCAATCAAGCCGACGGTATGCAAATGAGCATCTATGATATAAACGGAAATATGTTGTTTAATCGAAACAATTTGGTTGAAAACAACCAAATTCAATTACCCGAATTAGCTAACGGGGTATATTTTGTCAAATTTTACAAAGACAATAAAACAAGTGTTCGCAAACTGATTATTTCCAAATAAAAAAAATCACCTTTTATTTTAAGCCGGCTGCCAGACAGCCGGTTTTTATTTTTTTAAATTAAATTCAAGTAACTTATTACTTTTTTAAATTATTGTTTATAAATAGTTAAAACACATTACAAAAACGAACATATTAAAAAAAAATACTTATTTTTGAAAAAGATTTAAAAAAAACACCAATGAAACAAACATTATTCACTCTTTTGATTTTTTTATCGAGTTTATTGCATGCACAAATTACCATACACAACAGCAATACCAATACAGACATACATCAAGGCGACACGGTTGTTACCAATCAAGACCACACGCCTACTTATGTAACGGTTACCAATAATTATTCGTTCGATATCAATTTAAAATTGACAGTAGTAAGCATCAATAATACCGACGGTCGCGAAATGTCTTTGTGTTTTGGTGTAAACGGGATGGGACAATGTCTCAATCAAATACAAACAGGTGCTGTTTACGATGGAGGTGCCGCCTTGACATCCGGTGCAACCACAGGACACAACGATATAGATTTTAATCACATTGAAGGTAATAACGGAGCCAGTTTTTCCAATTACCCCAAAGATTATGTTTTTAAATTAAGTGCTCTTAGGGCTTCCGACAACTCAATTTTGGAAGAAATTACCTTCACCTACCGCTACGACCCCAATGCACAAAATATTGATCATTTTGAAAATCATGATTTTAAAGTAAAAAGTTTGACAGGGAATTTACTCGTTGAAACACCGGTTGCAACTCAATTGTTTATGTATAATATGACCGGACAACAAGTCAAAGAATTTGATTTATCCGAAGGAAAAAATTATATTGATACCGCCGACTTAAACAAAGGTATATATATATTGCGTGCCAAATCGGGACAACTTGATATCTACAAAAAGATTATCATCAAATAAAATTTTATAAAATTTAAAAGCTTGTTTCAAAAGCAATTCTTTTTTTACAATAAACAATTTAACCAATTGTTTCATAAATAATTTTGCTTTTGAAACAAGTTTTTGTTAATTAAAACAAAAAACCCGAATAACGTTTTTTATCAATCAAATTTCCATCGGGGTCATAAAACAACCATTTGCCTTTTTTTTCTCCTTTTTTATATTTGCCTTTCACTTTGATTTGCCCCGAAGGATAATAATAAAAAGCATCGCCGTGCAAACGCCCGTTTTTGTAATTCAACTTGGCTTTTTGGGCTCCGTTTGCCCAATATTCTTTATAAATCCCTTGCAATAAGTCTTTGTCAAAATTCATTTTGGCCATAATAACTTTGGGCTTTTTGTCAAAATAGTAAAACAACTCTCCATTGACATCACCGTTTTCGTCATAATTAACAACACTTTGCAAATTACCCGAAGGGTAATAAGTGCGCCATATTCCAACCGGCAAATTATCCTTGATTCGACCTTCGGCTTGTAAAATTCGGGTTCCTTCATCATATTTTTTGTATTTGCCGTCTTTTATATTTAAACTGTCGGGAAAAGAAATTTTAAATTGCAAATCCTCAAAAAAACTTTGGTGGGTGTTTTTGTCCAATTGCACGGCTAATTTTTCAGCCCTGTCTTTTTCCAAGGCTTTTTGGTCGTGGTCTATTAACAGTAAAGTTTTAAAAATATCGTCTTTGGCAATCATTTGAAAACCGATTCGACTAAAACTCAACATTAAATTTTTCTTTTCATTAAGCATCTTCCTACCTTCACCACTCAACGATTTTTTTAAAATATCGTATAATTTGGGCATTTGTATATATATATTGACATTGGTTTTGGCATTTAAGTCATCGTTAAAATCGACAAAATCATCATCATGCGAAAGGGTATTTCCGGTGATATAATCGTCAATAAAATCTTTTAATACGGCTTCCGAATTGCTAAAAACCACATAGTTTTCGATAAAAGTATAATAAGGTTTATCTATTTTCTCAAACAAATTACCCAATATGGTTTTAAAAAAACCTTTTTGGTGCAAATAATAAATATCAAAATTTTTGTAGGTATAAGTTTTAAATTTAAAGGGCGAACGTTTCCTTATTTGTTCCGAAATATGGTACAAACCGTTTTGAGCATCGGTTATATCTTTGGCATCAATCAGCATAACCGCCGATTCGGTTTTTTGATTTCTTTTGCTTCGCAATTTGACCAATGTTATTTCTTGACCTATCCAGTCGAACAAATCTTTTTGCAAGTCTATTTTAAAAAAACTTTCCATTTTTTTTAAACCGGAACGATAAGCTGCCTTTTTGTTTTTTCCTTCTTGTGCATATTGATCCAAAAGACTTTGATAAAACAGGTTAAAATTTTTAAAACCCAACGAAATACTCATTGCCACTTGGTCGGAAATAATATCATAAGATTTGATTTTACCGGGTTTTACATCGAGCAAGGCATTCATATAAGAAGGCAATGAGTCAGTCAATGTATAACCGTCCATAATTATACGTTCGTCGTCATGACTGATATCAAAACCCGAAAGCAACAATTGACGGGTTAGCAACTTCAAATCTTGACGTGCATTGCTAAAATAAATACCTGCATAATCGGGCAATTTGTCGTAATTGAGATAAAATTGTATCAAACCCTCACCCAATTTATCGTTAATTTGGACAAAATCGGGGCTGTTAATCCAATGTTTGTCTTGTTTTCGATCAATACTTTTTTGTATCAAATCATACGAAAACGACATCAACAACAAGTTATCCAAAGCCGTAATAAAAAAACGATTGTTTTTATTTTGTTTATCAATCAATTTAATAACTTGCTGTCCTTTATATTTCAGTTTGGTTACTTTGTAAGTTTTGCCCAATTTGAGCAATTTGTCCAAAATCTGTTTGATGTAAGTGGTCTTTTGCAAATCTATCACATACAAAAAATCGTAATCGCTCGGGGTAGTCATATATGCTGCCATTAAGGTAGGACGATTTTTAAAAATATATTTGCTCGTACCGTTATGTAACAAATTTTCGTTGAGCAAAGTGTCGATTTGCTGCAAAAATTCAAACCCAACGGTAGTAATTAAATGTCGCCAAATATTGGTTTCGGAAACTTCACGCCAAGCTTGAGTCAAATTTTCCGTTTGTAAAAAATAAACGGCATCTTCGGGCAAAACACTTACAATTTGTCTTCTGTCAGGCGCTGCATTAAATTGACGGTGTCCCCACCAACCGCCGACAACAACAATTGTTAAAAAAACAACTATAATGATTTTTTTATTCATCTTGTTATAAAATTTATTAAAATAAAATTTTTTTCTTACTTGAAAGATACAAAATTCAAATGAAATTTCAACTCAAAGTTTAAAATTATAACAAAAAAACTATGTAGATAAAAAAACTTATTTTTGTAATCGCTAACTTACAAACCTTATCTCATGAAATATTTGGATATAGACAAATTTGCAACGGTAATAAATTGCATGGACGGAAGAACACAACTACCTGTCTTGGAATGGATTATAGAACATTACGACATTGACTACCCCGATATGATTACCGAAGCGGGACCGGTAAAAATTATTGCCGAAAATAAAAACAAAGCTTTAATTGACGCCATCAAATACCGTATGGACATATCAATTAACAAGCACCATTCCAAGCATGTTTTTGTAGTGGCACATTACGATTGTGCCGGCAATCCCGTCGATAAAAAGAAACAACTCAAACAGTTAAAAAAAGCCTTGAAACGTATCAAAAAATGGGGATTTGAGGTTGAAGAAATCGTAGGATTGTGGGTTGGAAAAAACTGGAAAGTAAAAAAAGTCAAATTTTAATTACATGCGATATTTTATACTCTTTACATTTATTTTGTGGTTGGTAGCCTCATGTGGTATAAACCGCAAAATACCGGTTCAAAATCGGTCTCAAATATTTACCGAAACCGAAAAAAAATTAATTTTGTCGGGAAACGCCGACGAACCCATGCGTGTTTGGCTCATCACCCGACACGAAGATTCAATTCTGCTGCGCAAAATGAGTCAAAATTTTGCCGTAGATACTTCCGATAAGGTTCTAAAACATTTTGTCAGTCGGTTATTGGCAACCGTACAAGACAGTGCCACCAAAGGTGTAGGCATTGCAGCTCCGCAAGTTGGCATTCTCAAAAGAATAATATGGGTACAACGTTTGGATAAACCCGGTGTGCCTTTTGAGGTTTATTACAATCCGGTTATAACCAAATATTCCGATATGAAACAAGACGTGCGTGAAGGTTGTTTGTCAATACCCGGCGTTCGCGACACAACCCACGACAGAGCGTATGCCGTATTTATTCAATATGACAATCGACAAGGAATACACAAATGTGAAATGGTTGAAGCTTTTACGGCGGCTATCTTTCAACACGAAATTGACCACCTCAACGGCATACTGTTTATAGATCACCTGCAAAAAGAAACCGATAATAACTTAAAACACAAAATTGACTGATTCTTAGATTGTTAAACAATAGAAAAAATGAAATAATTATTCGGTTATTAATCTTATCTTTGTAAATTAAAAAATCTTGATTTATGTATAGAACACATACTTGTGGCGAACTGAACACAAAACATATAGGACAAACCGTTACATTGAGCGGTTGGGTACAAAAAATAAGAGACTTGGGAGCCGTTATTTTTGTCGATTTGCGAGACCGATACGGTATAACCCAACTTTCGTTTAACGAAGACAACAAAAATTTACAAGATATTGCACGCCGGTTGGGACGTGAATTTGTAGTGCAAGCCACCGGAAAAGTAATAGAACGTGCCAGCAAGAACAAAAAAATTTCAACCGGCGATATCGAAATATTAGTATCCGAACTAAAAATACTAAACGCAGCCAAAACACCCCCTTTTACCATCGAAGACGATACCGACGGCGGAGAAGAACTGCGTATGAAATATCGTTATTTGGATATTCGCCGCAATCCGGTAAAAAACAATTTGATATTTCGTTCAAAAGTTACCCAACTGGTTCGCAACTATCTTGCCGGTGAAGGATTTATAGATGTAGAAACCCCATATTTAATAAAATCCACACCCGAAGGAGCCCGCGATTTTGTCGTACCTTCGCGTATGCACCCGGGACACTTTTATGCTTTACCTCAATCGCCACAAACCTTTAAACAATTGCTTATGGTCGGTGGAATAGACAAGTATATGCAAATTGTCAAATGTTTTCGCGATGAAGACTTACGTGCCGACCGCCAACCCGAATTTACCCAAATAGATTGCGAAATGTCTTTTGTTGAACAAGAAGACATACTCAATACTTTTGAAGGTTTAACCAAACACCTATTGAAAGAAATTCACGGAATCGAAATCAAAACTTTTCCGCGTATAAGTTACGAAGAAGCCATGCGTAAATACGGCAACGACAAACCCGACATTCGTTTCGGTATGGAATTCGGAGATTTGTCAATAATTGCCAAAGGCAAAGGTTTTAATGTTTTTGATCAACAAGAAGCCATTTTGGGCATAGCCGTCCCCGGAGCCGCCGGGTATACCCGTAAACAAATAGACAAAATAACAGAATGGGTCAAAAGACCGCAAATAGGTGCCAAAGGAATGGTATATGTCAAATACAACGAAGACGGAAGCTTTAAATCGTCGGTTGATAAATTTTACAGCCAAGAAGATTTGACAAAATGGGTTGAAATAACCGGTGCCCAACGCGGCGATTTGATTTTGGTTCTTTCGGGTGAATTGCATACAACTCGAACCCAACTCAGCGCCCTGCGTATGTTTATGGCTGAACAATTAGGTTTGCGTAAACCCGACGAATTTGCCCCGCTGTGGGTAATCGATTTTCCTCTGTTGGAATGGGACGACGAAACCCAACGCTACCATGCCATGCATCACCCTTTTACCGCTCCCAAACCCGAAGATGCACATCTGTTAGATACCAAACCGGAAAAAGTGCGTGCCAATGCCTACGATTTAGTGCTCAACGGAAACGAAATAGGCGGTGGAAGTATTCGAATTCACGACAAAAAGATGCAAGCCAAAATGCTCAATCTGTTAGGTTTTAGCAACGAAGAAGCCCAAAAACAATTCGGTTTCTTAATGGACGCTTTTGAATACGGAGCTCCTCCGCATGGAGGTATCGCTTTTGGCTTAGACCGTTTGGTTGCCATATTGGGCGGACAAGAAACCATAAGAGATTTTATAGCTTTTCCAAAAAATAACGCAGGACGCGATGTTATGATTGAAGCACCCGATACCATAAGTCAAGAACAATTGGATGAACTGCACCTTAGCATCATAAATAATCATAACTGAATTTGTAAAAAAAATTTTTTATAAACGACAAGCCACAAATTCGGTTTATCGCAACAAAAGTTAAAAAATAAAAAGTTGATTATCAATAAATTATACTTTTTCTTTAAAAAAAAGGGTGTAAATATTATACAAATGGGTTTCTATACAATAAACAATTCGCTGATGACACTTTCTATTTTAAAAAGACTGTCGGGGTGAGCTTTTAAGAAGTTATTTTCTTGCAACAATTGTCCGTTTTCAATAAAAACTTGTGCCGATTTTTGTAAATAATCTCGATAAAAAGCTCCCAAGTTTTCAATACGACGCAAATCAACACCCCACATAGTGCGTAAACCGGTCATAATTGTTTCGTTATAAATATCATTAAGAGTCAAATCTTCGGTTTCAAAATATTTACCGGTATTAACACCTTTTATATATTTTATATTGTTGGCGACATTCCAACGGCGACACAAACCGTTGTAAGAGTGAGCGGCAGGACCCAATCCCAGATAAGGAATATTTTTCCAATAAAGTGTATTATGTTGCGAAAAATAAGAAGCTTGTCCAAAGTTACTTACTTCATAGTGAATATAATTGTGTGTTTTCAATTTGCTTCGCAACAAATCAAATTGACGAGCAGCTTGTTCATCGGAAACTTGCGGGTAAAAACCTTTGTTTATTTGCCAAGCCAAAGCCGTTTGAGGTTCGACCGTTAAGGCATAAGCCGATAAGTGCGGAATATTACAATCAAGCAATGTTTGAATATTTTTTAACCACCTCTTGTCGGACAAGCCGGGAATACCGTAAATCAAATCAACCGTAATGTTGTCAAAACCGGCATAACGGGCAGCTTGCAAACTTCTGCGAGCTTGCTGTGCCGTATGAACTCGGTTGAGTCTTTGCAAATCTTCATCAAAAAAAGATTGCACCCCTATACTTAATCTGTTTATACCAAGTTGTTTGTATGCTTTGAGTTTGTCCAAATTAAGGTCGTCGGGGTTGGCTTCCAATGTTATTTCGATTTGTTCGGCAAAAGTATAATGTTGTTTCAAATGATCGAAAATCATTTCTATATCCGAAACCGG
The DNA here is from genome assembly GCA_027065715.1 of Flavobacteriales bacterium. Taxonomy (GTDB): domain Bacteria; phylum Bacteroidota; class Bacteroidia; order Flavobacteriales; family Flavobacteriaceae; genus WGBX01. Next base: position 10,675 of record JAMONO010000172.1, read on the forward strand.
CAGTATCGAAGGTGTGCCGCCGCCCAAATAAATACTTGTAAAAACTACCTTGTTCCAATTTTCGTGTCTTTGTCTTATTTCGGAAACAAGAGCACCTATCAAAGCATCTTTGTGTTTAAGCGAAGTGCTGAAATGAAAATCACAATAGAAACAAGCCTGCTTACAAAAGGGTATATGTATGTATATGCCGGACATATAAGTAAAAAAGTTAAAGGTTGAAAGTAGTTAAGTTATAATAAAGCCGCTAATTAAAAACAACAGAGCAGCTATTCCTCCGGCTATCAAGGCATAAGGCAACTGGGTTTTGACATGATCGATATGGTCACCGGCAGATGCCATTGAAGAAATAATAGTAGTATCAGAAATAGGCGAACTATGATCACCAAAAACACCACCACTCAAAACCGCCGCGATACTCAAATACGGATTTACATCAATACTTTGAGCCATTTGAACTGCAATAGGTATCATAATGGCAAATGTACCCCAAGAAGTACCGGTGGCAAAAGCTATAAAAGCAGCTATTACAAAAATAATAAACGGCACCCATCCGGGCGACAAAAAATCTTTGGACAACTGTGCCACATATTGACCGGTTCCCAACTCCTTGGTTACATGACTGATAGCAAAAGCCAGCAACATCAACAGCGCCAAAGGCATCATTTCGGATATGCCTTTGAGCACCCAATCAAACATCTCTGTTAATCGGGCAACTTTTTGCAAACGATACAATATCATGGCTGTGGCAATTGCCGTCAATACCGCCAATAAAACAGCTGTTGAGCCGGAACCTTTGCTCAAAGCAACAAATATACGGTTAAACGTAATTGATGTTTTACCTGTTGCATCAATCGTTTTATCCCAACCATCCCAAACCAAAATCACCGGCATCATAATAACCATAACCGAAAGCGGTATAAACATATTATAAGCTTTGTATTTGGAAGTAACCGGTCTGACAGAAGTTAAAGCATCCGAAACCATGGGTTGCGCTGTATCAGAAAGTACTTTTCCTTGTGTTCGAGCCCGTTGTTCGGCACGCTTCATAGCACCTATATCCCAATTAAAAAAAATAACGATTAATACCATCAACAGTGCCAAAACCGGATAAAAATTGTAACGCATAGCTTTGAACAATACACCGAAACCATCGGTATAACCTTGGGTTAGCAACAAACCCATAATAAAAGCCCCCCAAGCATTAAAAGGTATTAAAATAGAAGTAGGCGCCGAACTGCTGTCGGCAATATAAGCAAGTTTTTCTCTCGGTATTTTAAGCTTGTCAAAAACCGGACGAAAGACCGTCCCGACGGTTAGCGACGAAATACTGGTTTCTACAAAAATATGTACACCGGTCAACCAAGCAAAGAATTGTATCTTTTTTCGGTTCTTACCTAAATGTTCCGGCGGCATACCGCCTAATTTTAAGTCTATCCAACGAACAAAACCGGAGACCCCGCCTGATTTTTGAATTAAAATAATCAATCCGCCTACCAAAGCACTAAACATAATGGTCTTGGTATTGCCGGAATCTTTAAACACATCGACCAAAGCCATAATACTGTCATAGGTTCCCTTAATCAAATTGCCGTGATTAATAATAACCCAACTGAACCAAATACCCAGCAATAACGAAATATAAACCTGTTTGGTTCTAATTGCCAATATAATGGCAAGCAAAGGCGGAATAACCGACCAAAAACCATAATCGTGCATAATATTAGTTTTGGGTAAAAATACGGAATATTTTGTTTGAATTATATAAAAAAAAACCGTCTCAATAATTATTATTAATTGAATAAAAGAAAGTTGAATTGCACTCTTTTCCACATCAAAACAATAATAATTTAATCGAGACAGTTTTAACCCGTAAAAATTTCACAAAGTTATTTTTTTCCGTTTTTTCTTTTGGTTTCTTTTGTTTTTTTTGCTCGCATCTGTGCATCGATAACGGCAACAATGGTCATATTGACAATTTCGTCGGCAGTAGAACCCAACTGCAAAATATGAACCGGTTTGTTCATACCCATCATAATGGGACCAACCATTTGTGCACCGGTTATTTCTTTGATTAAACGATAAGAAATATTTGCCGAATCCAGATTGGGGAATATCAATGTATTGACTTTTTTATTTACCAATTCGGAAAAAGGAAATGTTTCTTTTAACAACTTTTTATTCAAAGCAAAGTCCGCTTGCAATTCACCGTCCACTGTCAAATCGGGATATTTGTTTTTGAGTATCAAAGCGGCTTTTTTCATTTTTTGAGCTTCGGGGTCTTTGGAAGAACCAAAGTTAGAAAATGACAACAAAGCAATATTGGGTTTGATACGAAACATTTTTACTACATCGTTCATCATTACGGTCATTCGAACGATATCATTTACATCGGGATTGACTACAATAGACGAATCGGTAAAAAACAAAGGTCCTTTTTTGGTAATGAGCAAGGTCGAAGCAAAGACTTTTTCAACCCCTTTGGCTTTGCCTATTACTTGAATCATTGGTTTAAAAATGGTTCGAAAACTACGCGAATAACCCGATATGATGGCATCGGCTATACCTGTTTCGACCAACATGGCGCCAAAATAGTTTCTGTTTTTCATCAATTTTCGAGCTTCCAATATAGTTATACCTTTGCGTTGATGTTTTTTCCAAAAAATTTGAGCAAAATCTTCAATTTGGTCTTTGGTTTCGGGCGCATTGACGTCTATTACGGGAAGTTCTTCGGCATATTCCAATTCTTTTTTAATATCTTCAATGGTTTCTTTATTACCCAAAAGTATCGGGCGTGCAATTCCTTCTTCATGAGCAATATAAGCGGCTTTAAGGACTTCGGGCAAATCGGCTTCGGGATATACCACCGTTTTGGGATCTTTCTTTGCCTGATTGGTTATCATTCGAATTTGTTTTGATTCGATACCGAGACGTTCAATCAGTTCTTCTTCGTATTTTTTAAAATCTTCAATAGGTTTTCGTGCCACTCCGCTGTCCATGGCTGCCCTTGCTATTGCAGGTGGTATTTTGTAGATCAAACGCGGGTCAAAAGGTTTGGGTATGATATAATCTTTGCCAAAGCTCAAATGTTTTTCTTGATAAGCGGCATTGACTTGTTCGGGCACCGTTTCTTTTGCCAAATCGGCTAAGGCATATACAGCAGCCAGTTTCATTTGTTCGTTAATGGCTGTCGCCCTGACATCCAAAGCACCTCTGAATATAAAAGGAAAACCTAATACATTATTTACCTGATTGGGATAATCGGAACGTCCCGTTGCCATGATGACATCTTTGCGGGCGGCAATAGCGTCTTTGTAATCAATTTCGGGAGTCGGATTGGCAAGTGCGAATACAATCGGATTTTTTGCCATCGATTTCAAATGTTTTTCATTTAAAATATTACCTACGGACAGACCTACAAAAACATCGGCATCTTGCATGGCTTCTTCCAAAGTATGAATATCTCTATCGGTGGCAAACATGGCTTTTTGTTTGGACAAATTTTCACGATCTTTGCGAATAACGCCCTTACTGTCCAACATAACTATATTTTGGGGTTTAACTCCCAAAGCTTGGTAAAGTTTGGTGCACGATACAGCAGCAGCACCCGCTCCGTTTACCACGATTTTGATTTCATCCATCTTTTTTCCTGCCAATTCCACGGCATTGAGCAAAGCCGCCGACGAAATAATAGCCGTTCCGTGTTGGTCATCGTGCATAACGGGTATATCGAGTTCGGCTTTGAGACGTTCTTCTATTTCAAAAGCTTCGGGAGCTTTAATGTCTTCCAAATTAATACCTCCGAAAGTAGGCGCAATACGTTTAACGGTATTGATAAATTCATCTACATTTTCGGTATCTATTTCAATGTCAAAAACATCTATATCGGCAAATATTTTAAACAACAAACCTTTGCCTTCCATAACGGGTTTTCCTGCTTCGGCACCGATATTTCCCAACCCCAAAACAGCTGTTCCGTTTGATATAACGGCTACCAAATTTCCTTTGTTGGTATAATTATACACATCGTCAGGGTGTTCATATATTTCCATACAAGGAATGGCAACCCCCGGCGAATAAGCCAAAGATAAATCGCGCTGTGTACTGTGTTTTTTGGTGGGAATTACTTCTATCTTTCCGGGACGCGGCTCCATGTGATATTTTAACGCATCGCGTCTCAGTCTTTTTTCTTTCATAATAATAACTTTTTGCTGTGGCTTGTTTTATAACGGCAAATTTAAGGTCAATTATTTAGAAAAAAATGTAAAATGTTCTTTTTTTTAAAATTAATCTAAATAACCAATAAAATCTGTATCTAATACCACAACCTAAAATCAAATAAAAAATGAAGATATTTTACAATAAATATATTTGCATATTCCAATTAACATTTACCCAAACAACATGAAATTGCTACTTGCAAACAACTGTAATGAATTCAAACCAAAATGTTACTTACATGACAAAACCCATTTTTTATTGAAAAATTATAAATTTATAAGATATAGTAATCCAAAAAACACAAAAAATATGATATACAGGTAAAAGTATTTCAAACTTTACAAAAAATTTATTATGCGTGCATAACAAATTTAAAAAAAAATTGTAAATTCGTAGCAGTTAAATTTATATGAACAGATAAAAACCAAGCTTATGAAAATATTATTCTTAATGAGTAGTGTGCCCGACACCACCTCCAAAATAAACTTTACGGATAACAACACCCGGTTTGACGAAACCGGAATTCAATATGTTATTAATCCGCATGACGAATTCGGACTTACCAAAGCCATGCAAATCAAAGAAAAACACGGAGGTGAAATTGTAGTGCTCAACGTAGGTGTTGCCAAAACCGAACCGGTCATCAGAAAAGTATTAGCTATTGGTGCCGACAAAGCGGTTCGAATTGATGCTGACCCGAAAGACAGTTATTTTACAGCGGTTCAAATTGCCGACTATATCAAAAAAAACAATGATTTTGATTTAATTATAGCCGGCAAAGAATCTTTGGATTATAACGGCGGAATGGTACACGGATTGGTAGCTGCAATGACCGGTATCAAATTTATCAATGCCGTCATTGGACTCGAATTAAAAGACGGAAAAACCGTTGAAGTTGCCCGTGAAATTGACGGTGGAAAAGAAATAATCGAAACTTCACTACCTTTGATTATAGGCGGACAAAAAGGTTTGGTAAAAGAAGAAGAACTACGCATACCTAATATGCGCGGTATTATGATGGCTCGTAAAAAGCCTTTGGAAGTATTACCGGCTGTAGAATCACCTGTTAAAACCAAAATAGACAAGTTTGAAAAACCCGCTGCCAAAGGTTCAATCAAATTGGTCGATAAAGACAATTTGGACGAATTAATCGACTTGTTACACAATGACGCCAAAGTAATTTAATGTTAAACCAAAAAAAGAATAATTATGTCAATTTTAATATATGCTGAAAATCAAAACGGAAAAATAGCTAAAAGTGCCAAAGAATTGGCTTCGTATGCCAAAGCTTATGCCGATAAAACCGGTCAAGAAGTTATAGCTGTCGGTGTAGAAATCAATCAACCCGAAGAATTATATCAATATGGTGTTTCCAAAGTATTAAACGTCAAAAATGAAACGCTAAAAACATTCAATGCTTTTGCCCATGCCGACTTGGTAACCCAAGCTGCCCTTCAAACAGGTGCCGACTTGGTATTAATCAGTGACAGTAACGATGCAGTGTATATGGGTCCCATCCTTGCTGCACAACTCGAAGCCGGTTATGTATCACACGTTATAAGTTTACCCGAAGATACCGAACAATTTACCGTAAAACGCAAAGTTTTTTCAAACAAAGGAATAGCTTATACCGAAATATTAACTGATAACAAACTATTGCGAATTGCCAAAAACTCATTCGGGCTTTATGAAAGTCCGGTTAACGGAAGTACAGAAAATTTTGTTCCCGAAGTAGATTTAAGTGTTTATGAAACCTACAAAGTGGTAAATGTTGAAAAAGCAACCGGCAAAATTTCATTAACCGATGCCGACATAATCGTTTCGGGGGGGCGCGGACTCAAAGGTCCCGAAAATTGGGGCATGGTTGAAGAGCTTGCCGAAGTTTTGGGTGCTGCAACAGCTTGTTCCAAACCGGTTGCCGATTTGGGTTGGCGTCCGCATACCGAACATGTAGGACAAACCGGCAAACAAATTGCTCCCAATTTATACATAGCCATTGGTATTTCGGGAGCCATTCAACATTTGGCAGGTGTAAACGGTTCTAAAAACATTGTGGTTATCAACAATGACCCCGAAGCGCCATTCTTCAAAGCCGCCGATTACGGTGTGGTAGGTGATGCTTTTGAAGTAGTCCCTCAACTTATAGAAAAACTCAAAACCTTTAAAAATAACTGATAATAAAAATTCAGTAAAAAACTGTCTCAAAAGTCTTGATTATTTCCATTTGCCTTGAATAATAAATTTTACAATAGGCAAATCAATCAATTGAGACAGTTTTTTTATACAAAATCGTCAATAATATCGTGATCAATATTATCTAACAATAAATTTTGAACACTTGACCGATAAACTTCGGGGTATAACACATGCACATTGGCACCGGCGTCCAAAGTAAAACATACCGGAATATTTTTTTCATCTCTTATTGCTCTGATTTGATGTATAACTTCCAATGTTTCGGGCTGCATCAACAAATAGTTCGGTCTGGAAGTCATCATTAAAGCATGTAATTCAAGCGCCTCGGCTTCGGTTATTCGGATAAAAGATTCCAAATCACCGGTTTGTAAAATGTTATACATTTGTAAAACATTGTCAAAAGCATGTTGTTTTCGGATTTCTTTAAAAGGATGCCGGTTCATTAATTCGTGACCTGCTGTGCTCGAAACAGCTTTTTGTCCTTTTTCAACCAATATAATACTGTCTTGATAATTGTTAAAAACAGAATGTAAATCAAAATCGGGTTTTACGGCATATAAATCGGAACTGTGAGGAATGTCCGAATGTTGTCCCCACAACATAATAGGGTGTTCTATGCTGCGAGCGGCACTACCCGAACCCAAACGGGCTAAAAAAGAAGCTTTTTTGTTTAATAATTCGGCATCAATGCCATGAAACAATTTTCTTTCCAAATCAACCGTCATCTTAGCCAAAGCGGCAAAAGCACTTGCCGACGAAGCAATCCCGCTGGAATGTGGAAAAGTGTTGTAACTGTCTATCTCCCATTCAAAAAAACGAATAAAAGGAACATAACGAGCTATTTTTTGAAAAAAAACTGCAATTTTGGGTTCAAATTCGGGCTTGGGTTTTCCTTCAAAAAACAACCGGAACACTACGGTATCACTTATTTTTCTCAAGGGTTTTAAAGATGCTTTGGTAATGGTCTGACTGCGATTTAAGGTAAAACTGATAGAAGGATTCATGGGAAGTTGATTATCATGTTTTCCCCAATATTTAACCAAAGCTATATTGGATGGAGCTGTTGCTTCCAATTCAAAACCAAAATGAGGCGGACGACTTATTTGAATACCGGTAAAATCTTTTTCGGTCAGCATGTATTATTTTATTGTTTAAAATTTTTTATTGTTTAAAAACGCGGCTTGATATCTTTCACCCGCATTTGCATGGTAACTCTGTTATTCCATTTATTCTCTTCAAGTGTATAAACAATTGAAACAGGCACTCCCGACTTGACCAACTCGGCTTTATGACCCAAATTAAAACCTATTCCGTTCATGATAATACCCGATTTCAAATCACGCAAAGATAATTTTAGATGTGCTTTGTCTTTACCTACGGGACGACTATATCCGGTATCATTTACCCCTTCGGTCAAAAAAACCGGATTCATATTGCCCGGACCAAAAGGTGCCATTTGTTTCAAAATACGAAAAAACTTGGGATAATCTTCCTTTAAAGGATTAATTTCTTTAAAACTTATTTGAGTATCTATTTGAATTTGAGGCGTAAGAGATTCTTGTGTAATGGTATTTTTAACCACCTCTTCAAATTTCTTTTTAAAACTATCGTAAGCTTCGGGAGCAACGGTTAAGCCTGCTGCATATTTGTGTCCTCCGAATTGAATAATATATTCTTGACAAGCTTGTAAAGCTTCATAAACGTTAAATCCGCTCACTGAACGAACCGAACCTGCCAATACACCGTTCGATTTGGTAAAAACAATGGTAGGACGGTAATAAGTATCAATTAATCGACTGGCAACAATACCGATAACTCCTTTGTGCCAATTTTCGTCATATACCACTGTTGAAAAACCTTCGGTTTCATTATTGTCAATAATTTGTTGCAGAGCTTCTTCGGTTATATCTTTATCATAACCGCGTCTTTCTATATTGTAAGCTTCAATTTCATCTGCAAAACGATTGGCAACACTTATTTCTTTTTCTACCAATAATTTAACGGCTTCCTTACCGTGTTTGATACGCCCGGCAGCATTGATACGGGGAGCAAGCGTAAAAACCAAATCGTTTATTTCCATCACCTTGTCATCTACGTTGCGAGAAAGTGCCCGTAAACCCGGACGCGGATTTAGTTCTATTTGTTTTAATCCAAAATAAGCCATGGTACGATTTTCACCGGTTATTGGAACAATATCTGCACCGATACTTACAGCAACCAAATCTAAATAATGTATTATATCTTGAATATCCAAGCCTTTGGATTGATGTAAAGCTTGAATGAGTTTAAATCCGATACCTGCACCACTGAGTTCTTTATAAGGATAAGGACAATCTTTTTGTTTGGGATTGAGCAGCGCTACAGCTTTAGGTATTTGTTCGTCCGGTGTATGGTGGTCTCCTATAATAAAATCAATACTTTTTTGTTTTGCATAATCAATTTTGTCGAAAGCTTTAGTGCCACAGTCCAAAGCAATGACCAAACTAAAATTATGTTTGTGTGCAAAATCAACTCCTTGTTTCGATATACCATAACCCTCACTATATCTGTCGGGAATATAAGTGTCAACCTTATCATAAAATTCTTTAAGATACGAAAAAACTACGGAAACAGCAGTAGTTCCATCTACATCATAATCACCGTAAACTAAAATTTTTTCATTATTTTGAATGGCATTTTCGATACGCTGCACAGCTTGATGCATACCTTTCATTAAAAAAGGATCATGTAAATCGTTTAAAGAAGGTCTAAAAAAACGTCGTGCTTCATCAAAATCCTTAATACCACGTTGTGCCAAAAGGTAAGCATTTTTATAAGGTATTTTTAAATCTTGATAAAGTTTATCAACAATTTCGGGTTCCGGTTCCGGTTTGATTTTCCACTGCATATATCAAATAATTGTTTTAATGATTCAAATTTACGAATTTTTAAAGTTATCAGCTGTCTTTTATCAATGAAAAACATCAAAGATTTTAAAACCGACAAATCAACAACGGTATTATACCCCCCACGGTCATACAAACAACCGTTTTTTTTTGAGAGATAAAAAAAAACGTTCACAAGTCAATTTGTGAACGTTTATTAAAATAAGATGGGCGGCGACCTACTTTTCCACCTACCGGCAGTATCATCAGCGCTGTCGGACTTAACTTCTCTGTTCGGTATGGGAAGAGGTGATCCCCGACGCTATAGCCACCCTTAAAATTGTAAAAGTGCAGATTATCAACAGATTGCAGTTCTTTAAAACTATAATCTGACACCGGTAATCCGGCTTAATTTTATAATAAACATATTGAGATATAACTAAAAGCTTTGCTTATAATTATCTGATTTTTCATCTGCCTAAATATCATCAGGCATCGGTCATCAGAATTCAAACTTTCTTACGTATCATAAGTTTACGGGTAATTAGTATCGCTCGGCTAAACGCATCACTGCGCGTACACCTGCGACCTATCAACGTCCTAGTCTCGAACGACCCTTAAAAGAAGATTCATCTTGTGACGGGTTTCGCACTTATATGCTTTCAGTGCTTATCCCAACCAAACGTAGCTACCCTGCGGTGCCGCTGGCGCGACA
>JAMONO010000173.1 GCA_027065715.1 Flavobacteriales bacterium
GACAACTCGATTTAGCCATTCGTATTTTTCAAGGAAAACACCCTAAAAAATTCCTCACCGAACTCATCAGCAGCCAAATAGACGTCGATAGACTCGACTATCTGCGACGCGATAGTTTTTACTCGGGTGTAATTGAAGGACAAATTAATAGCGAACGGCTGATAAAAATGCTAAATGTAGTTGATAATCAACTTGTTATTGAAGCAAAAGGCATCTATTCGGTCGAAAAATTTATCATTTCGAGACGTTTAATGTATTGGCAAGTATATTTTCACAAAACCAGTTTGATGCTCGAAAAAATACTGGAAAAAGTCTTACTTCGCGTCAAAGATTTATTACAACAAAACAAACCGGTTTTTCTCGACGAAAATTTAAACTATTTATTTCAAAACAAATTGCAAAATTTTGATACCGACAGTTTGGATATTTTTGCCCGCTTAGACGATACCGACATCATATATCATATCAAAAAATGGACAAACAATCCCGATTTTATCTTATCCTATCTCAGCAATATGCTGATAAACCGCACCCACCTGAACAAAATGTTGATACAAAAAGAAAATTTCGCCATCGATTATATAAAACAACTCAAATACAAGACCATGCTACGATTTCCTATAAATCAAAACGAACTCAAATATTTGTTGTTTGACGGAAAACTGGTGCATCAAGCCTACAACAACCAAAAACACCCCGTCAAACTCTTGCAAAAAAACGGAAATGTAGTAGAATTTTCACAAGCCAGCGACCAATTGAATATAGCCGCTTTATCACAACCCGTTATAAAACATTTTTTGTGTTATCCGGTATAAAAAAAGCCGCCTTTTACAGACAGCTCCATAATCGAAAAAAAAATTGAAATTATTTATTTTCTTCATCAAAATTTTTCATAAACAAATCCATCATCTCCATCGAAACACCGGTAGTTGAAAAACCACCGTCGTGAAACAGATTTTGCATGGTAACCTTTCGGGTTAAGTCGGAGAACAAAGTCAAGGTATAATCGGCACATTCTTCGGCGGTTGCATTACCAAGCGGCGACATCAATTCGGCATATTTCAAAAAACCTTCAAAACTTTTAACACCTTTACCGGCGGTAGTTGGTGTGGGCGATTGCGAAATAGTATTGACACGCACTTTGTTTTTCTTGGCAAAAAAGTAACCGAAATTGCGTGCTATGGCTTCCAAATACGATTTGTTATCCGCCATATCGTTGTAATCGGGAAAAACACGTTGAGCGGCTATGTATGAGTAGGCTACAATAGAGCCGTATTCGTTCATGGCATCTTTGTTGTAAAGCAAATTCATCAACTTGTGAAACGATACCGCCGAAACATCCCAACCTTTGGTAAGCCAATCGTAATTCAAGTTGGTATAATGTCTGCCTTTGCGTACATTGAGCGACATACCTATGGAGTGTAAAACAAAATCGAGTTTGCCTCCCAAAATTTCTTGTGCTTTATCTATCAAATTTTCCAAATCTTCCATCGAAGTGGCATCGGCAGGAATGATTTTACTGCCTGTTTTTTCGGCTAATTTGTTGATTTCACCAAAACGCATAGCCACCGGTGCGTTGGTCAATACAAATTGAGCGCCTTCTTCGTGTGCTTTTTCGGCAACTTTCCAAGCTATGGAATTGTGATCCAAAGCTCCGAAAATAATCCCTCTTTTTCCTTTTAATAAGTTGTAAGCCATAGTCTGTTTTTTGATTTGTGCGACAAATATACTATTAATTTTTTCATTTATAAAATACTAAACCAAATAATCAAAAAACAACACCGGCAAACTTCCTGATAATCAATTAATTGTATCGAGCAAAAAATCATTCGGCTAAAATTTTAATTTTTCAAATGAATAACTTATCTTTGCACTCATTGAAAAGAAAACAAGATTATGGCAACTTACAAAAAGAAAGGATACAAAAAAGAAAAGAAATCCGGTGACGACTTATCATATTTAACAAAAGAAAGCACAACAGCCGAAGTTTTTACCTCGTTGGACGAAGGTGCCTCCAAATTGGAAAAATTTTTGGAAAAAAATCAAAAATGGATATTTGCAGGTTTGGCAGCCGTTATCGTATTGGTAGCCGGCTATATGTGGTATGACCAAAATGTTAAGATGCCGCACGAAAAAGAAGCCATAAATAATATGTCCAAAGCCCAAGAATATTTTGATAAAGCTTTAAACGAAACAGATGAAAAATTGATGGCGGAAGACTTTCAAAAAGCCCTGGAAGGTGCCGACGGCAAATATGGTTTTTTGCAAATTAACGAAAAATTTTCGGGCACCAAAGCCGGAAATCTATCCAATTATTACATAGGTGTCATCTATTATAAAAACGGCGACTACAAAAAAGCCGTAGAATATTTATCCGAATTTAAAGGCGATGACGATATAATCGCACCAACCGCCAAAGGATTGATAGGCGATGCTTTTGTTGAATTGGAACAACCCGAAGACGCTTTGCAATACTACGAAAAAGCCGCCCGAATGTCCGATAACGAATTTACCGCTCCCCTATACTATTTCAAAGCCGGTAAACTTGCCTTAGATCTAGGAAACAAAGCCAAAGCCAAAAAATACTTTGAAACCATTAAAGAAAAATATCCCAAATCCAAAGAAGCCAAAGACATTGACATCTTTATCACACAAGCCGAATAAAACTTTGAAAATGTATATTCAAAAAGAGACTTTTCCGGTCGGAAAAGTCTCTTTTTTTATGACAAAACAACAGGTTAAAAAAACGTTGATAAGTATTTTGACAAGGTGGAATATTTTTTGTATTAGTTTTGTAAATTTGTAAAAATACCTGTAATATGGCTTCATTTTTCAAACTCAATAAAAACAAAAAATTTTCATATACACCCCGATACTACGATGAACGCAAAGAACGATTGGAAAATCTGAAAAAACAATACGAAGCAGAAGGCAAATCAAGTATCGAAGCACGCATGCGCGGTAAATTTAGACGACACAAAACCAACAAAATCCCCGGATTGTTTTCGGGTGCCAATTTACGCACGTTCATTATCTTGGGATTTTTGGTTTTGGCGGTTTATTATTTTCTAAAAAAATACCATATATATTAATGTCAAACAGCAGTATCAAATTATTACCCGACCATGTTGCCAATCAAATAGCTGCCGGCGAAGTGGTGCAACGTCCCGCTTCGGTTGTCAAAGAACTGATGGAAAACGCTTTGGACGCCGGAGCCGACAACATCAAACTTATTGTTAAAGACGGCGGCAAAAGCCTTATTCAAGTCATTGACAACGGCAAAGGCATGAATCCGATTGATGCCCGTATGGCTTTTGAACGACATGCCACCAGCAAAATAGCCAAAGCCGAAGACCTGTTTCATATTCAAACCAAAGGATTTCGCGGCGAAGCTTTGGCTTCAATAGCAGCTGTGGCTCATGTCGAAATGAAAACAAAAACCGAAAACGAAGAACTCGGCACCTATATCAAAATAGAAGGAAGTAAAATAATAAACCAAGAACCCGTTGCTACTGCTACGGGCACTTCTATTGCCGTCAAAAATTTGTTTTTTAACATACCCGCCCGTCGCAAGTTTCTCAAATCCATACAAGTGGAAATGAGACATATCAACGACGAATTTTTTCGCTTGGCACTGGCACACCCGCAAATTGCTTTTAGCTTGATACACAACGGAAACCTATTATATCAACTTCCCGCATCAAACCATTTGCAACGTATTGACCGACTGTTCGGACAAAAAATCAAACAAAAAATGGTGCCCGTACAAGAAGAAACCGATTACATCAAAATATCGGGCTATATAGGCAAACCCGAATACGCCAAACGAAAACGCGGCGAACAATATTTTTTTGTCAATAACCGTTACATCAAAAGCCCGTATTTACACCATGCATTGATGTCGGCATACGAAGGGCTTATCAAAGAAAAAACTTTTCCGTCCTATTTTGTGTATTTTGACATCGACCCGCAACATATCGACGTCAATATCCACCCGACCAAAACCGAAATCAAATTTGACGACGAACAAACCGTATATTCCATTCTCAAAGTAGCCGCCAAACACAGTTTAGGACAATTTAACATAACACCTTCAATGGATTTTGATAGCCGTCCCGACCTCGAAGTACCCTATGCTTATACCAAAAAATCACCCAAAATACCCGAAATAAATGTCGATCCGGACTTCAACCCGTTTAAAGAAGATAGTTTTGGACAACCGGCAAAAACCCCTACAAAACATTTTGAAAAAAAATTGGAATATTGGGAAAGCCTGATACACCCCACCGAGAACTTCGAAATACCCGATAACAATCCCACAACACAAACCGAAAATTTTGTACAGTTGGAAAGTCATATCAATCAAAAATACTTTCAACTGAAAAACAAATATATCGTAACCCGACAAGACGACAATTTATTGTTGATGCACCAAAACAGACTACATACTCAAATTTTGTTTATCGAACTATACAAACAACTGCAAAGCGGTCATATTGCATCGCAACAACTCATTTTTCCGGTCGAAATCAATTTGCCCGAACATGATATTGAAGCCGTAAAAAATTTCAAATCCGAACTTGAAAAAATGGGATTTGATTTGCAATTTTCAACCCGAAAACTATTAATTCAAGCCGTTCCGTTTAGTCTAAATGCCCGTCAAACAAAAGATGTTATTCAAGACATACTTAACGACATCAATTCGGACACTCCAACCGAAACCAAAGAATTGATCCGAAAAACCGCATATCATATTGCCGAAAAATCTGCCGTTAAAACCGGTCAAAATCTGCAAGAAGCCGAAATGGAAAACATGCTAAATCAATGGTTTAAAACAGGGCGACCCGTCCACACCGAACAAGGTAAAAAAATAGTTTACAATATTCCGCTCAAAACCATCGACCGTTATTTCGATTAAAACCAAAGTTTATGAAAGAAGTTCAAAAAATAATAGCAGACATCAAAAAAGGCGACATCAAACCCATATATTTTTTAGCCGGCGAAGAAAGTTTTTTTATCGACCAAATCAGTCAATATATCGAAAATCATTTGTTACCCGAAACCGCCAAAGGCTTTGATCAAATGGTTGTTTACGGATTGGACGTAAACCTGCCCGACCTTATTTTGCAAGCCCGTCGTTTTCCCATGATGGGCGACCGACAAGTCATCATCATCAAAGAAGCGCAACATTTGTTTAAAAAGAAAGCCGACACCGAAGCTTTGGAAAGTTATTTAAACCAACCTTCGCCACAAACCGTTTTGGTTTTTAACTACAAGTATAAAAAACTCGACAAACGAAAAAAAATATACAAACAAATATTGAAGACAGGTATATATTTTGAAACCAAAAAAATATACGAAAAAGAAGTAGTTAATTGGATTATTGAAACAGCCAAAAGCATGAATCACCCCATAGATATGAAAAGTGCTCAGATGCTTACCGATTTTTTAGGCACCGACCTATCCAAAATATACAACGAACTTCAAAAACTCGAAATTATTTTATCTGACGCTCAACCTATTACCCCCGAAATTATCGAAAAAAATATCGGTATCAGCAAAGATTACAATAATTTTGAACTCAAATCGGCAATAGCAGCCGGCAATTATCCCAAAGCTCAAAAAATAGTGCAATATTTTGCCGCCAACCCCAAAGAACACCCCATTGTAGTAACCATGGCGGTTTTATATAATTTTTTTAGAGACTTGTTTGTTTATCACAGTCTCAATGACAAAAGTTCATACGCCGCCGCTAAAGCCTTGGGCATCAATCCGTATTTTGTTAAAGAATATCAAACCGCAGCCGGCAAATATCCCATGAAAAAAGTCAGTCGAAATATCAGCTACCTCAAAGAAGCCGACCTTAAAAGCAAAGGAGTAAACTCAGGTAGTATGACCACCAAAGATATTTTAAACGAACTCTTGTTCAAACTTATGCATTAAACACAAATATCAAAAAAATATTCGTAGTTTAGCAACTCAATTGTTTATGATGACGCAAACTACCAAATACATTCTACTTACCCTACTTACTTTTGTAGTCGGTTTCTATTTTTTGCACACGGCATATTTTACCAGTTCCGACAATCCGTATGCCCAAGAAATCGTTTTGATTGTATTGGGCACCATTGCCACCATACTCATAACGGCTGCCTTACTCAACAAACAAAGCGAATTGGAGCTCGAAAAAGAACATCACATCAAAATATTCGAACTAAAATCTTCAATCTACCTCGACTTGATAAACTTTTTGGAAAAAATAGTTACCAAAGGCAAAGTTACCGATCAAGAAATGATTTATATTGAATTTTTAACCCACAAAATTTCGATTGTTGCCAGCGAAAGTGTTTTGCAAGAATATTCCAATTTTATCGACATATTAAAAAAAGTCAGCAGCGATTGGGTAATTTCCGAAAGCGATTCGGACGAAATATCATTGGCACTGGCAAAACTAACCGTTAAAATAAGAAAAGATTTGTTGCAAAACAACGACGAAGGTATCGATATGGAAAAATTAATCGTTAAAAATGTTAATAAGTTCTAAATATACCCGAAAAGTTTACGGATTTTAGGATAAATTAGTATTTTTACATTCTCTATTTTTTTCGGATACAAGTGTTATGAACCAAAAAGAAAAATTTATACAAACAATTACCGAAGGTTATACATTCAAAGGTGAATCTTTTGTTATAGGCGGTGCCATGCTCGACGGCAAAACCATGGAAGGTTTGCATGTCAAAGTCCCGTTATCAACCCTAAACCGTCACGGATTGATAGCCGGAGCTACCGGAACGGGCAAAACCAAATCGTTACAAGTGATGGCAGAACAATTGTCCGAAAAAGGTATTCCCGTTTTGCTTATGGATCTAAAAGGAGACCTCAGCGGTTTGGCAAAACCCAGCCCGGGACACCCCAAAATTGACGAGCGAATGCAAAAAATAGGTTTAGCCTTCACCCCGCAAGGTTTTCCGGTCGAAATGTTATCCCTTACCGGCAAAGAAGGTGTGCAATTGCGTGCCACCGTATCCGAATTCGGACCAATTTTGTTATCGCGAATTTTGGATTTAAACGACACGCAAGGCGGCATAGTTGCCGTTTTATTCAAATACGCCGACGACAAGAAACTACCTTTGGTCGATTTAAAAGATTTTAAAGAACTGATTAAATGGGCAACCGGCGAAGGCAAAAAAGAATTTCAAGCCGAATACGGACGTCTTTCAACCGCCTCAACCGGTTCCATATTGCGCAAAATTGTCGAACTCGAACAACAAGGAGCCGACATATTTTTTGGAGAACCCTCGTTTGACATCAACGATTTGATGCGTATCGACGATCAAGGACGCGGTATTATAAGCATCATAAGACTAACCGATATACAAGACAAACCCAAACTGTTTTCAACTTTTATGTTGCAATTGTTAGCCGAAATATATGCCAAAATGCCCGAACAAGGTGATGCCGACCGTCCCGAATTGATATTTTTTATCGATGAAGCACACCTGATTTTCAGAAACGCATCAAAAGCCCTGTTAGAACAAATAGAAGCTATAGTTAAACTCATTCGTTCCAAAGGTGTCGGAATATATTTCGTAACACAAAATCCACGCGATATACCCGATGAAGTATTGGCACAATTGGGTTTAAAAATTCAACATGCCTTACGGGCTTTTACCGCCAAAGACCGCAAAGCCATTAAATTAACGGCACAAAACTTTCCGGTAACCGAATTTTACAATACCGACGAAGTACTTACATCACTTGGCATAGGCGAAGCCTTAGTGAGTGTATTGGGTCGCAAAGGACGCCCTACCCCATTGGCTGCCACACTGATGCGAGCCCCCATGAGTCGCATGGATATACTGGAAGATGACGAACTGGAAGAAATCATTGAACAATCTAAACTACGCAAAAAATACAGCCAAGCCATCGATAAAAAAACCGCCTATGAAATCCTTAAAGAAAAAATAGAAAAAGCCGAAGAAGAAAAAGAAGAACAACAAAAACAACGCCTTGAAAAGAAAAAGAAAGAAGAACCCGGACTGATTGAAAAAGCCCTAAAAAGTTCGGTGGGAAAAATGATAATCAGAGAAGTAACCCGATCGCTACTCGGCGTATTGGGTCTGCGTTCCACTTACCGTCGTCGTAGAAGATAACATACAAACCAATAGAGAAATTAAAAAATGAGAAAAATAATCATAGCCATCATTAGCTTAGCAACCGTATTATCGGCATGCCAAAACAAAACCGACAATTATACCATCAAAAACAAACAAATAGGTCAAATAACCGATACCACCACAGTAGCACAACTTAAAAAACTATATCAAAACGATTCAATCGTCAAAAATACCGAAGGACAATCAGCCTTTGAACCTTATGACGAATATTTGGTTTATGACAAAAAAACCAAAAAAATATTATTTACGGCCATACCCAAAAAAATAAATGACGAAAATTCTGTTCTTAAACAAATAGAAATAAAAAGTCCTTTGTTCAAAACCGAAAAAGGTGTAAACATCAATTCGGATTTCGGCACTTTTAAAACCCGTCATCAAATAGGTCGTATTGAAGAAACCTTTAAATACATAGTAGTTTTTATCGACGACCTCAATGCCACCATTGACATGAGCAAAGAAGTATTGCCGCTAAATGCCCGCAACGACAGTAGTATTAAAATAGACGAAACACTTATCCCCGACCATTCGAAGATAAAACATTTTGTAATTTTTTTGAATGAATAATTGAACAATTCATCTACCAATAAACCAAAGGTTTGATAAATTCGGTTCATTTTTCGCAATTTATCAAACGTTTCTATTTCAATTAATTTTTTCGGCACAAATCAATCCGAAAAAAACACATATCTACATCAAAACTCAGTAAAAACCTCTTATGAAGTTTGCTATCTCATTTTTACGGCAATAAGCCGTTTTTTTTTAACAAGAATTTTCTACTTTTGTTACCAAACAAAAATACAAGAAAAATGAATACAAGCATACCTCAAAAACTTACCAAAGAACAAGCCATTGCATACGAAGACAAATACGGAGCTCACAATTATCACCCGCTTCCCGTAGTTTTAAGTCGTGGCAAAGGTGTATATGTTTGGGACGTAGATGACAAAAAATATTATGATTTTTTATCTGCCTATTCGGCTGTCAATCAAGGGCATGGACATCCCAAAATCGTGCAAGCTCTCAAAGAACAAGCCGAGCGTTTGGCTCTGACATCACGAGCTTTTTATAACGACAAACTGGGTTTGTATGAAAAATTTGCCACCGAATATTTCGGTTACGACAAACTACTTCCGATGAATACCGGAGCCGAAGCCGTTGAAACCGCAATCAAATTGGCACGCAAATGGGCATACGAAAAAAAAGGTATCCCCGAAAACCAAGCCAATATAATTGTTGCCAAAGGCAATTTTCACGGTCGCACCACCACTATAATTTCTTTTTCAAATGACCCTGAGGCACGTGATCATTTCGGACCATACACGCCCGGATTTACCAAAATAGCTTATGACGATTTAGCCGCTTTGGAAGAAGCCGTTAAAGCCAATCCCAATACCATAGGTTTTTTGGTCGAACCCATTCAAGGCGAAGCCGGTGTATTTGTGCCAAGCGAAGGTTACCTAAAAGGTGCCAAAGAAATTTGCGAAAAATACAATTGCTTGTTTATAGCCGACGAAGTTCAAACCGGTATAGCACGCACCGGCAAACTATTGGCTGTTGATCACGAAAATGTTCGCCCCGACATATTAATATTGGGCAAAGCCTTATCGGGAGGCGTATATCCGGTATCAGCAGTTTTGGCAGACGACGATATCATGCTCAGTATCAAACCCGGACAACACGGTTCAACATTTGGCGGAAATCCGGTTGCTGCCAATGTCGCAATTGCCGCTTTAACAGTAGTAAAAGAAGAAAAACTGGCTGAAAATGCCGACAAAATCGGTAAAATATTTCGTGAAGAAATGCAAAAGGTAGTCGATTCATCCAAATTTGTCAAACAAGTACGTGGCAAAGGCTTACTCAATGCCGTCATTATTGACGACACCGAAGAAAGTGATACCGCATGGAATATATGCCTAAAATTAGCCGAAAACGGTCTCTTGGCAAAACCAACTCACGGCAATATCATTCGTTTTGCCCCCCCCTTGGTAATTAACGAAACACAAATGAAAGAAGCTTTGGATATCATCAAAAAATCAATTGCCCAATATGAGCAAGAAAACCTTTAACAAACCCAAAAAAGCCCAATTTTTATACTTCCTCCTGATATTTGCATCGGGAGGAGGACTTTTTTATATAAAAACACTACCCGACGACCGACAGAACATTTGGTTAATGTTGTTTTTGTTGCTCGGTGTTTTATACGGTTTAATGAAATCGACACGCAATTGGGCTTATGACAATCCCAAATCCAAAGAAGAAGAAAAAACGCCCCCCCCCGTTTATAAAGACAGAAATATTCCGAGTTTGAACGAAATGATAAAGAAAAAAAATAAAGAAGATTAATACCAAAACATTAGTCCGGTGCTTTGTTAGTTTATTGTTTACTTGTCATCAATATAAATCAACAAAACTTGAATTATTACAAACCCGGTGAAAAATCCAATACAAAGCCATTCAAAATTTTATGATAGTTCTTTGGGTATTTTCCATGCAGACAAAAATTACTTTCCGTTTTTTTTTATTGCATCTTTGCTGCGTGGGTGATATTTTTTAAGTGTTTCATGTAGTCTTTGCCGATCCAAGTGAAGGTAAATTTCGGTAGTGGTAATACTTTCGTGTCCCAACAAGAGTTGAATACTACGCAAATCGGCTCCGTTTTCCAACAAGTGAGTGGCAAAAGAATGACGTAAACTATGCGGACTGATGTTTTTGTTGATACCGGCTTTTCGGGTTAATTGTTTAATTATTTGAAAAATCATAACACGCGTTAGCTGTTTGCCTCTTCGGTTTAAAAATAATATATCGCTGTATTTGGGATCGATTTTTTGGTGCAAACGAATATGATGCAAATAAATACGAATGTATTTTTGAGTATATGCACTTATGGGAACCAATCTTTGTTTGTTGCCTTTACCGGTAACTTTTATAAATCCTTCTTCAAAAAACAAATCGGAAATACGCAAATTTATCAACTCCGATACACGCAAACCGCAGCCGTAAACGGTTTCAATTATGGCACGATTACGTTCTCCTTCGGGCTTACTCAAGTCAATGGCGGCTATCATGCGGTCAATTTCTTCCAAACTAAGCACATCGGGCAACTTGCGACTGAGTTTAGGACTTTCTATCAATTCCAACGGATTGGTATCCATTTGTTGTTCCAATATCAAAAAATTAAAAAATATGCGTAAACCCGATAACAAACGAGCTTGAGATTGTGCAGCTATAAAATTTGAAATTTGATACAAAAAATCTTTGATAAAATCACTGTCTATTTTATCGGGACAAGGCGGTTGGTCAAAACTTTCGGCAAAACGCCGGAGTTTATTAACATCTCTGACATAAGCCTCTATGCTGTTGTCCGATAATTGTTTTTCCAGCTTGAGATATAATTCGAATGATGTGATCGCTTCTTCCCAATTCATAAAAAATAACTTGTATAATTACAAAAAAATTATCATCTTTGCTTGTAAGATATGGATATTAATTTAAAAAATAAAGATATGAAAAAAATTCTGTCAATTTGGATTTTAATTTTTGCTCTTACGAGCTACGGACAAGATTTTAAAATAGGTTTAACCTTGGCACCGACCATAAATTTTAACAAACATGAGTATAAAGATGCCGACGGCAAATGGGTTACCGCCGAAGACGGTTCCGGAGGTTTGGGTTGGAAAGGCGGATTGTTGGCAGATTATAATTTTGCCGGCAATTACAACGTGCATTCGGGTTTGTTAATACACAGCAAATCATTTGATATGGATAATACAGATGCCACGGTTACTACCTTGGAAATTCCACTGGCTTTAAAATTAAGAAGCAAAGAAGTAACCGATAATGTGCATATCACCGGTTTTTTCGGCGGAACTTTTGACATCAATGTAGCTGCCAAACAAAAAGACCAAAACGGAACCCAAGTCTCTGCCATGGATTATTTTAAAACCTTTGGCATGAGTTTTATGGCAGGCGCAGGAGCCGAATATGATTTGGATTTTGGTAGTGTAGGCTTGGGATTGTCCTACCACTTGGGTTTTACCAATATATCTGCCATTGACGGCTCACGAATAACTCCCAAACATCTTTCTATCGATTTGGTTTTTTATTTTTAATAAATCATGAAAAAATTTTTGAGAGCCGGTTTTTTTCCGGCTCTTTTTTGTTTTTAGGCAAATAGGTATTATCTTTGATATGTAAATCAAAAACTAACATTATGAGAAAAATTATATTTTCAAGCTTGTTTTTTTTGTTGTTGATGTCGTGTGGCAATGTAAAACAAATACAAGAAGCCGTTTACAGTGGCAATTATGACCAAGCTATTGATATGTCCGTAGCACAAATCAAAAAGAAAAAAGGTAAAAAGGCTGCCGATCCTTATGTAAAACTATTAAAAGAAGCTTATGACAAAGCTACAACAAGAGATCTGACCGATATCGATAAACTTTCAAAAGATACCAATCCCGAAAAATGGCAACACATCTATGATTTGTATCTCAACCTGGATACCCGTCAAGACAAGATAAAACCGCTGTTGCCTTTGCGTTTAATCAAAGAAAATAAAGAAGTGAATTTTGTTTTTAACAATTATACCGACAAAATTATTGATGCCAAAAATCACTTGGTCAATCACTTGTATAAAAAAGCCAAAATATTGCTCAAAAGCAATAACAAATCCGACATTAGAACCGCTTATGATTTATTGGACGAATTAGACAGAATTGATCCCAACTACAAAGATGTACGACAACTTATGGATCAAGCCCATCGACGCGGTATAACCTATGCCTTGGTTAAAATAGTCAATCAAACCGATAAAATTATCCCCAAACGCTTATCCGACGAATTGCTCAATTTCAGTTCTTATGGTGCCAGCAATTTTTGGGTCGATTATCACAACCAACCCCAACAAGGCAGAAATTACGATTATACCATCAATTTAAAATTTAAACAGATTAACATAAGCCCCGATCAATCACGCGAAAAAGAAATTATTGAAGAAAAAGACATACAAGACGGTTATACCTATCAAAAAGATGCCAACGGCAATATCGTAAAGGACAGTTTGGGCAACCCCGTAAAAATACCCAAAATGGTGCGGGTTCGCAGCAAAGTTCATCTATACAATCAACACAAAGAAGCCCAAGTGCAAGCCATAACCGAAATAATTGATAACAGAACCGGACAACGAGTCGATAATTTTCCTTTGCAAAGTCAGTTTGTTTTTGACTATACTTATGCAACGCAACAAGGCGATAAAAGAGCCATTCGCAAAGAAATAATAGAATTTTTAGACAAGCGTCCCGTGCCTTTTCCCACCAACGAACAAATGATATATGATGCGGCACAAGATATTAAAATGCAATTTAAAGATATTTTAAATAGTGCCAAATTTTTATAAGAATTAGGCAATAATGCCAAAAAACGAATTTGTAAATTATATTTTTTAACTATATTTGTCGCAATTCAAAAAAAATTTACAAATGCGTTATTTTATTGCTTTTCTGTTTTTTTCGGCTTTGGTAGTTTCATGCAACAATTTTACCGACTATGAAGAAAACTATGTACCTCGGCTTTTGTTTAGCTCGGGGTTTGAAGACAATGTATATATAGAACAACCAACCAATCCCAATTATGCCGATTACGAATTTATAAAAGGCGAAGACATATCGACCGGTTTCTCGTGGCCCATTGACATTTTGGGAAGCTCTAATTCGGGCTTACATTACATAAATGACGATAACAAACAAGCGGTGTTCTCCGAGTTGAGAACCGTAAGAGGGCACAACGGCAATCAAACCCGTGTTTTGTATCAAGAAGAAAATTATGCTTTTCGACCCGACACCCAATGTCCTTACGAAATTTTGGATTTAACCCAAGGAAAAAACGATTTGTATATCAAATATTGGATGAAAATAGATAGTGCCGGAATGTCGCAGCCCAACAAATGGCGTGCTTTGTTCGAATACAAAACCAAAGCTTATGCACAAGGGCTCGGCTTTAGGTTGATAGCTTTTATTTATAACGACAGCTTAGGACGACCCTATTGGCATTTTCAAGGTGATACAGCACCCGATATACCCTTGTGGGAAGTAGATAATTTTGATGTCCCTGTTCCTCTAAATCAATGGTTTAAAACCGAATTTTATTGGAAGTGGAGTGAAACCGGTAACGGTCGTATGGCGTGGAAAATCAACGGACAATTGGTTGGAGAACACATAGGTTCCACTACTGTAAACAATCAACCGATAGATTTAATCATGCTAACTCAAATATACGGTGATGCCAATCCCAAAAAACAATGGATTGACGATATTCAAATATGGGAAGGTGCCGTTGGTTTTTAATCGTATTCATCGCCTTCAAAGAAGAAACAATGTTGTATTAACATAAAAGTATATATTGCAGGATATTCATTATTTCTTTTTTTCGGCTAAATAAATCACAAAAGCATAATCGCGAGCGGTATCCCACAACGATTTATAACGTCCCGAAGCACCTCCGTGTCCACTCTCCATATCGGTGTGTAAAAGCAATAAATTGTCATCTGTTTTTAACTCTCTGAGTTTGGCTACCCATTTGGCAGGTTCCCAATATTGCACTTGTGAGTCGTGCAATCCGGTAACAACCAACAAATTAGGATATTCTTTGGCTTCTATATTGTCATAAGGCGAATAAGATTTGATATAATCGTAATATTTTTTTTCGTTCGGGTTACCCCATTCGTCATATTCGCCCGTAGTTAGAGGTATGCTGTCATCGAGCATGGTAGTAAGCACATCGACAAAAGGAACTTGTGCCACAATACCTTTAAACAATTCGGGTGCTTGGTTCATAACGGCTCCCATTAACAATCCGCCGGCTGACCCGCCCATGCCAAAGAGTTGTGAAGGTGTAGTATAATTGTTTTTGATAAAATATTCGGCAACATCGACAAAATCGTTAAATGTATTTTTCTTTTTTAACAATTTTCCGTCTTCATACCATGAACGCCCCAAATATTCGCTTCCGCGTATATGAGCTATAGCAAAAATAAATCCTCTGTTAAGTAATGATAATCGGGTTAAACTAAACCCCGGATCTACGGTTATACCGTAAGAACCATATCCGTATAACAACAACGGATTGGCACGCGATATATCGGTGTTTTTGTGGTAAACTACCGAAACGGCTATTTGTTTTCCGTCTCTTGACGGCACCCACAAACGCATCGACTTATAGTTGCTTTTGTCAAAATCAGGTTCGGGAATTTCCTGCTCCTTTAAAATTTCTTTTTGACGTGAATGTATATCAAACTCAATTACCGATGACGGTGTGGTCATGGAATTGTAAACATATCTAAACTTATTTGTTTTCATTTCGGGATTGTAGCCGAAACGCAAACTGTAAGTTTCTTCGTCAAATTGAACATAAAAATCGGAATTGTTATTTATAATTCGCAGTTTGTTCAAACCCTTTTCACGCTCTTGCAATACGATAAAATCTTCAAAAATCTCGGCATCTTCCAACATAACATCGGTTCGGTGTGGTATCACTTCCTGCCAATTTTTCATTTCCGTCTTATCGACCGATGTTTGCATCAATTTGAAATTGGTTGCTTTGTCTTTGTTGGTTAAGATATAAAAACGGTCTTTTTGGTGAAACAAATTATACTCAACACCTCTTTGTCGAGCCGCAAAAATTTTAAATGTTTGGTCGGGTTTGTCGGCATCAATATATCTGTATTCGGTAGTAAGTGTGCTGAAAGAAGCGATATAAATATAACGATTGCTTTTACTTTTGGTAACAAAACAATCGTATATTTCATCTTTTTCTTCATAAACCAATTCATCTTGTGCAACGGGTGTGCCCAAGCGGTGTTTGTAAATACGGTATGCACGCAAGGTAACGGGATCTTTGCGGGTATAAAACAGTGTTTGATTGTCATTAGCCCAAATGGCACTTCCGGTAGTATTCGGAATTTCGTCGGGCAGATAGTCGCCGGTTTCAATGTTTTTGATACGTAAAGTATATTGACGCCTGCCGGTAGTATCTTCACCGTAAACAACCATTTGATTGTCGGGACTTACTTCCAGTCCTGTCAATTTGTAGTAAGCGTATGCTTGTGCCAATTGGTTTTCGTCAATAAATACTTGCGGCTTGTCTGTCAGGCGTTTTTTTCGCAAATGTATCGGGTATTCTTTTCCTTTTAAATATTTGGTTTGATAATAAAATCCGTTTTCATATACAGGTACACTTTCATCATCTTCCTTTATTCGCACTTTCATTTCTTCAAAAAGTGTCTTTTCCAACGATTTGTATGTTTTGGTTTGAGCTTCAAAATAAGCATTTTCTTCATTTAAATAATTGATAACTTCCTGATTTTCCCTTTCGCGTAACCAATAGTAGTTGTCTATTCGGACATCGCCGTGTTTTTCAAGGCGAACAGGTATTTTTCGGGCTTTGGGTGGTCTCATATTTGTTGAATTCTCTATGTTATTAAAACAGTTTGTATTTTGTATTATTCCAAAAAATTATCTAAATCTCTACGGTCTTTTTTTGTCGGTCGTCCGGTACCTTTTTTTCGATAATAATCTTTGGCTAATTTCAATAATTCTTGATTTTCAAATTCTTCCTTAGGTGTTTGATCTTTGATATATTGAGGAACCAATTTGGCTCCGACACGACTTTTAGGGGTATCCAAAACCAATAGTTTATGATTAATTTGATTTTTTCTCACCTCAACTATATCACCTCCGTAAACTTCTTTTGAAGCCTTAGCAGTCATGCCGTTTATGCGAACATGATTTTTTTTGATGGCATCTGCCGCCAAACTGCGGGTTTTATAAAAACGAATTGCCCATAAAAATTTATCTATTCGCATAATTTTAAATCTTTGTTAATTATCATGCAAAAATAAATAAAAATTGTATCTTGCGTTCGATTTATTTTAATGAAATCCGTTTTTCGATTTTATGATAAATCATCTAAATTGATTAACGAATTTGACGGTATAGCCGGACATTACAAAAAATTTAAATAATACTAAAATGAAATACAAATTACTGGCATTTATCTCAATTTTATTGTTCTTGACGGCTTCCAAATGTAACGATGACGATAACACCGATACCGAAGAAATAAAAGATCGAAAAGAACAATACAACAATGTGGAGAAAGACTCCATAATGACATACATGCAAACGCACTACTACGAAATTGATGCCCAATTTAATGTAACTTTGGACACCATTGATCCGGCAGGTTCGCATGTATCTCTTTGGGATGATCCCAATCTGCAAGTTTTACAAGTAAATGATCCCGAAGTAGAAGATTTGGTGTATGATTTGTATTACATTCCGTTTAGAGAAGGCAACAATCAACAAGTAGGTAAATTTGACAAGGTTTTGACCGCTTACAAAGGTTGGTTGCTTAACAATAAAGTTTTTGACGAAACCACCGATAATTTGCCGCGTTGGTTCGCTTTGGCAAAAGTATCCAATCAATTTTATGCCATTCAAGCTTGGCGCGAAGTTTTACCACATTTTAAAGACGGCTCATATACCGACAACGGTGACGGTACATTTACCTTTTCGGGCTATGGTGCCGGCTTGTTGATAACCCCTTCGGGGTTGGCTTATTATCAAGTTGCCAAAAACAATTTGCCGGCTTATTCACCCTTGATATTTTCATTTAAAACCTTTGTAACCGATAACGATTTGGATAACGACCACGTTAAAAATGAAGATGAAGATGTAAATGACGACGGAAGTGTCGATGACGACGATACCGACGGCAATCGAATTAGAAATATATACGATAATGACGACGACGGCGATGGTGTTTTAACCAAAGACGAAGATGCCAATGGCGACGGCGACCCTACCAACGACGATAGTGACGGCGACGGAATTCCCGATTATCTCGATAAAGATACCCATTAATATTTCATAAAAATCTTATTGATTAAAAACCTCGAATTTTTTCGGGGTTTTTTTGTGCAAAAAATATGAATTATCATTTTATATAGCCATTTTAATGGTAACTTTGCAATAATAAAACCCATATTAAAATGAACAAAGCCGTATATATTGCAACTATCGAACCTTTTAGCGGAAAATCATTGATAAGCATCGGTTTGATGAACGAATTACTCATCAGAAAAAGTAAAGTAGGATATTTTAGACCAGTCATTAACGATTATCCCGAAGGCAAAAAAGACAATCATATCCTAACCATGTTAAATTATTTTAAACTCGACTTGGCATACAACGATGCTTATGGGTTTACCCGTAGCCAAATGATAAATCTGCTCAACAAAGGTGAAGAAAAAAAAATACTCGAAACCATAATCAGAAAATATAAAAAACTCGAAAAAAAATATGATTTTATACTGATTGAAGGAAGTGATTTTTCGGGTGAAGGCTCTATGATTGAGTTTGAACTCAATGTCAAACTTGCTTCCAATTTGTCTATTCCCACCATCTTGGTTTCAAGCGGTGTATCCAAAACTTTTGACGAATATATTGGCAACATCAAATTGGCTTATGACAGCTTTAAAGACGAAAAAGTAGAAGTCCCCGCCATAATTGCCAATAAAATCAAACCCAAAAACCTAAAAAAAATAGTTAAACGAATTAAAAAAGTAGTAGAAGAAGACACTTATGTTGCAGCTATTCCACGCGACGAAAATCTACTGAAACCCAGTATGCGTGATATTCTTAACTATTTTGACGGCAAAGTTTTGTTTGGCGAAAATCATTTGGAAAAACCTGTCAAACACTATGAAGTGGGCGCTATGCAACTTCGTCATTATTTGTCTCGTTTGCGCGACAAATCGGTTGTAATCACACCGGGTGACCGTGCCGACCTCATTTTGGGAGCCATTCAAGCTGACAAAAGCGAAGCTTATCCTTCCATTTCCGGTTTGATATTAACCGGTGGTATAACCCCCGAAAAACCCATATTGAAACTCATAGAAGGTATAACCACAACATTACCGATTGTTGTTGTCAAACCCAATACTTATGAAGCGACCACCCAAATAGCCGAACTCAAACCGCGTATCAATCCTTATGATGTGCGAAAAATCATGAAATCAATAAGTTTATTTAAAAAATATGTCAATGTAAAACAAATATTGGATAAACTTATTCAATATGAAAATGAAAAGATGACCCCCTCCATGTTTTTGTATAATCTGGAAGAATGGGCAAGTCGCGAACGCAAAAAAATTGTTTTACCCGAAGGAACCGATCCGCGTATTTTGAAAGCCGCCTGTAAACTGCAAGCAACCGATTTGGTCGATTTGGTATTGCTGGGCAAAAGAGAACAAATTTGTAATCTGGCAAAAAACAAAGGAATTAATTTGGATTGTAACAAAATTGAAATTATGGACCCCGATACCGACCCGCGTGCCGAAAAATATGCCGAAAAATTATATGAATTGCGTAAACATAAAGGAATGACGGAAACTACGGCATACGATTTAATCAAAGATGTTTCTTATTTTGGAACCATGATGGTTTATCAAGGTGATGCCGACGGTATGGTTTCGGGAGCGGCACATACCACCCAACATACCATTCGTCCGGCACTGCAAGTTATCAAAACCAAACCCGATGCCAAAATTGTTTCGTCGGTGTTTTTTATGTGCTTACCCGACCGGGTTTCGGCTTTTGCCGATTGTGCCATTAATCCTAATCCCAATGCCGAAGAATTGGCGGAAATAGCCATAGCTTCTGCCGATTCGGCAAAAAAATTCGGAATTAACCCAAAAGTAGCCATGCTCTCATATTCGTCGGGAAACTCAGGCAAAGGAGAAGATGTGGAAAAAGTAAGAAAAGCAACCGAAATTGTCAAAAACAAACGTCCCGATATATTGGTGGAAGGACCAATTCAATACGATGCAGCCGTCGATCCCGTAGTGGGTAAAAAGAAATTACCCGATTCGCAGGTTGCAGGACAAGCCAGTGTACTAATTTTTCCCGATTTAAATACCGGAAATAATACCTATAAAGCCGTGCAACGTGAAACCGGTGCCTTAGCAATAGGTCCCATGTTGCAAGGATTACGCAAACCGGTTAATGATTTAAGTAGAGGCTGTACGGTAGATGATGTTTATAATACCATATTATTAACTGCAATTCAAGCACAAGAAGACAAAAATTAATTGTTTTCTTTGAAATTTAAAAGTAAATCTTCCAATCAATTACAGTTGTAAGCTGCCTCAATAAAAAATTAATATACAAAGTGAAATTTTGAGGCAGCTAACTTCAAAAAATATTTACGCAAACGGCTGTAAATTTTTGTTCTCTCCGTATTTTGTTCTCTCAAATTCCAATATTTTTTCTTATTTTTACCACACCAAAAAAAAGGTCGCTTTCGAAGAAAGCGAAGCAATGAGGAATCTTAATATTTTGGGGCAACGGATTCCTCGCTCACAAGTTC
>JAMONO010000174.1 GCA_027065715.1 Flavobacteriales bacterium
TTATAACCAAATAAAAGAAATATTAGAAATGCCACATTTACCAAAATATCTTAAAGCTTTTTACCTGTCGCAAAGAGATAATTACGACAATTATGCCTTGGCAGTAGAGAAATTTCCCAATATTTCGAAAAAGAAAGCCACTTATATGCACCAAAACGGTACAAAACTCTATTATAAATCCAATTTTGGAAAGCGTGTAGTTCCAAATAAATCCATAATTGAGTTGGTAAAAAATAAACAAGAAACCCTTTTGGCTTCGTTAAGTGATAATTATCAAACCGGCAATATAGTATTAAAACAAAACTGGCGTTTGGCTACCGGACTGGGAAATGCTTCGGTATATAACAACGGATTTAGTTTTCATCCGGTTTACGGAATTCCGTATTTATCCGGACAGCAAATCAAAGGAATTGTCAGAGTATATGTGATTGCTACATTTTTTAATTATAAAGAGGAAGAAGCTGTAAAAGATGAATACTTTGCTTATTTGTTCGGAAGAAACAAAATCGAAGAAGATAATACCACCGATAATGAAAACAGCGGTGCGGTAACTTTTTTTGATGCCTTTCCTGTAAATAATGAGGTTAAAATGGAAGCCGACATTATGGCACCGCATTACAAAAATTATTATGGAGAAAAAGGGCAACCAAACGATAAAGATAGCCCTGATCTAATAATATTTTTAAGCATCAAAAAAGGAACATTCAAATTTGCTTTCGGTATCAAAAAAAGCAAATATAAGGAACAAATACCGGAGGATACAGAAATAAAAGTTGAAAATTCAAGCAATACACTCGATTTAATAAAAAAATTAATCGAAAAAGCCATGGACCAAGAAGGAATTGGCGCCAAAACCGCAGTGGGTTACGGAAGATTAAAAGTATAACTATAAATTTACGAATATGGGAACAATAAAAAATATATTTATGTCTATTTACGCAATAATTAACAAATTATGGATTTGGTTTTTTATTATTGTTGTCGCTTATTTAGCTTATTACACTTTTGGTAAAATAAGTCAAGATAATTTTGCTATTTTAAAAAACAAAGAGCGGATTGAAGAACTATCCAAACAGAACGATAGTCTTTTACATTTGAATGAATTATTAAGTTATGACCTAAATAAACTACAAGATATATCCAAAGGGCAAAAGAAAAAAATGCAAGCCGATCAAACGGAAAAGTTAAATGACAGGTTGTTAAAAAATCAGAAATTGATAATAGATAACAAAGAACGTATAAATGAAGCTATTAGCCGTAATGAAGAAGTAAAAGAACATCTCTGGACCCACCAAATAGAATATTTTGCCGCTATAATAGCGCTGTTGGTCGGGCTGATTTTCTTTGCCAATCTCGAACATTTGGCAAAAAACCGAATGGAAAAAGAAATTGAAAAAATTACCGGCGAAACCGTAGAAAATATACGCGAAAACTACCGACAATTTATCAAACACAACCGGCTGAAAAAAGATTCAAATATTGTAGTGATTAACAAAATAGATAGCGGTTTTACTCCTATTTTCAAAAAAATAATGAAACTGTTCTACGTGGATCTAAATACCGACACGATTAATATCAGGCATATAAACGAATTACTCGACACTCCCGCATACAAACAAAGATTAAAAAAAGCCGATGTGGTAATTATCGATAATCAGGAAAAACAGGAAACCGAAAATAATTCAACAATAGAACCAATATATCAAGAATGTGATAAAACGACAGAACTCACTTATTGGCCTTTGAATATAAATGCACGAATTAATAAAATAGAAGATTTGGAAAAAGACTATATCAGAGAAAAAATTGAAAACCAATTGGATACATATACTATTTTTAAAAAAATGATAGACGATGATAACTGTGAGGAAGAACAACAAAGAAAAATACAAGAAATGTTTCCGTTTTTTCAATGTACCGATATTGCTTCATTGTCAAAATTGGTTTTTCTGTTGGATAAACCCCTGCCCGAAGCCAGAACATTGACGGCAAAGTATAATTGTGTTCCACCCAATAACTATAATCATAGTTTATTAAAATGCTTGGATAAATTAGATGACGAAAGCAAGAAAAAATTGAAAAAAGAATTAAGAAAAAAAATATGTAATAAAATAGACGACTTGTCTAAACAAAAACAAGCCGTACAAAATGTCAAAGATTTAATTCGATTAACCGACGAAATTATCGATACAGACAGTCGGCATCCAACCGCACTGGTATATTTCGGGACGGATAATTTTCCCATTGGCTTGGTAAACCCCAATATCAAACATAATATAACCTATGCCAACGCTGCATCGCAGTTATACGGCAATTTATTGAACATGCTCAAATTTAAAAACGAAATAGAAAACCTGTAATCATGTCCGAATACAAAATACGCATACAACAATATCATTTATTGGAAGTGCCCGTAAAACCGGCACAAATATTAAAATTCATGTCCGATGCCTTTGCTTTGGTATCGGACAATGAAAATGCTTTTGAAAATAGCAATAAAAGTATTGAAATATTTCATAACCGTAAGAATACCTATCCCGTGATACAATTCAATGCGGACAAAGGCTATCCGATAATAACAGCCTACGGAGACAACGCCATCAAAGCTTTGGATATTTGGTTTGAACTATACCGAAAACAAAATCCCGCAAAAATCCAAAATTACAAACAAACAATTGAATACTACTTTTTTAAACCCGAAGCCGAAATACATACCTACCGAATAAAAAATTTCTTGATCAACCACGAACGTTACGACAGTATCAAACAAGCCGACAAACTGAATTTCAACAGCGGTTTGAGTGAATATATCGTCAATGTATTGCAATATTTTTTAAGCGAATTGCAGTATAAAGCCAATGCCAATCCTTTACGCTTAAAAGCCGAAATCATCAAGGCAAAACAAAAAGCCTTTGTCAAGCCCTTTAAATATGCCAGCAAGTTTGCATGTTTTGATATTAGTTTTAAACTAAATATCCGACTGCCCGACATTATTGCTTTGGGCATAGCCACTTCAAGAGGTTACGGAGTGGTAAACAAAATAAACAAATAAAACCAAATGATGCACAAATATACTTACAATCAGGTTTTTATTATGGGTAGCAAGTTCCTGTTATCCGAAACTTTGGAACAAATATGCGAAGTGGTGAATATTGCCGTTAAGCAAATCAAAGAACTGTGTTTTGAACCGCAATACAAAGAATTTTTGATTCCAAAAGGCAATAACAAATTCCGAATTATAGAAGCTCCTTACGAAAACCTGATGCAAGTACAACGAAAATTTAACCGATATTTGCAAGCGTCCTATTATTTAAAACAAACCAAAGCCGCTTACGGCTTCATCATAAGCGTAAAAGACAAAAAAAATAAAAAAAACATACTGCAAAACGCCACCAAACATCTCGGCAAAAAATATATGATGAAAATTGATTTAAAAGATTTTTTTCATCAAATCGACAAAAAACGCGTATATGACTTACTGCGACGACCCCCTTTCGAATTTAGCAATAATGCTTCTCAAAACCTGTCTCGTTTGTTTACCTACAAAGGACGTTTGCCTATGGGAGCACCCACTTCACCCGTACTGTCAAACTTTGCTTGTATCGATTTGGATAACGAACTGACAAACTGGGCAAAACAAAACCGAATAACTTATACCCGTTTTGCCGACGATATGACCTTTTCAACCAATCAAAAACCTTTTCAAAATGAACAACTTCAACAGGTAATAGAAATTTGTACAAAACACAATTACAAATTGCAAACCGAAAAAACAAAAATATTCGATACAAATGACAACAAAATTGTAACCGGACTAATCCTAAACGAAACAGTCGATATAGAACCCCGATTTTATTTGGAACTTGACAAAGATTTAACCAGATTGCGTTATTTGGTAGAAACAACCACCATATTAAATGACACCAACCGAAGCCTGACACTCAAAAAATTTAAACAGGAAGTGCAAGGCAAAATTAATTTTATAGGAATGATCGAAGGCTATCACAGTTCGATATATTACCATTATACCCAAAAATTGAAAGAAGCCATGACACCGCAAGATGAAACCTTATTCACCCGTTGGACACACTTTAATTATTTTTAACCATGCAACTGATTATTGACACGGCAAATACCAAAATAAGCGTTCGGAATAAATCGTTTCACATTCAAAACAACGATTATTCCAAAATAATTGCACCCAAAAGAATTAGCAGTATTGCTGTAACAACCAACTGCAATATCAACGCAGCTGTCATAAAATTGGCGGCTCAACACCAAATACCCGTATATTTTTACAATAATTTCGGCACCCTGCAAGCCCGTATGTGCAGCCCGTTTTTGGTAAACTTAGCCGAACTCCGACGCAAACAACTGTATTTTTATCATACCAAAGAAGCAACACAATGGGTAATAGACATATTAAATCACAAAACCAACCTTCAAATTAGTTTGCTAAAACAATTAAAGTCTCGTAAACCCAAACACCGGCAGTTTACCGATACAACCATAGAACAAATGAAAATATTGAAAAACAAAGCCTACAAATTTTCAGCCAAAAAAATTGATGAAGTCAGAAACAATTTATTGGGTATAGAAGGACAAATCAGCAAAAATTATTTCAAAAATTTAAGTTTATTTTTACCGCAAAATTTTCAATTTAACACAAGAAGCCGACGACCCGCAACCGATTATTTCAATGCCGGGCTCAATTATTTATACGGCATGACATACAGCATAGTCGAAAGCGGAATATACGCCAAAGGTTTAGACCCGTATGCCGGTTTTATGCACACCGACTATTACAAAAAACCGAGTTTGGTATTTGACTTAATTGAACCGGTGCGTCCGCTGGTCGATAAAATATGGTTACAATTAAT
>JAMONO010000175.1 GCA_027065715.1 Flavobacteriales bacterium
AAACGAAGAAATCATAAATTTTGGCAAATACAAAGGACAAAAAGTTGCCGACGTATTGCTCAAAGACAAAGGATATTACGGCTGGATCATGCATGCCGATTTTCCTTTATATACCAAAAAAATCGTAAAAAATGTCTATGACAGACTTCAATTACAGTTGGAACAAGAAAAACTGGAAGCCTTAAAAAATAAATTTAACGGCGATAATAATTCATAATTTTCATTGCCTATGCTTAAATTTGTTTGGAAAAAATACAAAAAAGAACTCCTTTTTTTATTGGTGTTACTAGTCGGACTATCTGCCTTATTGAGCAGGCTAAATCAATTTGGCATCAGCATGATAATAGGCGGGGTTTTGGTATATTTATACACCAAATACCAACAAACCAATCCCGCCGAACTCAAACAACTAAGACAAACCTTGCAAAATCAACAACGTGAAATTGCCGAATTAAAAAATCGAAAACTCAATGTAATCGGACTAAAAAACATTTTGGAAGTCGGCTTGCTCGAAATAGATACCAACTTTACCCGAACTTGGAACGAAAAATTTGTAGAAGACGGCAAAGATTTGCACTTTATCGGCGCCTTGCAGATTCAATTGGTTGCCAAATACGGCGTCAATCTCAAAGACTTGAAAGTGCAAATAGACCACCACAACAAAATGATTTATATAAGCAACTTACAACCCAAATTTTTATCCTTTTCCGAAATCAATCACGAATGGAAAATCGCCGAAATGATGGAACATAAAAAACGACCGTGGATAATCAGCAATTATTGGAAAAAATCGGAACGCTATCAAGAGTTGCTCAATCATAAAATGGAAGAAAAACGCAAAGAATTGTATATTGAAGTCAAACAAGGTCCCGAAGAAATACAATGGTTACTCAAACCCTTATATCAACAAGTCGAAAACACCATGCGCATATTACTCAACCGCGGCGACTATGATATAGAATTTATCAAAAATACCACCGAAGATTTTTTGCCTATCGAAGCCTATTTTGAAGACGCCGCATGGCAAAAATCAATTAAAAAATAACTTACAAAACGGCATGTTTTTTGAAATAACTGCATAAAACATTCAACACAACAACACAAACAAATGTCTATGAAATATTTTTTAACCGGTATTTTATTTATTATATTTTTTATATCAAGTGCTCAAAATCTCGGTATAGGCTTACAACAAAGTAAGGTTTACAAAATGACTACCGCTCGCGTACAAAACGATTACATAATACCCGACCGACAAGGAGGATTTATAACTGTCAGCACCAAACGAAGCGGTTTTTTGGCAAATCCGCTGGTTTTTGAATCGTACGTAAATTTATATGACGAACAAATGCAACCGGTAAAAAAAATTACACTAAAACTCAACAAAGGAACCGTAAAAGGCAGTATCAAAGGAGCTTTTATCGACAAAAGACAATTGAAATTGATTAAACTCGAAAGTAATTTGCGAAAACATTATTACGCTTTCAAGATATTAAGCGGCGATATAGCACATGGAAAGAATTTTGACGAAAAAGAATTTTTTCGGCTTAACTTCAATTATCCAAAAAACGAAGTCAATTTATTTGTCAATCTTAATTCACTATACTTCGAAAAACTTAAATATTACAGCGATGTAAACTTTTTCAATCCTAAAATATTCATCAAGTTTTCGCCTCAAAACCGATTTTTTGCACTGATTTACAAAAGTATCAAAACAAATAACAATCTATACAAAGCAGTTATTTTTGACAATAAATTTAATAAAATATTCGAAAAAAGTTTTGGAGGAAACATACCTAAGCAATTGTTCAAAATAACCGACATGCTTGTAAGTGATACCGACGGAAGTGTATATATAACAGCTGCCGTTTACAAAAACAACCCGCACAAAAAAAGACGTTTTGTAAACACCGATAATCTGAAAAATTTTATGATTTACGAATTACGTCCCGACAAACAATACCAATATAGTGTAAAACCCAAAAAAGTAATGGAAAAATTACACCTTGGAAAACCTGCAAATGAAGACAATGAAATATATGTTTTCGGATTTTATCGCAATCGCTATATCGATTTAAATGATATCGATGGTATTTTTCGCCTCAATTTGACAACTCATGGTCTCGGATTACTCACCGAAAATTACGCCCCGTTTAAAGTAAAGTTGGTGCACACCTCATATAATAAATCACATAAAAATACCAAAAATCACCAAATGATTGTTCGTAAACATTATGTTTCGAACAATGGTGATTGGCTCATCAATTCCGAAGATTTTTATATACCCTTGATGATGAAACGCAAAGACCGAGAAGCTTCGGTTAGCGAAATTGTCGGAGATATTTTTAGCATTAAAATTTCAAAACAGGGCAATATTTACTGGTCAAAAAAAATATTCAAACAACAAGTAGTCAAACCGCGATTGGCACTTCACTCCTATTTTAGCACACTTATTAATGGCAATAATTATATCCTGTTTACCGATTCAAAACTCAAAAAACAAACGGGTAAAGAACCTTTTTACCTCAACAATAAAGACTTGCAAAACTTAAATGGTATTAAAATAAGCAATTCGGGTAACACCGATATTGAAATTGTCAAAGAAAATAAAAAAAGCAAATTCAGGTTTATGCCTATTGAAGGTATTATGATAAATAAAAATCAAGCCGTTATACCTGCCAAAGACCATCAATACATCAAATTTTACAAATTGAATTTCAAATAGTTTTTAGTCCGAAAAATTTTGTCCCGAAATTTCGGGACAAAATTTTTTGGACTGTTTTATAAATCAATTTGGTATAACTATCCGCCGAAATCGTCAAATCGAATATTTTCGGGAGGCACGCCCAAGTTTTCGAGCATACCTACTACGGCTTTGTTCATCATTGGTGGTCCGCAGAAATAATATTCGATATCTTCGGGAGTTTCATGTTTGCTCAAATAGTTATCGTATAAAGCCTGATGTACAAAACCTACAAAACCATCGCCGGGTGCTTCCAAATTTTCTTTGATTTGCCAATCGTCTTCGGGACGCGGTTCGGACAACACCAGGTAGAATTTAAAATTGGGGAATTCTTTTTCCAAACCTCTAAAATGATCAATATAGAACAATTCGCGTTTGCTACGTCCTCCATACCAATACGATACTTTTCTGTTGGTTTTAAGAGTTTTAAACAAATGAAACAAGTGTGAGCGCATAGGTGCCATACCGGCTCCACCACCTATATAAACCATTTCGGCATCGCTGTCTTCATTGATAAAGAACTCGCCGTAAGGTCCCGAAATTTTGACAATATCACCGGGTTTACGTGAAAAAATATAAGATGAAGCTATTCCCGGATTAACGTCCATCCAAGTGTTTTTCTCTCTATCCCAAGGTGGTGTGGCAATACGTACATTGAGCATAATACGGCGTCCTTCGGCAGGATAACTTGCCATGGAATAAGCACGAGTAACTTCTTCATCATTTTTCATTACCAAGGGCCACAAATTAAACTTATCCCAATCTTCGCGAAACTTATCGGGTGCGCCCGGGTGTTCTTCGGGGTGTGCCGTAATGTCAATATCTTTATAATGAATAGTTGCCGGCGGCACATCGATTTGAATATAACCTCCCGCTTTATAATTGATGTCTTCGGGTACTTCTACTATAAATTCTTTGATAAACGAAGCTACATTGTAGTTTGAAACCACTTTGGCGTCCCATTTTTTTACTCCGAAAACTTCTTCGGGAACT
Organism: Flavobacteriales bacterium; assembly: GCA_027065715.1. Lineage (GTDB taxonomy): Bacteria > Bacteroidota > Bacteroidia > Flavobacteriales > Flavobacteriaceae > WGBX01. The sequence goes on from JAMONO010000175.1 coordinate 3,737, forward strand.
TCTATCTCCATATCTTCTTTTACTTTCACTTGACAACCTAAACGCCAACCTTCTTCTTTTTCTTTTAATGTAAAATGAGGTTCTTCGGTAGGCAACATATTACCTCCGCCTTTTTTTACTTTTACTTTACATTGCAAACAGGTTCCACCTCCGCCACAAGCGGAAGGCAAAAATATTTTTTCGTTAGAAAGTGTGCTCAACAACGAAGCACCGCTTTCTACTTCCAATTCTTTTTCGCCGTTTACCAATATTTTTACTTTTCCGCCGGGTAAGAGTTTGGCTTTTGCCCATAACAGCAAAACTACCAAAATCAATACGACTATCAAAAAAACCAATACACTTGCTAATATTACTTTTGTTGTATTTTGATCCATCTTCTTTATATCTTTGAGTTATATTTTAATTCCCATAAATGCCATAAAAGCAATTGCCATTAATCCGGTTATAATAAAGGTTATTCCTAATCCGCGAAGAGGTGCAGGGACATTGGAATAAGAAATCTTTTCTCTGACGGCTGCCAGCAACACAATGGCTATCAGCCAGCCGATACCCGAACCAAGTCCGTAAACAATGGCTTCCGATACTTGTGTAAATTCTTTTTGTTGCATAAACAACGAACCACCCAAAATGGCACAATTGACGGCGATCAAAGGCAAGAAAATCCCCAATGACGAATAAAGTGCAGGTGCAAAACGCTCTACAAACATTTCAACCAATTGCACCATAGCGGCAATCACGGCAATAAACATGATAAAACTCAAAAAACTCAAATCGATGTTTGCCAATGAAGGATCTAACCATTTAAGGGCTCCGGGTTGTAACAAATATTTGTCTATCAAAAAGTTTACGGGGACGGTTATAGCCAATACAAATACTACGGCTGCTCCCAAGCCCACAGCTGTTTTTACCTTTTTGGATACGGCTAAATATGAACACATACCCAAGAAAAAGGCAAAAACCATATTTTCTATAAAAATACTACGTATAAATAAACTCCACAATTCCATAATCTCAATTTTTTTATTCTTTTTCGGTTAGTTGCGGGAACATACTGCGTTGCACCCAAATAAATATTCCAACGGTAATAAGTGCCATTGCCGGCAATAACATCATGGCATTATTTACATAGCCGTGATCATATAACCATTGAGGTATTACCTTGTGGTCAAACAAAGTGCCCGAACCGAGCAATTCGCGGAAAAACGCCACAATAATCAATACCAATCCGTATCCGGCACCGTTACCTATACCGTCCAAAAACGAATCCCAAGGCTTATTTGCCAAAGCAAAGGCTTCCAAACGTCCCATCACGATACAGTTGGTAATAATAAGTCCTACAAATACCGACAACTCTTTGCTAACATCATAAGCATAGGCTTTTAATATTTGATCTACCAAGATAACCAAAGTTGCCACTACCAACAATTGCACTATAATACGAATACGATTAGGTATATAATTTCGCAATAAAGAAACAATTACATTGCTCAGTGCTACCACCACCATAACCGACAATGACATTACTATTGCCGGCATCAGTTTTACGGTTATTGCCAAAGCCGAACAAATACCCAAAACCTGCACGGTTATCGGGTTGTTTTCATTTAACGGATCTTTAATCAGATCTTGCCATTTATGTTTTTTTGCCATAATATTTTATTTATTGTTAAATCGATATCCCGATACTTCGGGAGTTAAACGATAAATTGATAATTATTTTATTGTGTTTTTTTATTTCAATATCAGCAATGTTTAACTTCTCAATACATTAATAAAAATACTCGAAGTAACATTGCCGTAAAAGCATCTGACACCGGTTATCCGGCATCTATCATTTCTTTCTCATTTTATCAAAGAACGGAATATAATGTTTTAAACGTTCTTGCAACATATTGGTTACACCGTTGCTGGTTAAAGTCGAGCCCGAGATGGCATCTACTTCATGGTCTTCTTTATCTTTATTTTCGGGATCTTTGTTGCCTTTGAGCAAAGTAATACCTCTAAAAGTTCCGTCTTTGTCATAAATTTTTTCACCTTTAAATTGGTTTTCAAACCATTTTTTTGTGATTTCGGCACCCAATCCGGGTGTTTCGCCTTTGTGTCCGAATTTAACCCCTTTGACGGTATTCAAATCTCCTTCCAAAGCGATATACCCCCAAATATCGTCCCATAAACCCTTGCCGTATAGCGGAATAACATAATATTTTTGACCGTCCACCGTAGCTATGAATATAGGGAAACGTTGTGCATCGACCGGTTTTTTTACTTCGGCTTTCATATTTATATCAAAAGCATTGACATTATTATCAACGCTACCGTCGGTTTTTAAGGCATACTGTTCGGTAAAATAGGTATTAAAGTACTTTTCAATTTGTTGATAATTCAACTTCAAACCTTCGGATTTTGCTTTTTGATTTAAAGCTTCTTTATCCAAACCGATGGTATAAAGTATATCGGTCATTTTTTCTTGTCTTACGTTTTGTTCTTGTGCGGGTTTTAAGAACATTACCGCCAACGAAAGTAAAATCGCAGACACTGTTACGACAACGGCTGCAAATAATATCGTGTATAAATTACTGTTTCTGTCCATAATCTTAATAATTAAGCCGTTTGTTTTTCAAATCTTTTCATTCTTTTTTTGATATTGGCTTGCACAACATAATAATCTATGGTCGGTGCAACAACATTGAGTAACAAAATAGCCAACATAACTCCTTCGGGATAAGCCGGATTAAAAACACGTATCAGAATGGCAAATACACCGATTAAGAAACCGTATATCCACTTACCTCGACGGGTTTGAGCGGCAGTAACGGGGTCGGTAGCCATAAATACCACACCAAAAGCCAAACCGCCTACTAACAAATGTTGCCACCAAGGCAATTGCATCAAGGTATTGGCACCCCAAAGGTTAAAAACAAGTGCCATAAGTGCGGCACCCAAAAAGCCCGAAACCATAATACGCCAGCTGGCAACACGAGTAAGTAAGAGCAAAACGGCGCCAATCAAAATCATAACAACAGAAGTTTCGCCAACACTTCCCGGTATGGTTCCCATAAACATTTCTTTCCAGGTATATGCAATCTCGTGTCCTTGTCCCAAAGCACCCAAAATGGTTTCACCCGAATAAGCATCGACAGTTTCGGGTTTGGGAATCCAAACTTCATTACCGGACATAAAAGTCGGATATGCAAAAAAAGCAAAGGCCCGTGCCGTGAGTGCCGGGTTAACAATATTCATACCTGTGCCACCAAAAACCTCCTTGCCTATAACCACGGCAAAAGCTACCGATACGGCTAATATCCACAGGGGTATGGTAACCGGCATGATCAACGGTATCAATAAACCGGAAACCAAATATCCTTCGTTTACTTCATGTCCGCGCAATACGGCAAAATAAAACTCAATACCTAATCCAACTGCATAAGAAACAATTATCATGGGCAATACTTTCCAAAAGCCGTACATGAATTGTTCCATATTGCTCACTTCGGTGCCGGCTTGCAAATAGTATTGATGTCCGACGTTCCACATACCGAACAAAGTTGCCGGTATTAAGGCCAGCACAACGGTGAACATTACCCGTTTTAAATCGACTGCATCACGAATATGAGCACCCTTTTTGGTGGTTTCGTCGGGAGTAAACATAAAAGTAAACATCGCCATGTAAGCCGGACGCAACTTTTCATACTTACCACCTTCGAGAAACAAGTGTTCGTATTTGTTAAAAAACTTTTCTATAAATTTCATTGTTATCTTTTATTTTTTTTGATGTATCTATATCCCGATATTTCGGGAGATGAAACAATTAACCGAAAATTTCCGATTGCTAATTTGTATCCCCCAATAATTGTTTAACCTATTTCAACTTGCATGATATCCAAACCTTTGCGGATAAGTTCTTGTGTATCTATTTTAGACGAATTGATATAATCCAACAAAGCAAAGTCTTCGGGAGCTACTTCGAGTATTCCCAATTGCTCCATTTTTTCAACATCGCCCAACAAAGCGGCTTTGAGCAGGTGCACCGGATAAATATCCAAAGGCATAACCGCTTCAAATTCTTCGGTCATGACAAAAGCTCTTTCTTCGCCATACAAATTGGCATCGATGTCGAGTTCTTTTGAACTTTCAATACCGAAATTGTAAAAACCTTTTCTGTTTTTGCCAAGAAATGGCATCCAACCCATAAAACGAAGTTTATTGCCCAAAGGTATGACGGTTATTTGATTGTCATAAAAGTTCAAAAAACGGTCTTTGGTTATATTGCTTCCCGTTAAAACATTACCACTGATGATGCGCACGTTATCATCTTTGAGTTTGTCTTTTAAAAAGTCGCTTAAATAGGCACCCGGAATTATACTGTAATATTTAGGGTCTTTTACTTGGGAGCCTGCCAACGCAATATGTCGTTCGGGACGATATTGACCTGTATTGAAAAAATTGCCGATTATGGCAACATCTGCCGGATTTACCGTCCATACACGATCGCCCTTGGCAATGGGTTCAAATTTTTCGATACTGATACTGACATTTCCAACCGGATGCGGTCCAAAAGCTTTTACCACTTGTACACCGGTTATTTTGTCAAAATCGGAAGCTGTATTTCCATTGACGATTAAATATACGTCTCCGTCGGTGAGTTTTTTTAAGACTGTAATACCCGTTTCAAAATCTTTCATCTTGCTTTTAAGTGCAAAAGCGTAATCTACTCCCAACGGAGCCGAATCATAAGCCGAAACAAAAATAGCTTTGGGCTTGTCGTCGGGGTGCGCTATCACATCATACGGACGTTGTTTGATGGTAGCAAACAAACCGCTTTGCAAGAGCAAATCCAATATTTGAGAACGATCGGCATTCTCGGGTTTCACTACTTCAAAATTCTTGTAAGTATCGGTAGTATCCGGCTTTATTAAGATTTTTAAAATTTTACGTTTCTCACCGCGAATAATATCTTCAATGGTTCCACTAACGGGCGATGTAAATTTGATTCTATCGATATATTTATGATAAAATAATTCGTCGCCGGCATCGACGTGGTCTCCGATTTTGACAGTCAAACGCGGATTTATTCCGTAAAATTCGGTTGGTTTGACAGCATACATGGAAGCACGGGGGGCTACCTCCAAAACATGAGCCGCTCGTCCCTTTAAAGGTATGTTCAAACCTCTGTTTATTTTGACTTGTTTATACATAATCGATTAATAATTTCATTTTATTTGAAAATTCAAGCAAATTTATGAAAAACAAATGTATCAAAACTGACATTTATCGCTTTTATTTATTTATTTTTGCTTCATGTTTAATAAATATTTTTTATACCTGTTGCCATGTTAAATATTCCCGTTTATAAATTTGAAGCTTTTTCGTTTGATGACAAAATTAAAGTTGCCTTACAAACTTGTAATCAATACGGCATCAGCCACATACCTGTTGTCGAAAAGGACATTTATCGCGGCATGATACGCTGTGATGACATAAGTAATACTGAAAATCAAAACGATATTATAAAAAACCACACTTATTTGTTAGAAAAAGTTTATCTGTCGGATAGAATGAATTGGACGGAAATCCTCGGTGTTATGATGCGTAATGAAGCCAATGTTTTGGGAGTTTTGGACTTGTCGGGTAAATATATCGGTGTGCGATTGCTCGATGATATTTTAAACTTGCTGACCGAAAAAACTTTTATCAACGAAAAGGGATATTTGTTGGTAATCGGCAAACCAACTACTGACTTTTCAATTAGTCAAGTAGCGCAAATTATCGAATCGGATGGCGGAAAAATATTGGGAATTTTGCTCAACCAAAACGATAAGACCAGTCAGTTGGAAGTCAAAATACAAACTGACGACATCAATGAAATAATTCAAACTTTTCGTCGCTACGACTACCAAATTATCAGCCAAATGGAAGAAGATTTGCACTTGCAAGAACTCAAAGAACATTCCGATTTTTTGAGACGTTATTTGGAAATGGGCAATTGATACAAAAAAACAATCAACACCAAAAAGTATTCATTATAAGTCTTAGCGTTGCACCACCAATACCGGAATGTTAATACTGTGTCGCACGGCATTAATGGTTGTACCGAAAATCAAATCTTTGAGCCACTTATGTCCGTGCGAACCCAACACCAAAACATCGGCATTAAAAACAGTCGCTATTTGCGGTATGGCTATTTTCGGATTTCCAAAACCTATTTGTGTGCTTACATCATAACCCAAGTCTCTGATACGAGCAGCATATCGTTTCAAAACTTCTTGGTCTTGAAGAGTTTCGTAATCGTTGGTATCTTGTCCGAAATAAATTGCCGGTGCACTTTCAACAACATGTATCAACAAATAACGGGTACCCGTTTTACCCAGTGCCAAGGCATGATTTAGTATTTCGTGATCGATATTTGAAAAATCAACAGCTATGGCAATACGTTTATACTCCGGATACTTAAAATTAGGCGACAAATCTTTGCGTTCATGGGTATCCAAAGGTCTTATATTTGATTTATTAAGCAACGGAACCAAAGTGATGTATAACAACAAGATAAAAATCATAAACAAAAACAAAAATAACAGAAACATCATGGGCGGTTTGATTGCTCCGGTTTTAATCCATGTGCTTATTTCGTCCGTAACCAACCATACATTGAGACTGATAATAACGCCTGCTATCAACCAAGCCGACAACTTGGTTTTGAAACCAATGACAAAATGCCCCATATAGTTTTGGTTACCGACAAAATGTATCAAGGGAATAACTGCAAAACCCAATTGCAAACTCAATATAACCTGACTGAAAATCAACATTTTTCCGGTATAACTTTCGCCCATAAACCAAATAACGACGATAGCGGGCACAATAGCCAACAAGCGAGTAATCATACGACGTATCCATGGTTGAATACGCAAATTGATAAAACCTTCCATGATAATTTGGCCTGCCAAAGTGCCGGTTATGGTGCTGCTTTGTCCGGCTGCAATCAAAGCTACGGCAAACAATACGGGCGCCCGGTGCGAACCCAACAAAGGTTCAAGCAATTTATAAGCATCTTGAATTTCGGCTACTTGATACAAACCGGCTTTGTAAAAAGTTGCCGCTGCTAAAATCAAAATAGCGGCATTGACAAAAAAAGCTAAATTAAGCGCTACCAAACTATCTATTAAATTAAATTTCAATGCCTGTTTAATACTCTTAAAACCGGAACTGAACTTACGGGTTTGCACCAATGACGAGTGCAAATACAAATTATGAGGCATAACCGTAGCACCTATTATTCCCAAAGCAATATACAAAGCATCTTTATCGGGAATGGAAGGAATAAAACCTCGCAAAATATCACCTGCATGAGGCTTTGCCAAAAACATTTCAATCAAAAAAGAAAGACCAATTACAAAAACCAGAGCCAAAATAAAAGCTTCCATTTTGCGCATACCTTTGTTGATGAGAAACAACAAGATAAAAGTATCTAAAAAAGTAATCAAGATACCCCAAATCAACGGTATGTCAAACAACAAATTTATACCTATTGCCATTCCGATAACCTCAGCCAAATCGGTTGCAATAATGGCTATCTCAGCCAAAAAATACAAAGCGTAATTGACCAAAGGCGGATAATTTTCGCGACATGCCTGTGCCAAATCGCGTCCACGCACAATACCCAAACGAGCAGCCAAACTTTGCAACAGAACCGCCATAATGTTTGACATCAACAAAACCCAAAGCAAAGCGTATCCAAAACGACTGCCACCGGCTAAATCCGTAGCCCAATTGCCCGGATCCATATAACCTACACTTATCAAATATGCCGGACCCATAAAAGCCAAAAGTTTTTTAAAAAAGCCTTTTTTTCGGGTCGTATCAACACTGGCATGAACCTCTTCTAAGGATTTGTTTGTCATACAATTGTTTTATACACAAAGATATAACATAAGCGTATATCAAATCAATAAAAAACATTTATTATTATTTATACAACCATAAACTTTTACAATCAACAAAAATACTTTTGCTTGACCTATTAACCTATTTTTGAATATTATTAACCATGAAAAAAATTAAACAAAATGGCAAAAATAACATTGAAGGGCAATCCGGTAAACACCATTGGAAGTTTACCCGAAAAAGGAACACAAGCTCCCGATTTTAAATTAACCGCAACCGATTTAAGCGAAAAATCCATTTCCGATTTTAAAGGAGCCAAACTGGTTCTCAATATTTTTCCAAGTTTGGACACCCCTACTTGTGCGGCTTCGGTCAGACGTTTTAACCAACTGGCAACAGAACTGAACGGCACCAAAGTTTTGGCTGTTTCAAAAGACTTGCCTTTTGCACATTCGCGTTTTTGCAGTAGCGAAGGTATTGAAAATGTCATCAATCTGTCCGGTTTTAAGTGCAATGATAATTTCGGCAAAGACTACGGCGTTGAAATCATTGACGGACCCTTGTCCGGATTGTATTCGAGAGCCGTAGTGGTTATTGACGAAAACGGACAAATAATTTATACCCAACAAGTACCCGAGATTGTAGATGAACCCAACTACGATGAAGTTTTACAGCTATTAAAATAAAGTTGAAAATTTTCGGGTTTTGACGAGACTGTCTCAAAAAATAAATAGCTTGTAGTTATTAACTTAACAAGTTGGTTCTTAATAAATTATTTAAAAGACACTTTTGAGACAGTCTTTTTATGCCTGTATTTTTATCTTGAAAAATCGTTGCTTAATACGATACAAAATATAAGCTGCCGCAAACAATTGCGAATAAACCACCACACGTTGCATAATAACCCTTATCTTTAAATACAACTCCGCCTCACTACTCGAAGGAATAACGGAACGCAACAATAAATACAATATAAGCAACCCGTTTAAAAACATCAACGTGTAATAAATATGCGGATAATCTTCCTTGTCAATCATAAAATTCAAACTGATACCGGCAGCCAAAAAAGCTACAAAAGCCGAAACACCGAAAAAAATATGATAATTAAAATACAAATCAACCATAAAAATAGCAATACCAATATAGCTGATACCCGAAATTATACCCAATACCACCGGAATTATACTTTTTTTAACCAATAATTTGGAAGTAATATAAAAAAACAAAGCAGTGCCGATGCCTACCAACGACAACGATATTGTATAAAAAATCCAAAAAGGGTTTTTAAAACCGTTAAAATAAACGGCTCGACCCAAATCACTTAAATAATTTTGATTGTAAGTAAAACAAACTTCTTCGGGGTGGTAATAACTGCCGCCTTGATACAAATAAATCAAAACATGGGTGATAAAGAAAAATTGCACTAATGTAAAAATGGCAAAATCAATTAAATTTTTCATTACTTATTACAAAATAAGAATTATTGATTTTGTAAATTTAATAAAAATTCGGCTGCTTCAAAAACAGTAATTTGTCTTTTATTTATTTTTTTTATCATTTTTGGCAAAAATTCAAAATATTTAGAATTCTTATAAAAATTGTCTAAAATTGTTTGTTTTACAAACTCTTGTAACCAATAAGTGTCTTGTGCCAACCTGTTTTGGACAAAAAAATCGTTTTTTCGGGTCAATTTTACATAGGTATCTATCTCATTAACAACCTCTTTAATTCCTTTGTTATACAAGGCGCTAGACAACAACACTTTGGGCAGCCAACCGCTTTTTTTGGGAGGAAAATAATGTAATGCGGTTTGAAAAGCTTTTTGAGCCAATTTTGCAGGTTGCAAATTATCACCTTCGGCTTTATTGATAACAATCAGGTCAGCCATTTCAATAATACCGCGTTTGATCCCTTGCAGTTCGTCGCCGGCACCGGCTAATTTTAAAAGCAGAAAAAAATCGACCATTTGTGCCACCATGGTTTCGGACTGCCCTACCCCGACGGTTTCAATCAAAATGCGGTCAAAACCGGCAGCTTCACAAAGCAAAATACTTTCGCGTGTTTTGCGTGCCACACCTCCCAACTGATCTCCCGAAGCCGTTGGACGTATATAAGCACGAGGGTCTTTGGACAATTGTTCCATTCGAGTTTTGTCTCCCAAAATACTCCCTTTGGTCAAACTGCTACTGGGGTCAATGGCTAAAACAGCTACTTTATGACCTTGCGAGGTATAATATTTGCCCAAACTTTCTATAAATGTGCTTTTTCCAACTCCCGGAACACCGGTAATACCAATCCTAACCGAATTGCCCGTATGCGGCAACAAAGCTTTTAATATTTTTTGACCCAAATCAAAACGTTTCCTGTTTTGGCTTTCAATCAGCGTTATAGCTTTGCTCAAATAAATCTTATCGCCCGCCAAAATTCTTTTGACATATTGAGTCGTATCAACCCTTTGTCTTTTTTGTGGCAATATATTACGATTGAGACGTTGAATATTTTCAACACCTGCTACTTCCTGTAAAGCCGATTTGTTATCTTTCTTTTTCATAATCTTTGAAATATAAAATTACAAAAAAAATGTGCAATTGTAAAATTTCCGCAAATTTTACCGCTTACAATCCGCTTTGCCTCAATATTGACGTATCTTTGTAGGATAAAAATAAACGACAATGAACAAAAAAGTTTTATTGATGATTTTGGACGGTTGGGGTATCACACAAGATCCAAATGTTTCGGCAATTGCCCAAGCCGACACCCCTTTTATGGATACTTTGATACAAAAATACCCGCATGCCAAACTATTTACTTCGGGCGAAAATGTCGGATTGCCCGACGGACAAATGGGCAACTCCGAAGTAGGGCACATGAATTTGGGTGCCGGACGAATTGTCTATCAAGATTTGGTTAAGATAAATAAAGCGATACAAAACGGAAGTTTTTTTGAAAATAAAGTGTTGAAAGAAGCTTTTGAATATGCTCGAAAAAACAACAAAGCCGTGCATTTTTTGGGGCTATTGTCCGACGGTGGTGTGCACTCGCATATCAACCACCTCAAAGCCTTGATTGATATGGCTCAAAAACACAAAGTCAAAGCCTACATACACGCCTTTATGGACGGTCGAGACGTCGATCCGCACTCCGGTATCAATTTTATAAAACAAATACAAAATTATATCAAAAATAAACCGGTTCAAATAGCTTCGATTATCGGTAGATACTACGCCATGGACAGAGATAACCGTTGGGAAAGAATCAAAAAAGCTTATGATTTATTGGTTAAAGGCGAAGGTAAACCTGCCACCGACCTTGTAAAGGCAGTTGAACAAAGTTACAACGAAGGCGTTTCGGACGAGTTTATCCTGCCTATAGCTCATGTCGATAATAACGGCAAACCCGTAGGAACCATTGATGCAAACGATGTAGTGATATTTTACAACTTCAGAACCGATAGAGGTCGCGAACTTACCAAAGCACTGACACAAGAAGATTTTCCCGATTATCAAATGAAAAAACTCCCCTTGTATTTTGTAACCATGACCATATACGACGATAAATTTGAAAACATTAAAGTTGCTTACCCGAAAGAAGATTTAAAAAATACGCTGGGAGAAATAGTTTCACAACTCGGCAAAAAACAAATTCGGATTGCCGAAACCGAAAAATATCCACATGTAACTTTCTTTTTTTCGGGCGGTAAAGAAAATGAATTTCGGGGCGAAAAACGAATATTGATACCTTCGCCCAAAGTAGCCACCTACGATTTAAAACCCGAAATGAGTGCCAATGAAGTAACCGAAGCGCTATTGCCCGAAATTAAAAACGAAACCGCCGACCTCATTGTGCTTAATTATGCCAACGGCGACATGGTTGGACATACCGGCAATTTTGAAGCCGCCAAAAAAGCCGCCGAAACAGTCGATAAAAATGTGCAAAAGGTAGTTACGGAAGCTTTAAAACACAATTATACCGTAATTATTTTAGCCGATCACGGTAATGCCGAAAATATGATTAATCCCGATGGAACACCTAATACGGCTCATACCACCAATCCGGTTCCGGTTATTTTGATTGATAATAATTTAAAACCCAAACTCAAAGACGGTATATTAGCCAATGTGGCACCTACAATTTTGAAAATAATGAATATACAAATACCCGAAAATATGGAAAAACCTCTGTTTTAATACCAATTTGCAAAAGTTCGGTTAATGAACAGGAACACCATACAAGTCAAATTCATCAGCCCGTGTGATTTGAACAGAAACAAACTTTCCTATTTCGATATGGTATTTGGTGGCATCAATCCACACTTCGTTATCTACTTCGGGACTATCGTATTCGGTACGTCCGACATAGTAGTTACCTTCTTTGCGGTCAAACAAACATTTAAAAATTTGTCCCGTTTTGTTTTGGTTCTTTTCAAATGAAATTTGACGTTGCAATTCCATAATTTCTTCCACACGTTGTTGTTTTATCTCATCGGGAACATTGTCGTTGAGTTTTCCGGCAAATGTATTTTCTTCGTGCGAATATGCAAAAACTCCCAAGCGGTCAAAACGGGTATCGGCAACCCATTGTTTTAATTCTTGAAATTTTTGGGGTGTTTCGCCGGGGTATCCGACAATCAATGTGGTTCTAATGGCTACATCGGGTATCTGTGCACGTAGTTTTCGTATCAAATCTTCTGTTTTTTGACGATTGTGTCCTCTTCGCATAGATTTTAAGATATCGTTATTGATATGCTGTAAAGGAATATCCATATAGTTGCAAATTTTGGGTTCTTGGGCAATGGTTTTTATTACCTCTTCGGGAAAACCCGTAGGAAAAGCATAATGCAAACGTATCCATTCGATACCCTCTACTTGTACCAAGGCTTTGAGCAAATCGTTTAACATGCGTTTGCCATACAAATCCAAACCGTAAAAGGTAAGATCTTGGGCTATCAATATCAATTCTTTTACGCCTTTGGCTGCCAGTTTTTGAGCTTCGAGCACCAAACTTTCGATACTACGCGATTGATGTTTTCCTCGTATCATAGGTATGGCACAAAATGAACAATTTCGGTCACAACCTTCCGAAATTTTGAGATAAGCATAATGCGAAGGCGTGGTCAATTTGCGTTCTCCTATCAATTCATGCCGGTAATCGACCTCAAACTCACGCAATAAAGCCACCAAATCATGAGTCCCGAAATACTGATCGACTTCGGGAATTTCGACAGGCAATTCTTTTTTATAACGTTCACTCAAACAACCGGTTACATAAACCTTATCAATCTTTCCGGTTTGTTTGTCGTGTATGGCGGCAAGTATGGTATCGATACTTTCTTGTTTGGCATCGTGAATAAAACCACAGGTATTGATTATAACGATATCACCGCCATCGTCATTGTGCACTACTTCATAGCCGTTGTATTGCAGTTGTCCCATCAAGTTTTCACTGTCATATACATTTTTGGAACAACCCAAAGTTATAATATTTATTTTTTTATTCTTGTTGTGTGTTTTCATTTGTTGCTTAATAATGATAAAAATTCATCAAACTTCAATAAAAAATTATTCAATTATTTCAATCCCCTTTGTTTTGTAAGTTTTGATATTGCCATTATCATCGCTGTAAACCAAAAAAGCTTCCAACTCGGGGTGTTCTTTTAAAAAAATTTTGCTTGCTTTCAGTCCCATCACCATACAAGCTGTTGCATAGCCGTCAGCCATTGTGCAATTGTCTGCCACGACAGAAGCACTCAATAAGTGTCTAACCGCCGGATAACCGGTTTGGGGATCAATGGTATGCACATATTTCTTTCCTGTTTTGGGGTCGATATAATACTTGCGATAATTTCCTGACGTTGCCATTGCTTTATCGGTTAAAGCGACTTTCGAAATAAATTTATTGCCTTTTTGACGATTGGGATTATCAATAGCTACCAACCAAGCTCTGTTTTTTTCGATATTTTTGCCCTTAGCCAAAACTTCACCGCCTATTTCCACCAAAAAATTATTAAATCCTTTGTTTTGAAGCATCTTTCCTACTCTGTCAATGGCATAACCTTTGGCAATTGAATTATAATCGATATAGACTTGCGGATATTTTTTTTTCAAAAAACCGTGTTCATCAATATGCAAATAATTGTATCCGACAAATTTTTTAAGTGAATCTACAATAGTCGAATCGGTTTCGATACCTTCCAATTTTCCGGAAGGTCCAAAGCCCCACGCATTGACCAAAATACCTATGGTCGGATCATACAAACCTCCGGTTTCCCTGTATATTTTGCGTGCCGCTTTATAAACATCTTTAAAATGATTGTCAAGTTTTAAAGTTTCACCCCGATTGATTTTTGAAATTAACGAATTTTTTTGATAAGTCGATAATGACTTATTCACGACATTAATAACGCTGTCAATATCGCCGGCAAGCAATTTTTGTGAATTTTGTCCCGAAAAAACTTTGATATGATAAGTTGTTCCCAAAGCATTGCCTTCAAAATAATACGATTGAGAAGGCTCCGGTTTACAAGAAACCAAAAACAGCAAGAACAATAAATACGATGAAGCAAAAAATTTCATATTCATATAAATTTCGGTTCACAAATATACGCAATGAAAGGCTGCAAAAAATAAAAATATATCTGAAAAACAAAAAAGAACAAGAAATACGATTTGTTAAATAATTCGGTTATTATTACAAACAAACGACACAAAAGCAATAAAAAAAATAAAAATACACAAAATTACATGTGTTATTAAAGAAAAATATGCATATTTGCTATAAATTATAAAGAAAAATACAATGAAAAATTACAAATTATTAATTTTATTATTCGGTTTTACCCTATTCGTTACATCATGCAAAAAAGAAGAAGAAACAAAAGATGATACAGAAGAAACAACTCAACAGCTCAACAAAGGCGAAATAGTAAGTGACCCTGCTCCGTCTCAGTTTACCAAAAAGGTTTTGATTGAAGAATTTACGGGTGAATGGTGCGGATATTGTCCCGACGGTGCTGCTCGTATTGCTTCTATCAAACAAAACCATCAAGATTTGGTTTTTGCCATCAGTTATCACGACAGTGATCCTTTTGAAACACCGGTTACCAATCTGTATGAAGGTTTATTAAATGTTCCTTTCTTTCCCAGTGCTGCCATTGACAGAGTTCCTTATCAAGGAGATTTGTCTTTTAGTCGCTCTTATTGGGCAAATGTTACCAACGAGCGACTTGCCGTAACAGCTGATATGGGTATTAAACTGGAAACTCATTTAACAGGTAACAATTTAACGGTTACCGTCAAATTGGCAGCCAAACAAGACCATAACGATTTGTATTTAACCGTAGCTTTGGTTGAAGATAATGTTCCCGAAAGTTCGCCGGGTGCACAAAGCGGTGCTGCTGCCGGATACGTACATCAAGATGTTCTCAGAAACATGGTAACCGATAATCGCGGCGATTTGGTAACGCTTGTTGCCAACAAAGTTGTAGCCATTACGTATGACAATATTAATTTTAATTATCGCGATATAAATAACATTCACGTCATAGCCTTTTTGCACGAAAAAGTCGATACACAAGGCAAAGAAATATACAATGTGCAAGGCGTAAAAGCCGGTGAAACACATGATTTTGACTAAATTGTAGTCATTTTTGGAATAAAAAAAGCTGCTCCAAACGAGCAGCTTTTTTTATAGAGAAAATCAAATTTATTTTTTGATACCCACCATTTCTTCCAACATATCTGTTGTGATGGATTTGGGTCTTTCGATAGGATAACCCAGCGCTCTGTCCCAAATAATATTGGACAAAACACCGATTGAGCGACCGATAGAGAACAATACGGTATAAAAATCGTATTCTCTTACGCCGTAGTGCCATTGCACCACACCCGATTGTGCATCGACATTGGGCCAAGGATTTTTGGCTTTGCCGTGTTCCTGCAAAATACCGGGCACAACATTATACAAAGCATCGACATATTTAAACAAAGGATCGTCGGGCAAGTGGGTCAAACAAAATTCTCTTTGAACGGTATATCTCGGGTCTGTTTTTCGCAATACGGCATGACCGTACCCCGGTATGACTTGTCCGCTATTTAAGGTATCCCAAACAAATTTTTTCAATTCGTCTTGATCGGGCACTTTATCTCCGAATTTCTCGTATAATTTTTGTAACCAACGTAATACTTCTTGATTAGCCAAACCGTGTAACGGACCTGCCAACCCGTTAATCATACCCGATACGGCATAATAAACATCGGACAACGAGCTGGCAATCAAATGTCCCGTATGTGCACTGACGTTACCTGCTTCGTGGTCGGCATGAATGATAAAATACATACGTGACACATCGTCATAAGGAGCTTCTTTACCCATCATATAAGCAAAGTTGGCACCTAAATCCAATGTAGGATCGGGGTAGCGATGTCCTCCTTCGGGATTATAAAGTTTGTTATAAATATATGCACCGATTAAAGGTATTTTGGCCAATAAATTGGTTGCATCTTCATAAGTTGGATCCCAATAATCCATTTTGCTGATGCCTTGACGGTATTTTACATTAAACAAAGATTCTCTTTCCAAACTCATTACCGCTGCCGACAAAATTGCCATCGGGTGACTTTCGCTGGGAAAAGAATCGATTACATCCCATACATATTTGGGTATAATACGACGATTATTCATATCCATTATCAAAGCTTCAACTTGTTCTTTGGCAGGAATATCACCGGTTAATAACAAATAATACAAACCTTCGACATAAGGCATTTCGGCACCTTCGGGTTTGGGAAGTTTTTCAAATACTTCGGGCAAAGTATAACCTCTGTATCGAATACCTTCGTAGGGGTCCAAATAAGAAATATCGGATATCAAACTTTTGATACCTCGCATACCTCCTATAATTTGACCGGCACGCACTTGATCTACCACAACATCACCGTATTCCTTTGCCAAACGTTTGGTTCTGGGACGATGTTCTTCTATTTTTTTATATAATTTTTCTTTTAAACACTTCATAGTATTAAGTTTTAAAATGTTAATATTTAGTTCGTTTCAAAATTACAAAATATAAACGGGCATATATTTGTAAATTCGGCATAATATAACAAAAATCATTTTATAATACAATTATTTCGAAACAAAAGTTACATAGGTTTTTCGGGATAAAAAAAATTCCCGCATGCGGGAATTTTTTTAATCGGTTCTGTATGTTTAAAATCCTAATTTGGCTTTTACATCTGCATACAAATCTGGTCCGTTGGCAACCAAAAGATTGGTAGGACCGGAGCTGTCAAAAACATAGTCATAACCTTTTTCTTTGGCGACATCTTTAATGGCTTTCATCAACTTTTCTTGAATGGGTTTCATCAATTCGGCTTCTTTTTTGGCGGCTTCTTGTTGAATTTCTTGTTGGGCTTTGGCAATGTTTTTTTCCATTTCCATCAATTCTTTTACCCTTTTTTGATTTTCTTGTTCCGAAACGGTTGATGATTCGGCTTGGTATTTTTTTAGTTTTGCCTGATATGCGTCTTGCATCTCTTTAAATTCTTTTTGGTATGTAGCATATAACTTTTTAAGTTGTGCTTGTCCCGCTTTAAATTCAGGCATCTCGGTCATGATTTTTTGCACATCGATATGTGCTACTTTTTGTGCAATTGCTTGGGTAGTTCCTATCCACAACAACAATGCGGCCATTACTAGTTTTAAGTGTCTCATAATACTCATTTTTATATTTAATTAATTGTTATCTTTTTGATTTTGTTCTCTTTGTTCTTTTTTCTTACGACGCTCTTCCAATATGCGTTTTCTTCTTTCTTCGCGTTCTTTTTTGCGTTTTTCGGCTAATTGTTCGGGTGTAAGTTTGGGTTCGTTTTGTTGAAATTTTTTCAGTTGTTCGGGTGTCAATTGATTGCCGTAGGTTTCTTTGTTGCCTGTCGGTTGCTCCTTATTATTTGATTTTTTTTCACCCGAATTATTTTCTTTGTTGGTATCGGTTTCTTTGGGTGATTTATTTTTTTTCTTTAAAGCTTCTTCTCGTTTCTTTTTGCGTGCTTCCAAGGCTTTTTTGCGTTTTTCTTCGCGTTCTTTTTTGCGTTTTTCGGCTAATTCTTTTCGTTTTTGCTGTGCTTCCGACAATTTTTTTTGTTTGTCTTTTTTGCGTTTTTTTGCTTTCTTTTTACGTTCTTCTTTGCCTCTTTCTTTGGTAATAAGTTTTAATATTTTATCCGAAATATCCAATTTGGTCGATGTATAAATCAAGCCCAAATTATCATTTGATTTATCAAAAACAATATCGTATTTGGCAGATTTAATAAGTTTTGAAACGGCAGCGAAAACACGATCTTGCACCGGTGTAACCAAATGTTGTTTTTGCAAAATATAATCGCCTTCGGGTCCGAATTTTGCCAGTTGGTATTTTAATAATTCTTTTTCTTTAAAGGCAATTTCCTCTTCTTTTTCTTGCAAGAGTTCTTTAGTTAACAAAACTTTTTCTTGTTCCAATTGTTGTTTTAGCTCTTGTATTTCTTTTTTTTGTTTTTCTATTTGGGTTTTCCACTGTGCGGCTCGCGCTTCAAGTTCTTTTAATGCCGATTGGTATTCGGGTAATTTTTCGAGAATGTATTCCATATCGACATAGGCTATTCTTATTCTTCCTTGTGCATTCATGTTGAAACTCAGCATGAACAAAACCGGTAATAATAGTAAATTTTTCATAGCTATTTAGGTGTTAAGAAATAATTGTGCCAAAGTCGATTTCAATTTTTATTACAATCGTTGATTCATGATAAAGTGCGTTTGCCAACCCGATACATGCGGCACGCCGTAGCTGTCGGGTACTTTGTCAAACCCATAGCCAAAGTCTATACCTAACAGACCAAAGGCACTCATAAAAATTCGAACGCCGACTCCGGCGGATTTTTTTAATGAGAACGGATTAAAATACTTAATATTGTTATAAGTATTGGCTCCTTCGGCAAAAGCTAACATATATATGGAAGCTTGGGGTTTGAGGGTAATAGGGTATCGCAACTCAAACGAAAATTTGTTATATACCGTTCCGCCTACATTATTTCCGAAAAAACGGTTTAAAGACAAATCGGTATAACCGCGTAAAGGAATTATTTCACGCGAATCGAGACTACCGCCCATTATTCCGCTACCGCCCACAAAAAATCTCTCAAAAGGCGGTATTCCCAAATCTTTGTTATAAGCATTCAAGTATCCGAATTCGGCTTTGGAACGCAAAACTAATTTTTTATACAAATTTGAATACCAAGTACCGTTTAATTTTACTTTGAAATATTCGATGAATTTATAGCGTTGTTGATTTATTTTGGAATAGTCGGGCAAACCGTTTTCGTTGAGATAATCGGGATTTTCGGTAATGGTTGCATAGTCAAGTTTGCTAAACAATGAATATGGCGGTGTTAATTTTAATGACAAGATAAATTCGGAACCAACCGTAGGAAAAATCGGATTGGGACCACTTGAATTTCGTCCGAACAATACATTGTATGAAAAGTTATTGGAAGTTCCGTTGTCAAAACCGAAAGTACTGACTGCACCGTAGTTTTTAATGTCATAATGATTCAAACTAATCGATTGACTGAGAAAAAAGTAATCGTCGGGCCATTTGAGTTTGCGCGATAATCCGACTGTCAAACCGGTAATTATAAATTTTTTGTCACGGTCTATTTCTCTATAATTAAAGGTCGAATTTTCGTAATCAATTCCGTAATAAGTCGAATAATAGGTTGATACGGTAAAAGCTTGTGGTTTTTTGCCTCCGAACCAAGGTTCGGAGAACGATAAACTGTAAGTTTCATAGTATTGAGAAACCTGCAAATTTAAAGCCAAACTTTGTCCGTCACCCATTGGAAGCGGTTTGTATTCTTTGCCGTTAAATATATTTTTAACCGAAAAGTTTTTGAGTGCCAATCCTAAGGTTCCGATAAAATAATGTCCGTCAAAACCTCCTTGCAGTTGTATTTGACTGCTACCGGATTCTTCAACATGCCAATCGACATCAACGGTACCGGCATTGGGGTCAATGTTTTTTAAATCGGGCGTAATGGTTTCGGCATCAAATATTTGCATTTGAGCCAATTCGCGAATGGTTCTGATTACATTTTTTTTGCTGTATGTATCGCCGGGGAGGGTTCTCAGTTCTCTAAAAATAACCGGATCATTGGTGCGTGTGTTTCCGTTTACGGTTATTTTGTTAAACTTGGCGGGTTTGCCTTCGTAAATACGCACTTCAAAATCAATGGTATCTTGACGCACACCTTTTTCGACCAAATTGATACGCGAAAACAGGTAACCGTGATTTTGATACAGATTGGTTATACTTTCGGCATCGGGATCTGTCGGGTCGTCTATTCTTTTGGCAATAAGTATTCCGTTGTAAACATCACCTTTTTTTATGCCTATTATTCTTTTTATAAAGGTAGTGGTGTATTTGTTATTACCCACCACATCAATATTACCGAAATAATATTTTTTTCCTTCTTCTACTTTGATATCGATATTTAGTTTGCCGTTTTTGTCAAAATAAACCGAATCGGACAAAACTCTTGCGTTTCGGTAACCTTTTTCTTGGTAATATTTGGTAAGATTAACCAGGTCTTCTTTAAAATCGTCGGCAATATATTTGGAGCGTTTCCAAAAACGATAAAATCTTTTTTCTTTGGTATGTTTGAGTTTTCTTTTGAGTTTGGAAACTTTGATGTCTTTGTTGCCGGTGATATTAATTTTTTTTATTTTGATCCGTTTACCTTTATCGACATTGATTAACAGTTTAACATAGTCGGTTGAATCGGGGAGGGTTTTAAAATCGACTTTGGTTTTTAAAAAGCCTTTTTTTACATACATATTTTTAATGGTCTCAACGGTTTTGGCTTTTAAATTTTCACTCAAAACCACATTTTTGACCAATCCTAAGTTTTTGATGATTTCTTTTCGTTTTGAACGTGACAAACCTTTGATGACAACTTGGGATACTTTGGGAAGTTCTTGTAAATCGATTTCGAGGATAACTTTATTGTCTTGGGTAGGAATTACATACAGATTGACATCTGAAAAATACCCCAAATCCCAAAGTTTGTTAATTATTTCGGCTGTTTGTTCGCCCGGAACTTCAATAACATCTCCTTTGTCGTAGCCTATAAAAGCTTTGACGGTTTCGGTATTGAATTGTTTAAGTCCGTTTACTTTGATTTTTTCTATTTGATATATTTTATAATCATCTCCTTTGGGACTTTGTGCCCAAGCAAATTGCAGTAAAAATATTAAAAAGACACTGAGGTAATATCTGCTGTTGTTATTCATTGTTAATTTGTTCACTTGTTTTTCCAAATCTTCTTTCTCTTGTTTGATAGTCGGCTATGGCTTGCATATATGCTTCGGTGTTAAAGTCGGGCCATAGCATATCGGTAAAATATAATTCTGCATAAGCGATTTTCCATAACAGAAAATTACTAATTCTTTGTTCGCCTCCTGTTCTTATCATCAAATCGACATCAGGAAGATTATGGGTGTAAAGGTGCAAATTTATTTTATTTTCATCAATATTTTCGGGCAAAATTATATTATTTTTAACTTTTTTTGCCAGTTCTTTAACCATATTTACAATTTCATGCCTTCCGCCGTAATTAAGAGCTATGCTCAATACCATACCGTTGTTGTCGGCTGTTTGTTTCATGACTTTTTGTAGGGTTTGATAGGTTTCGTAGGGCAATTCCGTTATAGCTCCAATGGCATTTAACCGGATATTTTGCTTCATCAAATCATGAACTTGTTCGTTTAATGTTTCGACCAGCAGGTGCATCAAAGCATCGACTTCATCTTTGGGACGATTCCAGTTTTCGGTAGAGAAAGTGTATAAACTGAGGTATTTTATTTTTAAACGCACCGAATCTTCAACTATTTTACGCACGGTTTTAACGCCTTGGTGGTGCCCAAACACTCTGTTTTTGCCTTGTTTTTTTGCCCACCTGCCGTTGCCGTCCATAATTATGGCTACATGTTTCGGTAGTTTTTTTTCGGAAATTTTTTGATACAAATCTGTCATAAGATCTACATATTAAAGTAGCATTGCAAATCGCCAAAGGTATAAATCAAACTAAAAGAAGTAAAAGTAAACCAGTCGTTCGAATTTAAATTGGTTGAAGGAGTTCGCATATATTTATCGTTTTTTCGTTGGTCGCCGTAATAAAATTCGGTGCCGTCCAAGTTGTCTGAGAAATAATAGTGTGCACTTGTTTCAATACTTATTAAAAAGTGTCGGGACAGTTTGTATTTGATACCTAAAACCATAGGTATTTGCAATGTAGTTCCGTTATAATCCACTACGGCATCATCGCCTTTATACAATGTGCCGAAATAGGAACTTACACCAAGTCCGGTAAACATATAAGGTGTTAAACGTTGTCCGCGCGGTGTGGGAATATACGGGTTACGGGGCAAAAAATTGTATTCGATACCGGCTGAAAATTGCATGATACCACCGTCAATAAACATAGCTCTTTTTTGTCTGCCTAAACTCTCCGCTTCAAAATCTCCGGCAAAAACATCAAAATATTGCACGTTTAACCGCGTAGAAAACCACGGATTAACGGTTCTTTTAAAAAAGATTTGCCCGCCTGCTTTGTTGGGCATAAAATAATATTCTTTGCCTATATCACCTATATAATTTCCACCTCCGGCACCTATTCCAAATTCGTATTGCTGTGCATAAAGGTTAAAAAAACCAGTAAAAATTACCAAAAGAATGAAGTGTAATCTCGTCATATTTTTTTAAATCTCAAAGTTGCAAATATACTAATAAAACTAATTTTATAACGTTTTTTTGGCAGGTTTATTGAATTGGAAGTTTACATATCGGGTTTTATAAAGAGATTTTTATCAAAAAAATATTTTTTTTAAAGTATTTTTAGTATCAAAGTGATATTTTTGCTTTCAAATTAAATCTTCATGAGAAAACTCAAAAACAGTGAACTGAACCGATTGGATATTCCTTCTTTTAAAAAAGCTGCAAAAACTCCTTTAATCGTAGTATTGGATAATGTCAGAAGTTTGAACAATATCGGTTCGGTATTTAGAACAGCCGATTCATTTTTGATTGAAAAAATATACCTGTGCGGTATCACGGCTCAACCACCCCACAAGGATATACATAAAACTGCCTTAGGAGCTACCGAATCGGTCGATTGGGTATATAAATCAAGCACACACGAAGCCGTTGAAGAACTCAAACGTAACAAAACCGTTATTGTCAGCATCGAACAAGCTGACAAAGCTGTCATGTTACATGATTTTGTTCCCGAAAAAAACACAAAATACGCTTTAATATTCGGAAATGAAGTTAAAGGAGTGCAACAAAGTATTATAGATCTATCGGATTATTGTGTCGAAATACCGCAATACGGCACCAAACATTCACTCAATATATCGGTAAGCGTCGGTATTGTTGTTTGGGATTTTTTAAAAAAAATAAGTCTTTAAATAACATTATCGATTATTTTATCGGCAATTTTTATTATATTTGCAACAAATCACAAAAATATACGACTATGACACAACCCGCCAAATATCCAGCAGGAATGATTATTATACACTGGCTTACTTTAATTTTGCTGATAATTATTTTTTATATCGGCACCACTTTTGAAGATTATGAGTTTAACGAAGCCAATATGAACAGATACCGGGCACATGCCTTACTGGGTATGGGTGTCTTGATTTTAACTATTATTAGATTGATTATCAAACGAAAAAACATCGATAATTTGCCGGTCGAAATTACTTATTACAGCGCCGCTCACCGAAGTTTAGTCAATATCATACACCGCTTAATATATTTGTTGCTGATTTTTACACCTATGGTAGGTTTTATAATGGTTTATCAAACAGGTGCTTTGAGTTACGACTTGGGTGGTCCCTTTCCCGAAGGTGCACAATTTGACGAAAATCTCGAAACACTACACAAAATACTTGTATTTAGCTTGTTAGGATTGATTATAGCTCATGTGGGAGGCGTTATAATGTATAATTTGAAAAACAAAGAAAACCTGTTAAAACGCATGTGTTTGTTGATGAAATAAAGTTTTTTTTCAGGTTAAAAAAAATTGGAGTTGAAATTTGTCTCCTAAATATTTTTTTGTAATTTTGCAAACCATTCATCTAAACCTCTGGCGAAAATCGTGTATGTTTTTTTGAATCAATTGATAAAACGTTTTATAAAATGGATAGTTTAATTAAATTTGTTCAAGACGAACTTGTAGAAAAAAAGGATTTTCCCGAATTTGGTGCCGGTGATACTATCACGGTTTACTATGAAATTAGAGAAGGGAATAAAACCAGAACTCAGTTTTTTAAAGGTGTGGTCATTCAACGTAGAGGTTCGGGAGCTACCGAAACCTTTACCATTCGAAAAATTTCGGGTGATATTGCCGTAGAAAGAATATTTCCCGTCAATATGCCTACCATTCAAAAAATTGAGGTAAACAAAAGAGGTAAAGTTCGTAGAGCACGTATTTTCTATTTTAGAAATCTTCGTGGTAAAAAAGCCAAAATTAAAGAAAAAAGAAGCAAAAAAGCTTAATTTTTTCGACAAACGAATTTGCTTAAAAATCGCTCATACGAGCGATTTTTTTTCTTATGGGTAAAAAAAAGGTCGCTCTCTGATAAAGCGACCTTATATCTAAAATCAATTTGATTGTTACATCATAGGCATACCGCCTCCCATAGGTGGTACGGCAGCACCTGTGTTTTCTTCTTTAATATTGGTAATAGCCGCTTCGGTAGTCAAGATCATACCCGAAACCGAATTGGCGTTTTCCAAAGCTACGCGGGTAACTTTTTTGGGATCGATAATCCCTGCTTTAAACATATTGACATAAGCGTCGTTTTTGGCATCATAACCAAAATCGCCTTTTCCTTCGGATACTTTGCCAACCACAACGGCACCTTCTTTTCCGGCATTGTTTACGATTTGACGCAATGGTTCTTCAATGGCTCTTTCTACAATTTTGATACCGGTTTCTTCGTCTTTATTGTCGGCTTTTACGTTTTGAAGTGCTTTTTGGGCTCTTACCAAAGCGACACCTCCGCCGGGTATTATCCCTTCTTCGACGGCGGCTCTTGTTGCATTAAGTGCGTCTTCCACTCTGTCTTTTTTCTCTTTTAATTCCACTTCGGAAGGGGCACCTACATATACTACGGCAACACCACCGGCTAATTTGGCTAAACGTTCTTGCAATTTTTCTTTATCGTAATCGGAAGTAGTGGTTTCAATTTGCGCTTTGATTTGTTTGATACGCCCCTCGACTTCTTCTTTGCTGCCGGCACCTCCGACTATGGTTGTATTGTCTTTGTCAATTGTTATACGGTCGGCTTGTCCCAACATATCCAAACCGGCATTTTCGAGCGTGTAACCTCTTTCTTCGGATATAACGGTTCCGCCTGTCAAAACGGCAATATCGTCTAACATGGCTTTTCGTCTGTCGCCAAATCCGGGTGCTTTTACAGCGGCTACTTTGAGGGTGCCTCTCAATTTGTTTACTACCAATGTAGCCAAGGCTTCGCTATCAACATCTTCGGCAACAATTAACAAAGGACGACCTGTTTGTGCCGTTTTTTCCAGCACGGGCAATAAATCTTTCATGGTTGAAATTTTTTTATCAACCAACAAGATTAACGGTTTTTCCAATTCGACTTCCATTTTTTCGTGATTGGTAATAAAATAAGGTGATAAATATCCTCTGTCAAATTGCATACCTTCTACCACATCGACATAGGTTTCCATTCCTTTGGCTTCTTCAACGGTTATAACACCGTCTTTTCCTACTTTGCCAAAAGCATTGGCGATCATTTCACCGATATTTTCATCGTTATTTGCCGATATGGCAGCCACTTGTTTTATTTTTTCCAAGTCATCGCCTACTTCTACGGCTTGTTTTTCCAAATCTTTTACCAAGGCTTTGGTAGCTTTGTCCATTCCGTTTTTCAAATCTTGCGGATTGGCACCGGCGGCTACGTTTTTCAAGCCTTCTTTGACCATGGCTTGTGCCAAAACGGTTGCCGTAGTAGTTCCGTCACCGGCTAAATCGTTGGTTTTGGAAGCTACTTCTTTTACCATTTGAGCTCCCATATTTTCGAGCGGGTCTTCCAGCTCAATTTCTTTGGCTACGGTTACCCCGTCTTTGGTAACTTGGGGTCCGCCAAATGATTTTTCGATTATTACATTACGACCTTTGGGTCCTAAGGTTACTTTTACTGCATTTGCTAATGCATCTACACCTTTTTTAAGTGCGTCTCTTGCATCGATATCAAATTGAATACTTTTTGCCATAATTGAAATTTTTTGTTTTTATTTTTCACTGGTTTTTTTACAGAAATTATGCCACACGAAACATTTTCGGGTTTGACAATAAAAAAAGTGCCAATCTGTCAGACCGGCACTTGTTATCGAATTTATAATGAGATTATTTTTTATCTTCCTTTCCGGGAAGTATGGGATTGGGCATAGGTTTTTCATCTTCGCCTTGTGGAGGAACATGATTTTCAATTGCTTCTTTTACGGGAGAGTCTTGCACTTGGGTGGAACTGATAACAACCGAATTGGAAAGCAAAATCAATACAACCAACAAACCGAACAAATACCAAGTGGCTTTGTCCAAAAAATCGGTGGTTTGTTGCACACCGCCGAACATATTACCGCCGCCACCTCCAAAATTGGCGTCCAAACCGCCTCCTTTGGGATTTTGCACCATGATAACCATTACCAACAAAAATGCAACAACTGCAATCAATAGTATAAAAACATATAAACTCATAATTATTTATTTTAAATTCTTTTTTATTTCTTTTATTCGATTTGCAAAATAACTACTTTTTTTTGGATATTTCAAACTTAATATCTTAAAAGCTTGTATGGCTTTTTCATATTTGTGTTGCTTTACATACAAATTTGCCAAAGTTTCGGTCATCAACATTTGCTTTTCTTCTACACTTTTTTCAACAATAACAGGGGTTTTGAGTTTAATATCTTTTTGCGGAACAATTTTGGGACGTTCTTTTAAAAATTTATCAATGGCGTCAAAAATTTCTTTGTTTTTTTGATTTTTGGGTTTATTAAATTGTTTTATCCAGTCAAAATAGTTTAGTTTTTCGGTTTTATTTTGGAATTCGGGTATTTTTTTTGCTTGTTTTTTTATCCTTTTTTCTTTTGAAGAAGTTTTAACGGACCCGGCAATCGATTTTGTTTTATTTTCTTTTGAAGTCAATTGTTTAATAACGTTCTCGTTTATCAAAATTTCGGGTGTAGCTTCGTGTATAAAGGTTTCTTCGGTTGATAAGGTATTTGATTCTTTATTTGTTTTAGAATCTTTTGTTTTTATAACCGGTTCTTGTTGATTGGGAGTTTTTTCCGTAGCAACAAGTTTGTTATGAGATTGGGGTATTCCTTTTGTTTGAGTTGATATTTCGGTAACGGATACGGTAGAAACTTGTTGTTTATGCCGGTTTGTTTTTTGCAGCCATTCAAACAAAACACTTCGGTCTATACTGCGAACAGCTGTTTGTTGCAGTGCGTTTTTGTAAAACAAATTATTTTTTTTGAGATAAGCCGTATAAATACCCAAAGCTTGTTGAAAATAAGGATATTCTTTTAACAGATAAGTCAAATATTGCGATTGTATCGGGGTTAATTTTTCTCCCGATAATAATTCCGTTATATTTACTTTTTGGTTTACCATTTTGCCAGTGTATCGTTAAAAAGATTATCCAATATGGTCGATAATATGCTTTGATGAGCTTCGGGAGCTATTTGCATACGATTGGTATTGGCAGGGTAATCGTAATACCACGAATATACCTTATTGAAATTGTCCGTTTCATTTTTGGTATTGGTATATTCCATTTTTATTTTAACATTCAATCGGTTTTGTCCGGCTTTTTGGCCTGATGTCAAGGCTACGGGTTCTACATAATAATCGACTATTTCACCTTGAAAAACAATATCGCCGTTGTTTTTTACTTGTGTAAGAGCGGTTTGTTGTTCGATACGGTCAATGAGCATATTTCGAAATTCTTCATTGAGTCCGGGAACCACCAGTGCGGCGTTGTTGGGGATATAATCAACCTGAAAGGTTTTAATTTCTTTGGATACGTTGATACCCGTAAAAGAATAATTGACCCGACAGGCTTGAATAAGCCATATTGACAAAATTACTATGTAAATTTTTTTGAACACTATTGCAAATTGTATTGTTTGATTTTTCGATATAAGGTTCTTTCCGAAATTCCCAATTCTTCGGCTGCTTTTTTGCGTCTTCCGTGGTGTTTTTCCAAAGCTTTTATGATTAGTTCTTTTTCTCTGTCTTGCAAAGATAAAGATTCTGTTTCGGTATGCGGTACTTCAATAATATGATGGTTATCGGAAAAATAATGCGGGTCAGCCGGCAAATCCGACTTGGGATAAATAATTTCGACCGATTCATGTGTATTTTCTCCTGTATCATGAGCAGGTGCGTGCAAATAAACGGGGGTTTGAGGTTGTTGAATTTGGGTGCGCAATTCGTCTATTTCTTTTTTGAGGTCAAAAATCAATTTATACAATATTTCACGATCTTTATTATAATCAAAATGTGCCGATTCGGAAGCTATTACCGAAGGTAAACTACGTTGGTAATCGGGCAAATATTTTTTAAGCGTATAAGCATCTATCATGCGGTGTTCTTCCATTACCGAAATTTGTTCAACCACATTGCGTAATTGTCTGATATTCCCCGGCCAATCATAACTTTCGAGCACCGAAACGGCATCGGGTGTCAAACGAACGGCTTGTTTGCCGTATTTTTGGGCAAAATCGGAGGCAAATTTACGAAACAACAGATGTATGTCGCCCTTACGTTCACGCAAGGGAGGTAAATGAATTTCGACGGTATTTAAACGATAAAACAAATCTTCACGAAACTTACCTTGTTCAATCAATTTAACCAAATTTTTGTTGGTTGCCGTTACAATACGCACATCGGTTTTTTGTACTTTGGAGGAACCTACCTTTAAAAATTCACCGTTTTCCAGAACCCGCAACAATCTCACTTGTGTTGTAAGCGGCAGTTCGCCTACCTCATCGAGAAAAAGTGTTCCGCCGTCGGCTACTTCAAAATATCCTTTGCGCGTGGTAGATGCACCGGTAAAAGAACCTTTTTCGTGTCCGAACAATTCACTGTCAATAGTTCCTTCGGGTATGGCACCACAGTTTACGGCAAAATACGGACCGTGTTTACGATGTGAATTATGATGAATTATTTTGGGAATATTTTCTTTACCCACACCGCTTTCTCCCGAAACCAATACCGTAATATCGGTAGGTGCTACACGCAGCGCCTTGTCTAAAGCCCTGTTTAATTTGGGATCATTACCAATGATACCGTAGCGTTGCTTGATGCTTTGCAAATGTTCGAACATAAAATTATTTTGATGTTACCTCTTCTTGCAAAGATAATGAAAATATCGGGCGATATGACATTTTGGCAGTTATTTAACAAAAAAACGTTTTATTCAAGGGCAAATTGTAGTTGTTTAAAACAAAACATATACCGGCTATAAAAAATATTTATGGATACTTAAGCTTTCTCAACAACCTAAGCCTTACATTTGCAAAAAAAATAATTTCATGGCTCGAAAAGTTTATTACTTAAAAACATGTGATACTTCACGACGAATCATAAAAAATTTGGGAGAACTTTTGCAAAATTTTGATTTTCAAGAAATTAAAAAAGAACCTCTCACTGCAAAACAATTGGAAGAAATGAAAAATTTGGCGGGAAGTTATGAAGCTTTATTCAGCAAACGTGCCAAAAAATACCGAGCCATGGGTTTAAAAAACGTAAACATATCCGAGACTGATTACAAGCAATATTTGTTGCAGGAATACACATTTTTAAAACGTCCGGTTATACTTATCGATGACCAAATATTTATAGGCAGTTCTTCCAAAAACCTATCGGCACTGCAACAAAAACTACAAAACCTATGACGGGCAGACAAAAGGGCTTATTGTTTGCTTTTTGGGCAGCGGTTATTTACGGCGTTACTTTTACCGTTGCCAAAGATGTGATGAAAATACACATTCCTTCATTTGCCTTTGTTTTGATGCGAGTGAGCGGTGCCATGTCTGTGTTTTGGTTATTGTCTTTGTTTTTGCCTGCCGAAAAAATTTCACCTAAAGATTTCGGGCGTTTTTTTGTAGCGGCTTTTTTCGGTATAG
The DNA here is from genome assembly GCA_027065715.1 of Flavobacteriales bacterium. GTDB lineage: Bacteria > Bacteroidota > Bacteroidia > Flavobacteriales > Flavobacteriaceae > WGBX01. Next base: position 33,888 of record JAMONO010000175.1, read on the forward strand.
CCGTCAATATGATGAGTTTTATGAGCGGTTTGTCTTACACAACACCTATTTCGGCATCGGTACTGATGATAACCGCCCCTATCTTTGTCATGATTTTTTCATTTATATTTTTAAAAAATCCTATCAACAAATATAAAATAGCCGGAGTATTATTGGGTATGACAGGAGCTGTATTTCTTATTTTGTATGGCAAAACGGTTGAGGGACACGGCAACAAGCCTCGTTTGGGAAATTTATTGGTTACTCTTAACGCCGTTTCTTATGCCATGTATCTGATTATGGCAAAACCCATTTTGCAAAAATACCACCCTGTTACATTTGCCAAATGGCTTTATACTTTCGGGTTTCTGCTGATACTTCCTTTCAGTTTTGATGATTTTATTCAAATAAATTGGACACAAGTGCCAATCGATGTTCATATAAAAATAATTTTTGTAGTTTTATTTGCTACTGTTTTGACATATTTATTCAATCTGACAGCCCTGCAAAAACTCAAACCGACTACCATGAGTGTTTTTATCTACTTACAACCGCTTATTGCAAGTATTTTTGCTATATTTGTAGGTGCAGACCATTTGAGCATTGTTAAAATAATTGCAGCAATACTAATTGTATCGGGTGTTTATCTGGTTAATATTGCCACCAAAAAAACAATCTAAATTATGATATTATCCATGACAGGTTACGGCAAAGCCGAAAACAATTTTAATAACAAAAATATCAGCGTTGAAATAAGAGCGTTGAACAGCAAAAATTCAGATATCAAAATAAGAATACCAAATATCTACAAAGAAAAAGAGCTGACTATACGCAAACTATTGCAACATTGGCTCAAAAGAGGCAAAATAGACATAACGATAAATGTTGAAGATTTGGCAAATCGTCCGTCCAATCAAATTAATCTACCGGTTTTAAACGCCTATATGAACCAACTCAAACATGCCTACCCCGATACAGACCCAACCCAACTGCTGGTTGCCACACTACGACTTCCCGACGTATTACAACCCGAAAAAGAAGAATTGGACGAAACCGAATGGCAAAACTTAAAAAACACTTTACATCAAGCAGCCGAACAATTGACACAATATCGCAAAGATGAAGGAAAATCACTCGAAAAAGACCTACGTATGCGTATTGACAACATACGTAAACACTTGCATAAAACCAACGACTTGGACTCAAACCGAATTGAAAAAATAAAACAACGCCTTTATGACGCCTTACAACAAATTAAACAAGAAGCGGACCCTAATCGTTTTGAACAGGAACTGATATATTATCTCGAAAAATTTGATATTAATGAAGAAAAAGTTCGATTAAATAATCATTTGAATTATTTTGAAGAACAATTAAATAACTCCGAAGAAACAAAAGGAAAAAAACTTGGTTTTATCGCCCAAGAAATGGGTCGAGAAATTAATACTATCGGCTCAAAAGCAAACGACAGTCAAATACAAAAAGAAGTGGTCAAAATGAAAGACGAATTGGAAAAAATAAAAGAACAGGTATTGAATGTATTGTAATTGAACGTATTTAATCAAATATAATCCATTGGATATTTGTCCGATTTAATAGTTTGTCAAAGCAAAATAATAACGATAAATAAGAAAAAAATAAACACAAAAGGATAAAAAACTATTTATAAAACCGTTTAAAGAAACCGACGGAAAAACAAAATTTTCATTTCAAAATATCTTGGACTAAAACATAAACCAATTTGATATTACACGGCATAGTCCGACCGGTTTAAATATAAATAATTTCATAAAAAAAGAAATATGGAAAAAGGCAAAGTTTATTTGGAAATCATCAATCGCGTAGGATATATTACATTTTATCACCCCGCTAGCAATTCCATGCCCTCCGAATTGTTACAAAAATTGCAAAAAACCATAACCGATGCAGGCAATAATCCCGAAATAGGCAGTATGGTTTTGCAAAGTGAAGGTAGAACTTTTTGTGCCGGAGCTTCATTTGACGAATTGATAAGTTTAAAAAACATGTTACAAGCCATCGATTTTTTTTCGGGGTTTGCCCGTGTTATCAACGCCATGCGTCAAACTCCCAAGTTTATTGTAGCCAAAGTGCAAGGCAAAGCCGTAGGAGGTGGTGTTGGTTTAATTGCCGCCGCCGATTATGCCGTAGCAACCGACAAAGCAGCAATCAAACTTTCGGAACTCAGTATAGGAATCGGTCCTTATGTGATTGCTCCTGCGGTTAAAAGAAAAATGGGAATGGCTGCTTTTGCCGAAATGAGCATCAACACAACCGCTTGGCACACAGCTTTTTGGTCACGCGAAAAAGGACTTTTTGCCAAAGTTACAGACAACTATAAAGAACTAAACAACGAGGTCGAAATTTTGGCTGAAAAATTAGCCGCCTATGACCCGATTGCTACGCAAACACTTAAAAAAGAAATCTGGAAAGGAACCGAAAACTGGAATGAACTGCTGATAGAAAAAGCAAAAACCTCAGCCCAATTAAGTTTGCGAGAATATACCCGTCTAAATTTAATAAAATTTAAAAAATGATTTTAACGGAATAATTTTTGCATGAATTTATAGAAAACTTAAACATATTATTTGATAATTATGAAAAATTTTATACTTACTTTCTTATTACTTCTAAGCCTGCAATTAACAGCCCAAAACGATATATTTAGCAAAAGCGGCATCAGTTTAAAATCGGGTAACGATATGGGTTATGCCATGCTAAACAAAGTGGCTTTTGATAAAAACAAAGAACAAATTGTCGTCAATGATCAAAATCTTTATTTGTCAAACTACAAAGGAACTCCCATGTTAATGAAACAGTGGAGCGAAGGAATTGTATTTTTTAATGACGGCAAAAAAATTGCTTATCCAAATATAAATTACGATGCTCTAAGCGACCATTTTATCATATATTTTAAAAATTTAGCCAAAGATATCAAAGGAGTGGCATCAACACAACTTCCCATAGCAAGTTTACAAGACCAAAGCGTATTGTATTTACAAATGTTTGACGGCAATAAACAACGAAAATTCATCAAACTCAATCCGGTTTTGTTCGTCAGAAAGCCCAAAACCTTGTTTTTTGAATATTTTTCAAACGATTGGCAAAAAGTTTATATCGTCAAAAGCTATTGGAAAAACGTTCAAAAAAATCAAGATGTAAACTCTCCTTTATACAACGAAACAGCTTCGATGAAATTGATGCAACACAGCGCCTATTACATAAAAAACAAAGACGGTATTTTTGAAAAAGTCCGGTTAAAGAAAAAAAGCATTTTGAAAACACTAAACGACAAACAAGCCGAAAAAACACTAATGGATTTTGCCAAAAGAAACCGTTTGTCTTGGTCTAAACCACAAGACGTACAAAAAATATTGGCTTATTATTTTGAAAACATAACTCGAAAATAACAACCAATAAAACTTTGTCAAAACAACCGTTAAAGTTTAGTTTGCAACGGATTTTCCGAAAGTTCCATATATTCTTTGCGTTTTTTATAAATATCTATCGCTTTATATACGGCTTCTCTAAACGAATCGGGATTGGCTGCACCTTTACCGGCTATTTCATAAGCGGTTCCGTGGTCGGGCGAAGTGCGAATTTTGTTTAAACCGGCTGTAAAGTTAACGCCTTTGCCAAAACTCAAAGTTTTAAACGGTATTAAACCTTGGTCGTGATACATGGCCAAAACGGCATCAAACTTCTTGTAGTTATCCGAACCGAAAAAACTATCCGATGCATAAGGTCCAAAAACCAAATAACCTTCTTCTTTTAGTTGCTCAATAGTCGGGCGAACTATTTCGTCATCTTCCTTACCGATGATACCGCCGTCTCCACAATGCGGATTTAAACCCAATACGGCAATTTCGGGCTTTTCGATACCGAAATCTTGTATCAAACTCCTTTGCATAATCTCAATTTTGTCTCTGATTTTTTCGGGTGTAATTTGTGAAGCTACATATTTAATAGGCACATGATCGGTTACTAAACCTATTTTCAAATTGTCGGTTATCATAAACATCAAAGGTTTTCCATCCAATTCTTGCGCCAAATAATCGGTATGTCCGGCAAAATCAAAGGCATCACTTTGTATGGTCTCTTTATTAAACGGAGCCGTAACCAACACGTCTATTTCGCCTTTTTTTAGTGCTTCGACCGCTTTAATAAACGAATCAACGGCATATCGTCCTATTTCGGCGGTGGGTTTACCCAAGCTCATCGGAACGGGTTCTTTCCACAAGTTCAACACGTTGAGTTTGTTGGGAAAAGCATTGTTGATATTGACAATTCCATGTAAATCTATTTTGAGGCTTAAGACTTTTTTTTGGTACGAAAGTGCCTTGGTTGAAGCAAAAACAATAGGAGTACACATTTCAAACATCATAGAATTTTGAAAAGTTTTTAGAATAACTTCCGCCCCTATTCCATTCAAATCACCTACACTGATCCCTACTTTTATTTTATTTTTTTTGTTTTTCATACCGACCAAATTAAATTGTATTTACAAAAATAAGAAAAAAAAAGAGACTTCCCCGCTACCTGCGAAAAAGTCTCAATGTTTGGAGCTAACTACGAAAGATTATTGTCCCAAAAAGGCATTATACATCCAAACCAATTTTTCTTGTTCTCTGATATAATCGCTCATCAAAGCATTGGTTCCTTCATCTCCTATTTCTCCTGACAAATCTAATATTTCACGTTGTTTGGTTATCAAAATACGAAAAGCTTCCAAAATTTCTTTTACATCGTTCAATCCGTCTTGCGTTTGTGCACTTTCTTCAATACGAGATATTTTTTCGTATTGCGAAAAACGATATTCGGGGGCAAAACCCAAGGTCAATATACGCTCGGCTATATCGTCTATCTTGACAAACAAGTCGTTGTAAAGCTCTTCAAATTTGGCATGCAATTCAAAGAACTTTTCTCCTTTGATATTCCAATGATAACCTCTTACATTTTGATAAAAAACCGAATAATTGGCCAAAAGGTCGTTTAATTTAACCGCCAAATCTTTCGAGCTAACGGTATCTAATCCGATATGGTTTATTTTTTTCATAATGATTTTTTTTATGATTATTACAATACAAAAGTAGCCCGAATAACACCATTTTTTTATAAGTTTTTATGATATATTTTTATGCCTATATAAATAATATTTATCATAAAAAATGAAATGAAATATTTTTTACACAACTAATTTTTATAAATTGCGGCACAAAAAAGCAAACAAACACAATGTCAAGATTTATCATTGCCATATCGCTCTTTTTGGCGAGTTTTTACTTGCGTGCTCAATCCGACACAACAAAAACAACTCAAACACTCGACACCATAGAAATAAACGGCTTTGGCAATCCCAAACCTATTTTCAAAATAGCCAAAACAATTCGTGTAATCAAATTGAAAGACGCTGAGTTACAACAAATTGAAAGCCTTGACGAACTGCTGCAAACCATAGCAACGGTTGATGTCAGAACAAGAGGCAACAAAGGGGTACAAGCCGACATCAGTATTCGCGGAGGTAATTTTGAACAGGTATTGGTTTTGCTCAACGGTATCAAAATAAACAATCCGCAAACCGGTCATCATCATTTGGACTTGCCTGTTGATTTTAGCATGCTGGACCGAATTGAAATTATCGAAGGTGCCGGCGGGCAAATCTTCGGTGCCAATGCTTATAGCGGAGTGATAAATCTCATCACTAAAAATCCCCAAAAAAAACAAGCCCGCACCACTGTCAAAGCGGGGCAATACGGATACTTGAAAACCGACTTGAGTTTGGCACATTCCTTTCAAAAATTATCGGTTTACAACGGCTTTTCCTTTCAAAAATCAAATGGATACTTAACAAATGACAGCATCAACAATACCGATTTTTACGGTTTAAAATATTTTATTAATCTGCACTATAACCACTCCAAATACTCACTGGATTTACAAACCGGTTACCACCAAAAAGATTTTGGAGCACATAGTTTTTATACCGCCAAATATCCTTGGCAATACGAAAAAACCAAAGGTTATTTTATATCACTAAGCAGCAAATTCGGAAAAAAAATCAATTGGAAACCTTTTGTTTCATATCGTGTTCATTTTGATGAATTTCAATTGTTTAGAGAAAGTATTTTTAAATATAATCAAGGATATTTTGTGCATAACCAAGATACGGCACAATTTGCCCCCGGAATTTATTATCGCGGACACAATTACCACAAAATCACAACATTAGCAGCAGGAATAAAAGTGCAATTTCAATCCAAAGCCGGACAAACCTCAGGGCATCTGCACTGGAATAACGATGCTATCCTGAGCAACAAACTGGGTAAACAACTCAACACACCCGTTACGATTGACAATAGACAAATATATGACAAATACGACGAACGCAATTATTGGGAAGTCGGGATAAACCATTCCAAAAAATGGCAAAAATTACAATTGGGAGCCGGTATAAACCTGTTATACAGCAAGCTTTACAACACACGGTTATCCGGCGGGCTTTACATGAGTTTTTTCACCTCGAATTTTACCCATTATATCAATGTCAGCTCGGCTTCTCGCCTGCCCGGATTTACCGATTTGTACTACCAAGGACCACAAAACATCGGAAACCCCGATTTGCAACCCGAATCAGCCCAAACTTACGAATTGGGCACCAAATGGCATCAAACCAATATTTCGGCACATGCAGGCATCTTTTATCGAAATGCTCAACATACTATAGACTGGATCAAATACCAACCCGATGACAAATGGCAAACCCAAAATTTGACCCAACTCAATACCTTTGGAATAGAAGCCGATTGTTACATCTTTTTTGAAAAAAAATTTATTCAAAAAATCAAATTCTCGTATGCCTATTTGCACATGAATAAAAATACCGACCAAAATATTATTTCAAAATACGCCCTTGACTACCTCAAACACAAATTAAATATTGAATTGCATCACCGTTTCTTATTCAACTCGTCTATACATTGGACAGCCATATACAAAAACCGAAACGGTCAATACTTGAATTATATCGACAATCAATACCGTTTATTTGACTACCAACCCTATTTTTTAACCCATGTCAAAATCAACAAATCTTTCGATAAAACCCGTTTTGCCATTGGTATCGAAAATATTTTTAATATAGCTTACAATGATTTATCCTATGTCAAGATGCCGGGCAGATGGTTGATATTTGAATTGCGTTACAAAATTCATTAACGTTTATAACAATTCTGACTGTCAATTATTTAGGCATAGTTTTTGCTCTTAATTTGTTATGAAAATCTATCGACTTACATGGTTGCTGCTGCTCATTGTTACAGCCTGCACACACAAAAAAAACGATGAAACGCCAAGCCAATCCACAGGATTGTTTACACGTCATATCACTTTTGACGGAGCAGACCGGCGATATGCCATCTATATTCCGAAAAATTTGCCGGACCAAAACGTACCGCTTGTATTCGAACTACACGGTGGCGGTATATATATCGAAGATATGACCGGTCAAAGCGGGCACAAAACACCTTTTAAACTATGGATGAAAGTAGCCGATACGGCAAAATTTATTGTTATTTATCCCGAAGGATTAAACGGAGCCTATAACAAACCTACTTGGAACGATTGCCGAGGCGATTGTATTGTCAGTTCAGATGCCGACGATGTCGGATTTATTGAAAAACTAATGGACATAACAGCCGCACAATACCATATCGACCCAAATCGAATATACGTATCGGGCTTGTCAAACGGAGGATTTATGGCACAACGAATGGGAATTGAACGAGGAAACAAAATAGCTGCCATTGCCTCAATTGTAGCTGCCAAACCGGCTGTTTCGGACTGCTCGGCACCGGTACGCCCCATACCCGTTTTGTTTATGAACGGAACCGATGACAATCACATGCCATACAACGGCGGACTATTGTCCAATCCTCCCAATCCCGATCACGGAACGGTATTATCCACTCCCGAAACCATTAATTATTGGACACAATTCAATCAAACCGATACGATTCCGATTTATACAACTTTTCCCGACCTCGACCCCGACGACGGCGGTATCGTCGAAAAATACAAATATCCAAACGGAACCAATCAAACCGAAGTGGTTTTTTACAAAGTAAACGGCGGAGGACATGCGGCTCCCAGCATCAGAGAACAATATGCCCCTTTGTTTGAACAATACTTCAATAAACAAAATCACGATATTGAAATGGTTTTTGAAGTATGGAAATTTTTCAAAGACAAAAGACTTCCTTAATAATTTCTCACAAAAAAAACTTATTTTTGACCTTTAAAATCAATCAGTCAATGAGAATTTTTTTTTCATTTTTATCATTATTTCTTCTCTTACAATCGTGCAACATGGTCAAAGCTCCCGAATTTAAAGGGATTACCCATATCGATTTAAAAAAGAAAGAAAACGGCAAATTAATATTGGTGGCATACGCCAAATACCACAATCCGAACTTGTTAGGCGGAAAATTCAAAGTAAAAGACATTCAAGTTTTGGTCAATGACAAATTTTTGGCAAATTTGAATTCGGAAACCTACAAAGTCCCAACCAAAAAAGACTTTGAAATACCGTTGGAAGTAGATTTTGACCCGAATTATTTCAAAAAAGGCAACCTGCTTGACGCCTTAAACAGCGCCATAAATAACAAATTAAAAGTTCACTATCAAGGAAAAATATATTATGTAAGTCACGGAATAAATTTGCCTTATCAAATTAATTACACCCAAGACGTTAAACTCTTCAATTAATGGCAACCGATACTTACCTGACATTGTCAAAGCCAACCGAACCGGTTATTTTTAAAGACCGCAAAAGCAAATTTATAGCTTATGCCTATCCTACCCAACATATAGATGAAATAAAGCCCCTTGTCGAACAACTGAAAAAAGAACATCACAGCGCCCGCCACTGGTGTTATGCTTATCGAATAGGAATACAAAAAATTACCGAACGAGCCAATGACGACGGTGAACCTTCCAATTCGGCAGGACAGCCTATTCTAAACCAAATAAAAGCCCGCAAGCTTACAAATGTTTTGGTAGTGGTAGTGCGTTATTTCGGAGGTGTAAAACTCGGCGTAGGCGGCTTGATAAACGCTTACAAAACCGCCGCACAAATGGCTTTGGAACAAGCCGAAACAGTTGAAAAAATACAAACCCGACAATTGCAAGTCATATTTGATTATAACGATATGAACAAAGTAATGCGTATCATAAAAGAACAACAATTACATATAGTTTCACAAGACTTGCAAGCAAACGGAAAAATTATCGTCGAAATACGTCTTGACGATTTCAATTCGGTAAAAACCATGTTCGAAAAAATACACACTCTCAAAGTAAAAACATAAAAAAAAGGAGCCTTTTATTAAAAGCTCCTTGGTACCTCGGGTGGGAATCGAACCCACACTCTGTTGCCAGAACTGGATTTTGAATCCAGCGCGTCTACCAATTCCGCCACCGAGGCTTAGATTGCGACTGCAAATATAAAAAAGTTTTAAATATAATTTACAAACTTTTCAAAAAATATTTTTTCTTTTTTCACATTAAACTTCGGCTTTTATTCCATTGACATTTCTATCAATTTTTCGCAACAAGCCCAACAATACTTTTCCGGGACCTACTTCAACAAATTCGGTTGCTCCATCGGCAATCATCTGTTGTATGGTTTGTGTCCACTTAACCGGAGCTGTCAATTGTTTTATCAAATTATTCTTAATTTCTTCCGGTTCGGTAACCGCCGCAGCCGTTACATTTTGATATACCGGTGCCATGGGTTTGCAAAAAGGTGTTTCTTCAATGGCTTTTGCCAATTCTTCACGAGCAGGTTCCATCAAAGGCGAATGAAAAGCACCGCCCACAGGCAACAAAACAGCACGTCGGGCACCGGCTTCCAACAAAGCTTCGTTGGCTTTTTTTACCGCTTCCGTTTCACCACTGATAACCAATTGACCGGGACAATTGTAATTGGCAGGTGCAACAATACCGTCAATTTTACGACAAACCGCCTCAACCGTTTCATCATCCAAATTTAAGATTGCCGACATGGTCGAATCAACCAATTCGGTAGCTTTTTGCATGGCTTCGGCTCTTTTGGAAACCAAACGCAAACCATCTTCAAACGATAAAGTTTTATTGGCTACCAAAGCCGAAAACTCACCCAACGAATGTCCGGCAACCATATCGGGTTGAAAGTGCGAACCCAACAACTCGGCACTGATAACCGAATGCAAGAAAATGGCCGGTTGCGTAACCCGAGTTTGTTTTAAAGCTTCCGCCGTTCCTTCAAACATAATTTGAGCTATATCAAAACCCAAAATATCATTGGCTTGCGCAAAACGTTTTCGAGCTAATTCGTATTTGTCATACAGATCTTTACCCATGCCTTCAAACTGTGCCCCTTGTCCGGGAAAAATATATGCTTTCATAACTTCGATTTATAAAATTAAAAAACAGTTCCAAAACTGATTCCGGCAACAAAAATAATTATTTTTTTTGATGTAACATTTTTGTATATTTATCGTTTTTATCGGTAATATTTTTACCTTGAAATTTATCTCATCTAAATTACAACATTATGAAAAGATTTAAAACCGGTTTGTTTTTATTATTAATCACTCAAATTTCCGTATCCATGGCACAAAAAATCGATTATGAAGAATTTGATTTACCCAACGGACTTCATGTTATATTGCACGAAGACCACACCGCTCCCGTTGTTAATGTAGGCGTAATGTATCATGTGGGCGCCAAAGACGAAGCCCCCAACCGCACCGGATTTGCCCATTTTTTTGAACATTTATTGTTTGAAGGCACTAAAAATATCCCACGTGGCAAATGGTTTGAAATAGTCAGTTCACACGGCGGAAAAAACAATGCCAACACAACGGACGACCGCACTTACTACTATGAAGTTTTTCCATCCAATAATTTGGAATTGGGGCTTTGGATGGAAGCCGAACGTATGCGCCATGCCGTTATCAACCAAATAGGAGTTGATACCCAAAACGAAGTGGTAAAAGAAGAAAAAAGACTGCGTTATGACAATCGTCCTTACGGACATTTTTTGGAAGCCATTAAAAAAGAAGTATTTACCAAGCACCCTTATCAACATACCACCATTGGCAAAATGGAAGATTTGGATGCCGCTTCATTGGACGAATTCATTGCCTTTTACAAAAAATATTACATACCCAATAACGCAACGCTTGTCGTAGCAGGCGACATTGACAAAGAAAAAACCAAAAAGTTGATTTATAAATATTTTGCAAGTATTCCCAAAGGTGCAGACATCATACACAAAAAAATTGTTGAACCTCCCATTACCCAAGAAAAACATGCCGTTTATTACGACAAAAACATACAAAAACCGGCGATCATGCAAGCCTATTTAACCCCTTCAATGAAAGAACGAGACGCTTATGCTTTGGATTTGTTATCGACCTATTTAAGCGACGGAAAAAGCTCCGTTTTATATAAAAAAATGGTCGATCAAAAGAAAAAAGCTTTGGCAGTCGGTGCTTTTAATCTCAGTCAGGAAGACTACGGCACTTATATTATTTTTGCCATTCCGCTCAATAAACAAACAAGTTTAAACGACCTGACACACGAAATTGACGAAGAAATAGAACGATTAAAAACCGATTTGATTTCGGAAAAAGATTATCAAAAATTATTAAACAAAATAGAAAATCAATTTGTAAACTCAAACACATCAATGCAAGGTATCGCTCATAATTTGGCTCGATACCATGTATTATACGGCAATACGGATTTGATTAACAAAGAATTAGACATATACAAAAGTATTTCCCGTGAAGAACTCAGGGAAGCAGCCCGTAAATATCTCAACAAAAATCAAAGGGTTATTTTGGAATATTTACCTCAAAAAACACAACAATAAATCTCATAAAACCGCTACAAAATGAAAAAGTTATTATACATTTTCGGTCTTATTTTAAGTTTTTACTTGACATCTTGCGGAAGCCAATCCGCCACAACCGAAGCAACAACTCCAAAAAACAACAACATGACACAGCAAGACGATATAAACCAAATGCCCCGGCCGGCTCCGGCTCCCAAAATCAACTTTAAAAAACCCGAAGTTTTTAAGCTGGATAACGGTTTAACGATTATATTGGTTGAAAATCACAAACTTCCTCGAGTCAATGCCAGTTTACGCATAGACAATCAACCGGTTCGACTACGCGACAAAAAAGGAAGCGATGACCTGTTGCAGAGCTTATTGGGAAGTGGTTCGCAAAATATCTCAAAAGAAGAATTTAATCAAAAAATAGACTTTTACGGCGCCAATGTATATTTTAACGATAACGGCTTTTATATCAATACATTAAGCAAATATTTTGACGAAATATTGAAACTGACTGCCGATCAAGCCTTGTATCCGAAATTCACCAAAGAAGAGTTTGAAAAAGAAAAAGAAAAACTGATTGAAAGTCTAAAAGTCAACGAAAAAAGCACTCCTGCGGCAGCCCTAAGAGTAATGAACAAATTGGCTTTTGGCAATCACCCTTATGGTGAAATTACCAAAATAGATAAAGTTCAAACAATTCAATTACAAGATGTCGAAAAATACTACAAAAACAACTTTAACCCCAATCATGCCTATTTAATTCTGGTAGGAGACATTGACAAAAAACAGGCGTATAAATTGGCTCGGACATATTTTGGCAAATGGCAAAAAGCACCGGTAACCAAAGGTTTGCCTTTACCGCACATCAATAATGTACCGACTACCGAAGTGGACTTTGTGCACATGCCCAATGCCGAACAAACAGAAATAAAAGTTGTGCAACGTTCCGATATCCGTCGCAACAATCCCGACTATCAAAAAGTTTTGTTGATGAATTCCATTTTGGGAGGCGACTTTAATTCATATCTCAACATGACCCTGCGCGAAAAACACGGCTGGACTTATGGAGCACGAAGCCGGTTCGGGACCGACAAATACGGCGACTTGTTTACCGCTTCAACCAGTGTACGTAACAGCGTAGCCGATTCGGCAGTTGTTGTAACAATGAAACAAATAAACAAAATCAGAAATGAAAAAGTAAGCGACACTTTACTTAACAACAACAAACAAAAATACATGGGAAATTTTGTTTTGCAAATGGAAAATCCTTCTACCATAGCCAATCAGGCATATAATATTTTTGTCGATAATTTGCCGGAAGATTACTACGAAACTTTCTTGCAAAAAATTGATGCCGTTACGGTGGACGATATTCAACAAGCGGCTCAAAAATACTTACACCCCGACCATATGCGTATCATAGTTGCCGGCAATGCTTCCACTACGGTTCCCGGACTGCAAAAAGCCGGTTATCAAATTAAATTTTTCGACAAATACGGCAATCCGGCACCGGCTCCCGAAATGAATCAAAAAATACCCGAAAACATAACGGTAAAAAGTATAATTGATACCTACATCAAAGCCATTGGCGGAGCCGATAAAATCAATCAAATAAAATCGTTGGAAACGGTTTATACCACCCAAATGAGAGGGATGGAAATCAGCAATACCACCAAAGCCATGACACCCAACCTGTTTGCCGAAAACACTACTGCCGGAGGCATGTTGTTAAGCAAAGAAATATTTGACGGCAAAACCGGATACCGCGAAGTGCAAGGACAAAGAAAAGACTTTACTCCCGATGAAATAGAAAAGTTTAAAAATACACCGCAACCATTTCCGGTTACAGGATTAATAAAAACAGGTAAACCGGAACGCATGGAAAGTTTTGACGGAAATGACTATTACGTCATTATTGACGATGAAGGAACCGAACATTTTTTTAACGCCAAAACAGGACTAAAAGAGAAAGAAATAAAACACCGAAAAATACAAGGACATGAAATAAGCCAACCTATTCAATATAGCGATTATAAAGAAATAAACGGCATAAAATTTCCTGCCAAAATAACGATTAAAACGGGTGTGCAAAATATGGAATTAAAACTTAAAGAAGCCAAAGTCAATCATTTGACACAAGCAGACTTTAAATAAACACTTCAAGTCATCTCCTTACAACCCGTCTTTTGCTTCAAAGGACGGGTTTATTTATATGGAAAAAAGAGGTAATACCAAATCGGTTTATAAAATCATACCCAAACCGAAAAACAAAGCATACAAAAAGGTCAAAATGGCAACTTTTTTGAGTTCGGGGTCAAATTGACGGGCACTTTCGGTTTTAATAACCCTGATTAAATGTATAAAAAGAAAAAAATAAGGTATCATAAAAAGCCATTGCCAAAGGCTGTGCAAATGATGAAAAATATAGGCTTGTGTAAAAAAGAAAGGAAAAACCAGCAACAAAACATGATATTTTTTGGCTTTTTGAAGCCCCCATTTAACAGGCAAAGTGTTTTTTTGAACCAATTTGTCCGAATCCATATCCCTCATATTATTCAAATTGAGCACCGCTACACTCAACAATCCGACGGACAGTGCCGGAAAAATTAAAGTCCAATCCAACTTATGCGTATAAAGATAAGTACCGGCAATAACCGAGACCAAACCGAAAAATATCAAAACAAAAATGTCACCGAAACCAAAATATCCGTAAGCTTTATTACCTATGGTATATTTTATGGCTGCAACAATGGCTGCCAAGCCCAAAATCAAATAAATCGAAACATGAACAAAACGATTAAAACCAAAACTGTAAATAACCAAAACAACTGCCGAAATCAAAGACAATAAAGCCGTAATATAAACAGCTTTTTTCATGGCTTTCGGAGTTATTTCGCCCGATTGCAAAGCTCGTTGCGGTCCAATCCGGTTTTCATTGTCCGTTCCTTTTATACCGTCGCCGTAATCATTGGCAAAATTGGATAGTATTTGAAACAAAACAGCCGTTAAAACGGAAAAAATAAAAATTAACGGTTCAAAACTTTGTTGCGAAGCGGCAATAAAAGCCGCCAAAATAATTCCCGACAAAGACAAAGGCAAAGTGCGTAATCGGGCTGCTTTAATCCATTTTTTCATATTGCAAAAAATTATTTCATAAATCAATTTGGTATCATTTAGACTTACTACAAAACCAAAATTGGAGTTTACTCAAATTATCGGTTCTCATTTAACAACCGAACAGCTTTTTGCAAATCTTCTTCGGTGTCTATGCCAAAATTTATCGTATCGGTTTCTATCATTTTAATCATCATACCATTTTGTAAAAAACGTAAATTTTCCAATTTTTCAATTTGTTCCATTTCCGTTTGAGGTAAAACGGCTATTTTTTCCAAAGTTTTTTTTCGAAAAGCATACACACCTATATGTTTATAGGCTTTTTCAAAAACATTATCACGCGAATACGGAATGGGTGCACGCGAAAAAAACATGGCGTAACCTGCCAAATCGGTAACCACTTTGACATTATTCGGATTGAGAAAATCGTCTTTCTTATCAATTTTTATCATCAAAGAAGCCATATCAACCGTTTTGTCCGAAAAAGCATCAATCAGCGTTTTTAAAGCTTTTGGATTGATAAAAGGTTCATCTCCTTGAATGTTAATAATAATATCGGCATCGGTTTTTGAAACAAATTCGGCTATTCTGTCGGTTCCTGTTGGGTGTGGTTTTTTACTCATAAAAACCGTCCCGCCATGACTTTTTATTTCGTTATAAATAAGTTTGCTGTCGGTTATTACCATTACTTGATTAAACAATCCGGATTGAGCTGCCGCTTCATACGTGCGTCGTATAACTGTTTTTCCGGCTAAATCTTTCATTAATTTTCCGGGAAATCTTTGCGAATCGTATCGTGCGGGGATCATGGCTGTAACTTTCATCGGCTCAAATATTTTTCCAATATTTTATGAACCTGACCGCTGTTCCAGTCTGCGGCTCCTGTTTTTCGAACTACAATCTTGCCTTTTTTGTCAATAATAAAAGTAGTGGGAATGGAAGAAGATTGTAAAACTTCGGGCATGGCAGCAGTAACAAAATAAACCGGAATATCCAAATTGTTTTTTTGCAAAAAAGCTTGCACTTTTTCGGGCTTGTCATGGGCTATAAAAACAAAAATCACTTGATTTTTATATTGTTTATACAAGTGTTGCAAACCGGGCATTTCCGCCACACAAGGCGGGCACCAAGTTGCCCAATTGTTCAACACAATGACGTTATTTTGAAACTGTGAGAAATCGGTTTCATTGCCATGCAGGTCTATCAAGTTCCAATTGTAATTGTTTAATGAAACTTGTTTATCGGCATCTATTTCAAGGGTTTCAACTCGCGAAGTAATATATGACACGCCTTTGATAAGCAAAGTACGCAAAGGCATGCCGGGTGGCGTAAACATAAATATCAGTAAGCCGAAAAAAAGCAGATTAGACCAATGTTTTTTTATAAAATTCATAAGATTATTCTTTAAAACAAAGATAAATAAAAAAATCGTCCGCCAAAAACGAACGATTTTTATGTGTGGAGCCGAAGGGAGTCGAACCCTCGACCTCATGACTGCCAGTCATGCGCTCTAGCCAACTGAGCTACGGCCCCAAATGCGAGAGCAAAAATAACAAAAAGCTTTTGAATGACAAAAATTATTTTTACTCTTTTATTGCTTTTATTTCGATATGCAGTTCTATTGTATCGGGTACCGTCCAACCGTTTTCATCGTCCGAATATGGACGCTTGGGTGACATACGATAGATACCCCAATCGGTACGGTCGATACTGAATTGGTCTGACTTTAAGACAATTGTTTTCTCATCAATTTGAATAGCAGCTTCAAAGCTGATACAATTAGTTATGCCATGTAGGGTAAAATCTCCGGTAAGTTTGTAACGGTCTGTTTTTATTTTTTCAATTTTTTGCAACTCAAAAACAGCATAAGGATAGGTATCGGCTTCAAAAAATTCGTTTTTCAACGTATTTTCAAAAATCATAACAGCTGTCCCGTATTGTTTAATGTTCATATCCAAATCTTTTATGGTGTGCATATCGATGATAAACTTACCGCCTACAATTGTATGGTTACCCGAAAGCACAAAACCGCCGTCTTTGAGTTTTATCAGACCATTGTGTTTGTCGCACTTCCAATAAATATTGCTATGTAGTGTATCTACCCGATAAAAACCGTATTCGGATTGGGCTTTAATACTTGTAAAGGTTAATAGAAAGAAAAGGATAAATAAATTTTTCATAGGTAAATTGCTTATTGAACCGTATGAAGGCAAAATAGCTCCGGTTTTGACTTTTTTACTTTGAATCTTGTTTCATATCTTGCCAAATACCGGTTGCCATTCCGTTTTCATCGATAAAAGTTTTGATTTCGTCGGGAATATTTTTGGCATCTTTAAAATTGGTTCCTTCAAACTCTGTTCCGAAAAAATTACAACCATACAGGTCGGCACCACTCAAATCTGCACCTTGTAAATGTCCTCCTTGAAAATTGGCATGGCGTAAATTGGCATTGATAAAAGTGGAGCCTTCCAATCCTCCGCCCGTAAAATTGGCAAATGAAAAATCGGTGCTATCCAATTTTGAATCTTTTAAAACAGCCCGTATAAGCTTGGCTTTAACAGCTTTGCTTCCGGTAAAGTCGGCTCTTACAAATTCGGTATCTTTCATCAGAGCACCGCTCATATCACAATTTCGTAACTTGGCAAAATGTCCTTCCATACCAAACATGTTGGCACCTTTAAAAGAAGAATTGCTTAAATCGGCATAATTGACATGCACGTGAAACAGTCGAGCTTGGTCAAAATTGCAATTGGT
This sequence comes from Flavobacteriales bacterium, assembly GCA_027065715.1. Lineage (GTDB taxonomy): Bacteria > Bacteroidota > Bacteroidia > Flavobacteriales > Flavobacteriaceae > WGBX01. The sequence goes on from JAMONO010000175.1 coordinate 51,640, forward strand.
CAGATTGGCACCGTCAAACAAAGTCCAACGAATATCAGCCGCTCTAAAATCGCTACCCGAGAAATCGGAATCGTCGCACTTTGCCGAACGAAAAGAAGCACCTCTAAAATCACCGTTTTTAATACTTACGTCGTTCCAAAAAACTTTATCGAGATTTTCGCGTCTGAAATCATCACTGTCACGCGGTACGGATTTGATACCTTTTAGACGACTTAGTCCCGTATTTTGTTCTATGATGGAATCGAGTTGATCAGGTTCCAAAAAGTTTATCAACTCGGGGATATTCGTTGTATCCGATTCTTTGACCCGGGTCGTTTGTGTCGAATTATTTCCTCCGCATGAAAACAATATCATGGCTGAAAACAACAAGGCAATAAAAATATTTTTTTTCATTTTTAACAATCTTGATTATTTGATAATTTGACTGTTGTTACAACAATTATTCTACCGGCAGTATTAAACCACATCGTGATTTTTAAAATAACGACAACCCGTTATGGCAAATACCAGTCCCAAAACCGTTGGATATGCCAATGAAAATACAATAAATGTAGAACGGCTAACCGTATCTAAAATATAATAAGATACCGGTCCCATAACGGTTAATTTGGGATCGAACAAAATGAGACTTCCGGTACGAAAAACCTGTAACGGATTAAATAAACTGGTTATAATGACCGCATCGGGATTGATACGCATCTTAAGCATAAGACCAATAAGTAGTATATCCATAAATGCCACCAAAAAAAGCCAGATGACAAAGGCGGTTGAGAGTGCCATTTCTTGCGACTTGGTTATGGTAGATAAAAACATACTCAATCCTAAGAAGAAAAACACCATGGTAGCCAACAATCCGCTATACAATATGAACAAATCCCAAGGCACATCCAGGTTTACAACCAATCCCCAAAGTGCTGCTCCTAAAAAGGCAATAAAAACAGGTACGTAAATTACAAAAAAACGTCCCAAAAATTTGCCCCAATAATAACTTGAAAAAGAAATGGGAAGCGATAAAAAATACTCCAAAACACCGTTTTCTCTATCGCCTACTACGGAGCGAACCGTCGAAATTAGCACATAAATAGGTAATATAACCATACTTACTTGCATAAAGGTAATCATAAGGCGACTTAAACCCACAAAACCTACTACCTGCGATTCGGTAATTCCGGTAGCAAACATAGTGGCAACAAAGCCCCCAAACAACAAACTGTAAATCCAGAAGGACTTGGAACGAAGATTTTGTTTTATATCCGTTTTTAATACTTGTATTAAAGTCTTATTCATATATTTAATTATTTAAAAGAACGAACCGGTGTTCGAGATTGTTTGTTAATAAAATTAATTATTGCCGCCGCACTTGCCGGGCGCACATTTCATACCTCCGTTTTCGGCGTCTTTACCACTGACCGACATTTTTTTCTTTTTGATAAAATCGGCGCGTTTGGTTTTGCCTTCATCAATCAATTTTATCACTTGTTCAAAGGTATATTCGGCTTGTTCGGATTTATTTTTTAAAGCACCGTAACCATATCCCATTGGTGTCCTATCACCAAAACGATACCAAGCTTTCTCGGCATCAATCCATTTTCCGGTATCGGCATCGCCAATCCATATTTTGTATTTTTTTCCTTTCCACGAATTAAAATCCTGATCACGCATATCTTCTGCCAAGCAACCTATATCGTCATACCAGCGTACTTCACCGTTTTCATTTATGGCTTGCACGTCATATTTGGGGTCAGCCATTCCCATTTTGCATACGTGACATACGTCACGGTCATAATTTACTTTACGCGGACTAAAGTCCACTTCATGTTTACATTGAACCAATGTAAGCAAGATTAAGCCGGTAAGTATGATTATTTTTTTCATTTTATTATTTGATTTTTACATTGCAATTGGGTATAAAAGTATCTTAGAGTTCTTTATCTACCACTATCTCTCCCAAATCCATCTCTATCAACCTGTTTACCAAATTTTTTATTTCATCTACTCTATGGCTACTCAATATCATTAAAGTTTCTTGTGGCAGTTCGTTCAGGTATTTGAACAAGACTTTTCGAGCTTCGGGGTCGAGGTTTGCCGAAGGTTCGTCCATAAGCAATATTTTAGGATTTCGAGCCAGTGCCAACGATACCAAAAGTTTTTGTTTCATGCCGCCTGATAACTTTAAAAAAGGTTTGTGTAAATGACTGTTTACATCGAGTTTTAAATCATTGGCAATACGCACAAATTTGTCTTTATCGGTTTTGGTTACTATTGAAAAGAAATCCATAATTTCGGCAACTGTCATTTTAAGAGGCGGTGGCAATTGCGGCACAAATCCAACTTCTTGCAAAATTTGTTCACGGTCTGTTCTTGAATTTTTTTCCAAAACAGACAAAAAGCCTTCATAGGTATATAACCCCAATATACAGCGTATAAGGGTGGTTTTTCCGGCACCGTTTTGTCCTATCAAAGCTATCCGGTCTCCTTGATAAAAATTGACGGATAAATTTTTGATAACCGCAACTTTATTAAAAACTTTGGTTAGGTTTTTTACTTCAATCAATGCTTTTTTTTCCATATTTATTTCTTATCTTTTTCGTCGGGTATTTCAAGCGGGTGAAGTTCTTGTTTTTCTTCAACGCTTCCCAATATATAACTCGGCGCTTTAAATCCGAATGACAAAGCCTCGCCGTAACATACGTCAATACACAATCCGCACTTGGTGCAATCGCCACCGGTAAAGTGGACTTCTTTGGTGGCGGCTCCTTTTTTTACAAACCACAATTCGTGTGGTACCAAACAAACATCTTGACAATCGGTGCAGTAACCACATTTGTCCAAATCAAACTTGACGCCGATGGGCGATACATCACCTATAAAACTGTAAGTAGTTCCAATGGGACAAACATAACGACACCAAAAGCGTTTAACCCCAAAGACTTCAAACAACAAAAGAGCAACAACCCAAATCAAAGCCAAGCCGGGTCCGTATATCATGGCTCTGGATAAAATACCTACGGGATTAAGGTTTTCAAAAACCAATTCTTTGGTCAAAAAAGCCAAAAACAAGAAGCCTATCCAAAAAACATATTTGACGGTAATGTCATAGGTTTTGTCTCTGATTTTTTTCTTTTTGATAAAATAAGCTCTTGCTCGTTCGCCCATTTCGGCAAAAAAGTGATAGGGACAAACCCATGAACAAAAGGCTCTGCCGCCCAATAACCAATAAAAAGTCATAATTATAAAAAATCCGACCCAAAAATTGGTGGTCAATAAACCCAAAAATCCCAAACGATTGCCAATAACCAATTCTTGTGCCGAGTTAAAAGGGTCCATTAAATAAATACCGATTAGACGCGAACCGCTCAACGAACCTTCCAACACACTCAAATCAAAGGCAAACGAAACCACAAATAAAGTATTGATAAATATCAGGAATGTCCAGCGAATATTACGCCATTTGTGTTTGTTTTCATGACTATCGTGCCATTCTTTAAAACTAAAACCCAAACGGGCAAAAGGCAAATTATCACGTGATTTTGCCGGAAGAGGCTTTCTTTTTTTATCTCTGGTTATAAAATCGTATAAAAATGACATAGTTTCAAATTTTTAGGGGTTAATTAAGCAAATTGCGGTTCTTTATCAACCGGTTTAACAACGATAGCCACCGGATCGGTAGGACAAACCATTTGACATACGCCGCAGCCTACACAACCGTCTTTTACTTTTGGCAAGAATTTTCCGTCTTCCAATTTATCCAAAACTATTGCCTCATCACCCAAAGGGCAATAAGTTACACACAAATCGCATATTTCGCGATTAACTTCGGTTTCTTGTATTTTGATCCGCTCTTTGGTTCCCGGGGGTCTTAATATACCTTTATTGCCATGTCCCAATTTGCCTTTATATCCTTGTCCGTGATAAGCTAAGCACTGTGTTGGGTTAGGCACTTCGGCTTCACCTATTTTATCGGCGCGTTTCATGGCTAATATTTGCACTTCAAACGGATTAATATCCTTGGGAAATTGTCCGTCGGGATATTTCTTGAATAAAGGTGCTACCGCTTCATTGCCGGCATGTTTAAAGATTTGAAAATCGATAGCAGCCGTCGGACAAGTCTCTGCACATTGTATCGCATCGCACGAATAATCGCATGCTTGTACATTGGGATCAATAAAAGGAGTGCCGTAAGCCAAACCATCATTCCAATCGGCTAACTTAATGGCATGAACCGGACATATTTGCACACAAAGACCACACTTGATACAAGCAAATAAAAAATCTTTTTCTGCCCGCGAACCCGGCGGACGTAAATAGCCTTTCTCTCTAATATTACTTTTGTCTTTAAAGTAATATGCCGCACTTCCCACAACCGCCAGCGAAATAACCGCCGACGCACTTGCTTTGAGGAATTGCCTTCTGTTAATTTTGGTATTGGTTGCAGCCATAAATTAAATTTTTATGATTAATTCGGATATTTGTTTTCTAATTGTCGATACAGTGTTTCTGGTGTAATTTCTTTATCTTCTTCAAGTATTTGTTGCATAACCACATTATCCTCAACTCCGTTCCACCGTTTGATATACTTACCTTCTTTATAACCGTGTTCTTGTCTGAAACGGTTCAAAATATTTTTGCCGATATACAACCGATACAACTCGTCCAAACCGAGTTTTAAACCGGCAGACATTGTAAAAAATGCAGCTAACCACTTATGCACATCGGTTTGGGTAAACAAAACGGCAATAAAATCTTCCACTTTGCTTATCTGTTTATACATATTCGTATCGTTATCAAAAACGTCTGCGGCAAAGTTTTCAAATGAAGGCAAATTGTGTATGGCAACCGACAAATCGGACATGCCACCCAACCCTTCGACTTTATATACCCTGAGTGCTTCGGACATTACAAAATGCCATATATCGACTATTTCTATTTTGATGTTTTCATAATCGGGTTGTGCATCGATATTTTTCCAGTGTTTCCACGGATATGAATCGACCAGTTCGGCAGCTTCCAAATAAATACAACGTCGCCAATCTATAAGTTTGCCTTTGTTGGTCAATCCGTTTTCCCACCCCTTGCCACTGGTTGTATCGTTTAATTTTTGTTGCAATTGCAACATTTGTTTTATCTTATCCATATTAAAAATATAATATATCGAACCGGTGATCGGCTGCTTGTTGTATAAAAAATTTTAGACAAAAGATGTTTCGTTAATTTATTCTTTTTCAACAGGTTGCCAGTCTCGTTGACGTTTCTTTTTAAACTCTTCCAAATTAAAAATCGGTTTGGGGTCTTTCAAAACAAATTGCGGTTTTGAAAAAGGTGCCAATTTTTCCAGATAATCCAAAATACTTAAAATAGGCGTACCGTAAAAATACTTAATATTTTTATTGAATCGCCATAAACGTGCATGATATTCGTATATTCGATACGGAAAATCACCAATATTGTCGCCGTCTTTGTCATATCCGGCATAGTCCCCCCAATAATTGTTTATCCATTTGTTACGATTAGCGGTTCCACCTCCTTGTATAAAAACCTGTGTCAAATTATCGTGAAACATATTTTCGCTGAATACATTCCCCTCTTGATCTTTTAAAAATTCAATAGCCGTATTACAAAAAGCAATTTCATTGCCCGAAATGGTGTTGGTTTTCCACGGCACAAAAGGAGACACATCGATATAAATACCCCGTGCCGAATACAAAAATTTGTTATCTATAATTTGATTGGAAGATGTTTCTTTCATACCCAAACACATACCGGTTACTCCTTGACTGTTTTCAATCAAATTATTGTTCATGATTGTTTTTTCGCTATACATCAAAAATATTCCCACCGAAGAATTGGAAAAATGATTATGCGAAATTTGATTGTTATGCGAATACATAAAATGAATACTGTAACGATTGCCATCACCGTAATTACCTACAAATTGGTTATCGGACGAATACCAAACTACCATATCACGCACTTGATGCCAATAGTTTTCTTGCACCAAATTGTGCTTAGAATACCAAAAACGGATAGCATCACCTTTTAGTCCTTTGGGTTTACGCGAGATTGAAGTTATATCGTTGTGTTTTATCAATCCGCCTTCGCTCCAAAAAACGTCGATACCAAAAAGTGTTTCTTCTATTTTGTTGTTTTTTACAATAAATCCGTTGGCTTTTTTCAGTTTTATGGCACAATCTATGCGGTCGGGCGAGTCTCCCGATTCAATAATATGCAAATTTTTTATGGTTACATCGTTCGCTTCAACATACAAAACCGATTTTAGGCTTCGCCCCGAAACGGTGGCTTTTCCTTGACCGTCAATAGTAACATTGGGAGTTCTGATGTATCCGGGACCGTAATAAAATCCGGGGGTAAGTTTTAAAGTATCTCCGGGTTTTAAAGCATCTAACAAAGGTTGAATGTTTTGCATGTTTTCTTTACTTCCTTTGTAACCTTCAACCGGAGTTTGTAAACCGGGGTGGTAACTTTTGTCTATTTGTGCTTGTACGGCAATAATAATTAAGAAAGATATGTATGAAAAAATATTTTTCATTTGTGTTACGGTTTGTTTTGTGCGACCCCTTCGGGGTCAAAAAATTTACGGGTTTTTATCTCTTCTTCCAACCCAAAAGGGAAAGAAATGAAAAATTAAATCTATGAAAATCTCAATCCCACTAAAAACTCTCTGAAATTATACGATATACGAAATAAAAAAATAAAAGAAAAGAGGACGACCCCGCAAAGGGGTCGCACCCCGTTTAAGTTGTTATTAACAATTTATTATTGCTTAACTTTAAAATATTTGTTCTTGAAATTAATAGCCAATATCAACAATACAAAACCGGCTAAACCTACAAAGAAACCAATATATGGATATGACATGGTGGTAAACTGAGCCACTTTTCCTTCACCGAAAACCGTAGGCATAAACGGTTTGATACCGTTAAAAGCTCCTCCTCCGTGTAAACCGAGATGGTGCCCATACCAATAAAGATAATATACGTAAATAAACAAGAAATAAAACGGGGTTAAAGCAGTTAAAACGGCAGCCCATGTTAATTTTTTCTTGTCGATAAAAACAAACAGCAATCCTAATACAGCCAACAAACCGAAAGCTATTTTGGCATTACGCATAATTCCGTCCAAAACTTTTAAAGCTCCAGGTATTTTGTCATCGGGAATACTGTCGCCGGCATATACGGGATATTTTACATGATTACCCAATTCGTCCACATCATTTACCCCTTGCACAATAGGATACATACCGATAAAGTGGTTAATTTTGTTCATCTCAATCAAACAATCGGCACCGGCATCCATAGCCAATTCTTCACGTTCACGCACCCCTTTACAACCGTTGTAAACCCCGTCATATTTAAATTCAATTCGAATTCCTTTGGGATACATGGCTTTGGGATATTGAATACTTTGTAAAGCAACCCACCAAATAGGCAAAAAGTAGGTAGCCACAATTAAAGCTGTTCCCAACAGTCCGAAAACCATATACAGCATTTTGAACTTTTTAGCATTTCCATTCATAATAATAAGTTTTAATTTTAGACAAATTTATAATGATTTTAAATAACAATCAAATAATTTAACTATTATTTTTAACAAATTAGGCTGCCAATATTGACAGCCCAATTTGTTGAATTATAAACAATTAAAGAACTATTGCATATCTTTAATAACTTGTTCCGATTTGGCTTTCATATACTCAATCAACTTATCGACATCTTTGGGGTCAACATGTTGATTGGGCATTGCCAATTTGAAGGTTTGACGCATGGCTTCGATGTCTGCATCTTTGTATTTGGATTCGGGATCCAAAATCCACTCTCTTAACCATTTGTCATCTCTACGTTTGTGAACCATTAACAAGTCGGGTCCGTTAAACGGCTCTCCGAATTTGTGACAAGCGTTACAACCGTAGTTCAAGAATTCAATTTCACCCGGCAACATATTTTTCAACTCGATAGCCGAAGGTTTGAAGGC